>NZ_CAJLUB010000200.1 GCF_905209685.1 uncultured Veillonella sp. | reverse complement strand
ACAAAATAATGTTTAATTTCAGGGAAGCTATAAATTTCATCATAAATTGGAATTACTGCGCCACCTGGATAACCGAACATGTCGGTTACACCAAGGCGATGCAATGTTTCAAGGACAATGCGTGCCCCATTGATTGTTTCTGCGCTCATAGGAACCCTTTCGACCAGCTATTCAGATAAAATCTCGCTGGAATTTAATCGTTTAATAATGTAACCATTATTTTTGAAAGTATCAATAATGTGTTGAATGTGTTCTTCACCATTTGTTTCTACAGTCACTTGCAATTCCACTTCATGGAAGCGGTCAAGGTTTTTAAACTGATTATGATCAAGTTTTATAACGTTTGCATCCGCATCTGCAAGCATTTGAGATACAGCAACCAATTGACCTGGTTTATCAGGAAGGTTTACAGAGAAAGTGAAAATACGACCACGCAATACGAGACCTTTATTGATCATAGAGGAAATCGTAAGTACATCGATATTACCACCACTAACAATGGCTACTGCCTTTTTGCCTTTACAGTCTAATTTTTTTAGGCCTGCCAATGGTAAAATACCGGAGTTTTCTGCTACTAACTTATGTTTTTCTACAAGCAACAAAAATGCTTCCATCAATTCATAATCAGAGACAGTAACAATTTCATCTACATATTTCTTAATATATTTTAATGTAGTTTCGCCGATTTGACGTACAGCTGTACCATCTGCGATAGTTGCCACCTCACTAAGTGGTACAGGATGATCTTCTTTTAACGCAGCTATTGCACTAGCCGCGCCTTCTGGTTCTACACCAATAATTTTAATGCTAGGATTTTTTAATTTTGCAGCAGCTGCGATACCAGAAACAATACCGCCACCACCAACAGGAACTAGCAATACATCCGCATCAGGCAATTCCTCAAGAACTTCTAATGCAATTGTACCTTGCCCTTCGATAACATCTTCGTCATCAAAAGGATGGACGAACACATATCCGTGCTCTTGTTGTAATTCCATCGCTTTTTGGTAAGCTTCATCATAAATCTCACCATGTAGAACGACTTCGGCACCATATTGTTTTGTAGCATTCACCTTGATGAGAGGTGTATGTTTTGGCATGACGATTGTCGC
>NZ_CAJLUB010000199.1 GCF_905209685.1 uncultured Veillonella sp. | reverse complement strand
GTAAAACATATCCGATTGTTGTAGGTTGGCGTGGTCATCTCGAAGGTGATCAATTATACTTAGAACACAATAATGATCCAAAACATGCGGTTGTAACAGTTACAAAACCTGAACGTGTTATGGTTATTGATTAATTAAAGCTATATTGATTACTGAGGGCATTATATATTGCCATGAGTTATGACCGCATTTATAAAGGTAGGTGATATCATGGAACAATATATAATTGCCCTCATTTTGGGTATTATAGAAGGTATAACCGAATGCATTCCTGTATCTAGTACAGGTCATATGATTATTATTGGGCATATGCTTAATTTTGAAGGCGCCCATGCCGATGTATTTGAAGTGTTTATTCAAATTGGCGCCATTCTTGCTATATATACACATTATAGACGGACCTTTAATAGCTTTTTAAAACGGAAGAATTGGATTAAAACTCGTGGCGTATCTCTATTACATATTGGGGCAGGTGTACTACCTGTATTAACAGCGGGCTATCTTTTACAATATATTATTAAAGGGTATCTATTTGGGCCAATCCCTGTCATCATAGGTTTGGTGGTGGGTGCGCTTTTCATGATTTATGCGGAAAAACGGCGTGTAACTACAAGATTAGTTGATTCTGTTAATAATTTATCCGTATATCAATGCTTTCAAATTGGACTCTATCAAATGCTCTGTTTGTGGCCTGGTTTTTCGCGGTCTGGTGCGACCATTGCTGGGGGCATGTTGATTGGATGCACTCGTAGAGCTGCTGCTGATTTTTCTTTTATCATGGCTGTACCTGTTATGATCATTGTTTGTGTATATGATTTGTTACGGGTAATTCATTTACTAAATCTAAATGATATTATTATGTTTGCCATTGGCACATTAGTATCGTATATAGTAGGGTATATTACTGTAAAAGTATTTTTATGGTATTTAAATCGCTCTTCATTATCCTCCTTTGGATATTATAGAATTATTGTTGCTATACTAGCGATTATCTACCTTTATCTATGATTGCCGATGAGGAAAAAATGAAGTTTAAAAAGTTTAGAAAAAATACTTGCATAGGGTATCGTTTCATGTTATTATGATTAAGCACTAAGGGATACCGCAGTGAACAATAAAAACTTCAAAAAAGTTTTTAAAAAAGTTCTTGACACTTAGTGAGGCGGATGATAAAATACATCTTGTCGTAATGATGCTGGCGTAGCTCAATTGGTAGAGCAGCTGACTTGTAATCAGCAGGTTGTGGGTTCAATTCCTATCGCCAGC
>NZ_CAJLUB010000198.1 GCF_905209685.1 uncultured Veillonella sp. | reverse complement strand
TAACCCATACTGAACCACCTGTGGAATCAGTTTGATAAAATGGCGTCCTAACAGCTTTCTCCAAACTTTCAACTTTCACAAGTTCCATATCAAAAACACGTTGATCACTCATAATGCTCACACCTTTCATTGATTAACAACTACCGAGTTCCAGATGCGTATTCACCCATATTAATATCTAGAACCTCTCGAACGGGCTGGATTAAAGAATCCTCGTATTGAACCTTCCACTGAATATCCTGATTCATCTCGCCATTTTGTAACCCCGCAATGGTTTCCCCATCACCTATTACATTACCATGTTCGAAAATATAATTCAACACATTATAAGCATGAAATACTACATGATTAGGATCTACACCGTGAAAGTGATACTGTAAATCAGGTAAAAATAATGTACTCATACCCACAGAATCTACCATCATATCATTGGTACCTTGAATACTAAAATAACGCACATTTACAGCATAATACATGAAACGAGTCACCTCTTTATCAGGATGATTTTCAATCGATTCTCGACTTAAGAACTTACGAGATGGTCCAAATACAACGGCTTTACAAGAGGGATATAATTCTAGTAATGCATCTACATACTTTACAAGCATATCTGCACGTTCTTTGGCCGCTAAACCAGAGGCTAACATATCCGTAGCAAACACCCTGTATTGGCACTCTGCTAATAACTCATCCACATTTGGACAATCCCATACCTGACTACGATCAAAATCATCTAATACAGGTTTATCGATTTTTTCACAATTTGTCACCATCAATGTCGGTGGAACATCAGCATCATTATCTTCATAATGAACCTTATAATTCTGAGGCGCAAAACCAGCAGACTCAGCTCCATAACTAAAGCAATCAACAGAGCCTAAATGCTTTGTAAATACCTCTACCATTGTATCGCGACTAGGCATATCACACTGCTCCGGCATTAATAACTCAACAAAAAACAAACCGCCAGGACGAACGGAATCATCTGTTAGATCTTGTTTAAATACTTGGCTCATATGCTCTCTCCTATAGATAAAACGTAATATAAAATATACTCTTTACCTTATAGTATATCGGATGTTCATATGTAGTACAGTTACTCAAGTAACATTTTATATACATAAAAGACCCTCTCCATAAGTCCGAGAACTATGGAGAGGGTCTTTATAGTCACTAATCAGTGAGGACTGGTAAAGCGATAGTGACATCACTATATCTATAGTGATATGTGCCGATTACCAATCAATTATAGAGGTTTACGAACCACGTCGATGATAGAGCCATCGCGATATTCTACGATTGCGATGATATCTTCGTCTTTATCAGATACAGGGATATCTTGTGGTTTACCTACTAAATCAAATGCTAATTGTTGTAATTCTTCAATTGTGAAGATAGGCAAGTTGCTATCTTTGAAGCGTTCAATCAAATCAGTACGAGCTGGGTT
>NZ_CAJLUB010000197.1 GCF_905209685.1 uncultured Veillonella sp. | reverse complement strand
ACAAACTTAGCATCTAAATTGCCCCAATGCATGGATTTAGGGAAGTTAAGACCTGTAATCAATTGTGGCAACATGTCAGTTACAATATCTTTTGCAGGTACGCCTGCTGTTTTAGTTTCAGCATAGATATAGCCGTCTTCTACAACGAGATCAGCTACATCAAGACCTTTACCACGAGCGAAACCGATAGCAGCTTTTGTAGCCTTACCGTCAGCATCATATGCGATAGATGCAGAAGGACCTTTATGACGTTCGCTGATTTCAGCAGATGTGTCAGCAAGACCTTTCACGATAAGAGCCAAACGACGTGGTGTGCCGTATGTTGCGATGCTTTCAAAAGGAAGATGGGCATCATTTAATTTTGTTTCAGCCAATTGTTTCAATTGACCTAAGATATTTGGCATAAAGCCGGCAGGAATTTCTTCTGCACCGATTTCAAATAATAAATCCTTTGCCATCTTATTTATCTCCTTTCAAAAGTGGGAAACCTAATTCTTCGCGTTTAGCGAGGTATTGTTGTGCACAAATACGAGCTAATGCACGTACGCGGCCAATGAAAGCAGTACGTTCGCTGATGGAAATAGCACCACGAGAATCGAGCAAGTTGAATGTGTGGGAACATTTCAATACATAATCGTAAGCTGGTAATACATAGCCAGCTGTACAAACGCGTTTTGCTTCTGCTTCGTACATATCAAACAATTTGAAAAGCATATCTGTATCTGCTAATTCAAAGTTATATACGGATTGTTCAACTTCGTTAGCATGCCAAACGTCACCGTATGTAACGTTCTCATTCCATTTAAGGTCATAAACATTTTCTACACCTTGAATGTACATAGCCAAACGTTCTAAACCGTATGTAATTTCTACGGAAACTGGTTTACAGTCGATGGAACCAACTTGTTGGAAATATGTGAATTGAGTTACTTCCATACCATCGAGCCATACTTCCCAGCCAAGGCCCCAAGCACCCAATGTTGGAGATTCCCAGTTATCCTCTACGAAACGGATATCGTGATCTTCAGCATGAATACCAAGAGTTGCTAAGGATTGTAAATATAATTCTTGGATATTATCTGGAGATGGTTTCACGATAACTTGGAATTGATGATGTTGGAACAAACGGTTAGGGTTATCACCATAACGACCGTCTGCTGGGCGACGAGAAGGCTCTACATAACATACAGCCCATGGTTCAGGACCAATAGCATGCAAGAATGTAGCAGGGTTCATTGTACCTGCACCCTTTTCGATGTCATATGGATTTTGAACGATACAACCTTGATCGCTCCAGAATTTTTGTAGATTTAAAATAATCTCTTGAAATGTCATTGCTGCCTCCACTTTACACAACCGACATAAAATCAACCATTTCGTTACAAACAAAAAAGTCCCTGTAACGAAAAACGTTACAGGGACGAGTATACCCGCGGTTCCACCCTATTTGGCTTGCGCCCTCTTTTTTCTATGTTGGCCTTTACTAACAGATACCTGCGTTCCTGCCAATGCTCTACAGCGCCTTCAACCAAATGTGAGCTTACACCATCCTCACTCGCTAGAGAGGTTTACTACTCTGCTTCATCGCATATATTATACACAA
>NZ_CAJLUB010000196.1 GCF_905209685.1 uncultured Veillonella sp. | reverse complement strand
CCAATCTTGTTTAACGCCTCTTTTAAATCCTCTAGCTGCTCTGCACGAGCGATTATATCTACCTTTTTCATTCGTTTCATATATCTATCTCCTATGTGGTACAGAAGTACGCATTATATAACCTAACTTTCACCAATTACAGCATATATACATCCAATTGTACCTTACTATGTATCTATCACAAATCATAACAATGACGTTTGATTGGACGAAATAAATCGCCCTGAGCTTTTAAATTCAGATTGATTATAAGCACCTTCGCCATGTTCACTAATATCGATGCCAAGTGATTCAGAGCCAATGCTAACGCGCATATCCATAAAGGCGCTGACGATTTTAAATAGTATAAATGTACCTAGAATGGCAAATACATAGGCAATCACAAGTGAAAGTAATTGAGGGCCTAATAAGGAACCGCCATAGAACAAACCATTAGCCCCATCAGGATTAATCGTCGTTGTAGCCCATAAACCTGTAGCGATAGCGCCCCACGTGCCGCCTACACCATGAATACCAAAGGCATCAAGAGAATCATCGTAGCCAAGGCGGTTTTTAATAATGGCTACCGCAAGATAACATACAACGGCACCGACAAAACCAATTATAATGGCCGCCATAGGCGTTACAAAGCCTGCTGCTGGTGTAATCGCCACAAGGCCAGATACACCGCCAGAGGCAGCTCCTAATACAGTAGGTTTACCGCGGTGCATCATTTCTACTAGCACCCAGCCTACAATACCAACCGCTGCAGAGATTTGTGTAGTTAAAACGGCATTAGCCGCAAGGAACCCTACACCAAGAGCAGAGCCTGCATTAAAGCCAAACCAACCGAACCATAGAATAGCAGCCCCAAGAATTGTCATCGGCAAATGGTGAGGCAGCATAGGCATGCGTCCATAGCCGCGGCGACGTCCTAGCAACATACACAAGGTCAACCCAGACACACCGGACAACACGTGAATCGCAAGCCCTCCGGCAAAGTCTAATGCACCTAAATCGCTAAGGAATCCACCACCCCAAATCCAATGAGCCATCGGATTATATACAAAGATGGACCATAACAAAGCGAATATTACAAAGGGAGCAAAGCGCATCCGACCTGTAATAGAACCACTCATGATGGCTGGTGTAATGACAGCAAACATGCATTGAAATGCTACAAAAGCAAGCTCAGGAATATGTGTACCACTTAAGATGGCTGTCTCCGCACCACCAAGGCCAAATTTACTAAAGTCGCCGATGATGCCATGTAGATCATCACCAAAAATCAACGTATAGCCTATCAAAATAAACTCAACAGAGATGACACCAATCAAAAAGAAGCTCTGCATGATCGTACCTAGCACATTTTTACTACGCGCCATCCCACCATAAAATAACGCTAAACCAGGTGTCATAAAGAATACTAATGCAGCACACAACAAGACCCATGCTGTGTTGCCCGTATCAATCATATTGACCATAAGATACTCCTTTCCATACAAAAAGCGCCTTGCTCGCAGAAACTCTGCATGCAAGGCGCCGTTACCTAACTATTTTATTGTAGTAATAAACATCACTACATACATCCTATATTAGATTTCTATTCATGTCAATAAATTCTATAGAATTT
>NZ_CAJLUB010000195.1 GCF_905209685.1 uncultured Veillonella sp. | reverse complement strand
TATCATGATTATGCAATGCCTAATAAACAAATGACTGATAATAATCTAAGCTATGATACACGATTCCATTATCGTAATCATAACTCTAAGCAGAAAGTGAATACACAGTATTTTATAGAGACGTTACAACCCATAAAACAATATGGTAAAGATGGCAAATCCATGGTGTTTGTACAAGGACGATTAGATGGTAATGGTGGCGAAAAAGTTTCCACTACTACATATTGGAATGGTTCGGATTCAGATTTTGGAAGAATTGACGGTCAAGGTACCTATATTGATAAAGGTGAAGTAGTAGAACATGATACACTTGGTGTTGTAGGTACTACTGGTATTGGCTATCGTCGCCTTAGTACACATGAGCATGCCTACGTCGGCGCTAATGTATTCTATGACTATGCATTTAAGGATAAACTTTCTCGCGTTAGTGCAGGATTAGAATATGTAGCTGGTCTAAATACGATTAGTGTCAATGTATACCATGGACTATCAGAAAAAAAGGTGGGGCCTTATGACATTAATACACCTTTGCGTCAAGTACCACGGGCAATAGATTTTCATGATAGCTTAAGTTCACCACCTGATGGTATTCATAGAACACCTCGATATTCTTATGAACATGTATTGGATGGCTTTGATATACGGTATACACGCGATTATAAGAATGCTCGTTGGTTATCTAGTTATGTGGAAGGATATCATTGGAAAACAAAAGCGCCAGGAGAACATCCAGAAGAGATGTACTATATTGACCAACATAAGTGGCAATCCATACATGGATTAAATGTAGGCGCTAAAATGAATGTGACGCCTCATATTTCTGTAGATCTAGGAATTGGTAAAAGTAATATTAGTTCTGTAGAACCGTATGTATCAGTTATGTATACATTAGGTAAGTCTAAATATGCGTACTTTGGTGGTAAGCATAGTGAAAATGTGATGACTTCGGCACGTTCTAAGATGTTCGATAAGGTCAAACGTGGTGATATGAAGGTTGAGTATTATTGGGAACAAGACTTGCGTGATGGCCCTTGGGATCATTTATAATTTGTATCATACTCGTAAAAATACCATAATAAACAATTTTATATAATTATGTTGAAATTGGCACCTAGTTTTTGTTAAAGAAATTTAGGTGCCAATTTTATTATTATCCTTAAGCTGGTTCTTAAGATAGTCACAAATCAGAAAAAGTATCCGTTTTACAGGCGTTTTTGATTTCTGTAATTATAGGTATAATTTGTAGTATATTCAAGCATACTAAATATAAATGGCTAATATTTGCGATTTTTAATAGATAGTTCCTAATTTCATATATTTTGGAAAAATTCATCAAAAAATTAGAAAAAAGTACTTGCATTAGTAGGTTACCTCATGTTAATATATACGAGTAGTCAACGAGAGTTGATACGCGGCCCCGTGGTGTAGCGGTTAACATGTCGCCCTGTCACGGCGAAGATCGTCAGTTCAAATCTGATCGGGGTCGCCATTCATGCCTCGGTAGCTCAGTTGGTAGAGCAACGGACTGAAAATCCGTGTGTCGACAGTTCGATTCTGTCCTGAGGCACCATTTGTATTCCATGCGGTTGTGGTGGAATGGCAGACACGCCATCTTGAGGGGGTGGTGAGCGTACGCTCGTGAGGGTTCAAGTCCCTCCAACCGCACCAA
>NZ_CAJLUB010000194.1 GCF_905209685.1 uncultured Veillonella sp. | reverse complement strand
TACCATGCAGGTCTTGTAACAAAACAATATATTGAAAACTTGGCGCGCATTCCTGTAAGTGTGGAAATCGCATCCGAGTACCGTTACAGCAATCCATTGACTGATGACAAAACATTGTGTATCGTTATCAGCCAATCTGGTGAAACATCTGATACATTGGCTGCTTTGAAAGAGGCTAAACGCCTTGGCGCTAAATCCTTAGCGATTACAAACGTAGTAGGTTCCAGTATCTCCCGTGAAGCAGATAACACTGTGTACACATGGGCAGGCCCTGAAATCTCTGTAGCGTCCACAAAAGCGTACACTACTCAATTAGTAGCTGGCTTGTTATTTGCTGTATACCTTGGTCAATTAAATGGCAAAATGAATCCAGCTTTAGGTGAAGAAATCCTTAGCGGCGTTAAAAACTTGCCTACATTGATTCATGAAATCTTTGAAGTAGACGAAGATATGAAAGCCTTTGCTAAACATTATGGCTTCAAATCTGATGCGTTCTTCTTGGGCCGTGCTATCGACTATGCAGTAGCGATGGAAGGTGCTTTGAAATTGAAAGAAATTTCTTACATCCATGCTGAAGCATATGCTGGTGGTGAATTGAAACATGGTACATTAGCTCTTATTGAAGAAGGCGTACCTGTTATCGCATTGGCTACACAAGAGGATGTATACGATAAGATGATCAGTAACATCCGCGAAGTAAAAGCTCGTGAAGCGGTTGTAATTGGTATCGGCATGAAAGGGGACGAAGAATTATCTAAACACGTAGACCATACAATCTATGTTCCTCGTGCAAATAAATTCATCGCTCCAATCCTTGCAGTTGTACCATTGCAATTGTTAGCATACTATGCAGCGATTACACGCGGCGCAGATGTAGATAAACCACGTAACTTGGCTAAATCTGTAACCGTAGAATAATATATATAACCAACAGTGCTTCGGCACTGTTGGTTTATTTCAATATAGGGAGACTATTATGGCAGTTATATTTTCCGGCATCCAACCAAGTGGTGAGTTAACACTTGGTAACTATTTGGGGGCTTTACGTAATTTCTTAGACTATCAAGATACTGACGAATGTTATTATTGTATCGTTAACCAACATGCGATCACTGTACCGCAAGATCCAAAAGAGTTATTCCAAAATACTCGTAATTTGGCTGCGTTGTACCTAGCGGTTGGCCTCGATCCTAAAAAGGTAACATTGTTTGTACAATCCGAAGTACCTGAGCACGTTAAACTCGGTTGGGTTATGCAATCTATCAGCTATGTTGGCGAATTAGAGCGTATGACGCAGTATAAAGATAAGTCTCAAAAGCAAGGTGACTCCATTCCTACAGCATTGCTTACGTACCCACCATTGATGGCGGCAGATATCTTGTTATATGGTACAAACTATGTTCCTGTAGGTGAAGACCAAAAACAACATCTTGAGTTGACTCGTAATTTGGCAGAGCGTTTTAACCGTAGATTCGGTGAAACTTTCGTAGTACCTGATATCAAGGTAGGCGAAGGTGGTGCTCGCGTTATGAGCTTACAAGAGCCAACTAAGAAAATGAGTAAATCTGATGATAACCAAAATGCTACCATTCGCCTTTTGGATGCACCAGATTTGATTGTGAAAAAATTGAAACGCGCTCAAACTGACTCTGATAATGCAGTGCGTTACGATAAAGAAAATAAGCCTGGCATTTCTAACTTGATGGGCATTTACCGTGCTATCACAAAAGACAGCTATGAAGCTATCGAAGA
>NZ_CAJLUB010000193.1 GCF_905209685.1 uncultured Veillonella sp. | reverse complement strand
CCATTGGTATTAACACTTGCTAGCGGTGAAGATAGTGCACGCCAAACATTGCGTACATTACAGTTATATAAAGAGAAATTTGGCTTCCCAACAGTAATGGGCTTGTCCAATATCTCCTTTGGTATGCCACAACGTCCTTACTTGAACGGCCAGTTTTTAACAATGGCTTTAGCATGTGGCTTAACTACACCAATTATGAATCCTCTAAACTATCCAGCGAAAAAAGCGTTCGTATCTAGCACTACATTATTAGGCTGGGATCCAGGTTCTGCAGAATTCATCAAAGAATATGGCTATGAAGATGAAACAAGTGCTCCTGGCAATGCAGCTCCTAAAGGTCCTGAAAAGAAATCCTTCGACAGCAATGATCCACTCGCTAATATCCGTGCTTGCGTAGAACAAGGCGAAAAAGAAGCCATTGTTGATCTTGTGAAAAAAGCGTTAGCTGACGGCATGGACCCATTAGATATTACGAAAAAAGGCTTATCTGAAGCGATGAACGTAGTAGGGGATAAATTCGGTTCTGGTAAATTATTCTTGCCACAAGTAATGCTCGCTGCCGAAACAATGCAAGCTGCTTTCAACACTATTAAAGAAATCATTCCTGCTAGTGAAAGCTTGGATAAAGGTACAGTCGTTGTGGCAACCGTTAAAGGCGATATCCACGATTTAGGTAAAAATATCGTAGCAGCCTTACTTGAAAACAATGGTTACAAAATTGTCGATCTTGGCAAAGACGTTGACCCAGAAGTTATCGTTCAAGCGATTAAAGACAATAAGGCAGCTCTCGTTGGTATTTGTTCCTTGATGACTACAACAATGCCTCAAATCGACAATACTATCGCTGCTATCCGCGCTGCAGGCCTTAAAACTAAGGTTATGGTTGGTGGTGCCGTAGTTTCTCAAGACTACGCAGACCAAGCGGGCGCAGACATCTATGCTAAAGACGGTATCGCTGCCGTTAACCACGCAAATGATTACTTTGAAACATTAGAAAAATAATTTCTAATTTACATGACACAAAACAAGGTGAAAGCTCATCTTAAAAACTTATTTTGATGGTAAAAACCACGTAAAAGATTAAACATGATTAGCTTTCACCATATGTATAGATCAAGAGGTACATGATGACATTAAGAGAGAAACATCAACAAGGGAAGTTCACCATCACTGTTGAATTAGACCCACCAAAGAGCAGTTCTGCTCAAAAAGTATTCGACCAAGCAGCGCGTTTAAAAGGTAAGGTTGACGCTATTAACATCGCTGACAGCCCTATGTCCAAAATGCGTATGAGCCCAATTTCCTTGTCTTATTTGTTACAACACAATAAAGATATCGAAACTATCTTCCACCTTACATGCCGCGACCGTAATATCATCGGCTTGCAATCCGAATTACTTGGTGCTGCAGCACTTGGCGTAAATAATATCTTAACCCTTACTGGTGACAAACCAGATAATGGGGACCATCCATTTGCACAATCCGTATTCGAAGTAGACTGCATGGGTTTACTAAATATCGCTAAAACTTTGAATTCTGGCAAAGACTTGGCAGGTAACGACTTAGACGAGCCTACAAACTTCTACATCGGTGCTACTGGTAACCCTGGTGCTCCAGATTTAGAAATTGAACGTCAAAAATTGGCTGCTAAAATTAAAAATGGTGCGCATTTCGTACAAACACAACCAATTTACGATTTAGAACAAGCAAAACGCTACATCGATAAAATGTCTGAGTTCGATGTGCCTATTATGCTCGGTTTAATTCCACTTAAAAGCTTCAAAATGGCCACATATCTACACGAAAAAGTGCCTGGGATCAACCTTACACAAGAAATCCTAGACCGCGTAGAAAAGGGCGGTAAAGAAGCGGGTACAGAAATCGCTATCGAAACATTGGAACAAATCAAAAAAATCGCTGCAGGCGTACATATTATGCCTTTAAACGATATCGATACAACATTACA
>NZ_CAJLUB010000192.1 GCF_905209685.1 uncultured Veillonella sp. | reverse complement strand
AAGATAAGCGCATCATAAGCAGATGGCTCTGGATAGGTTTGACCAGCCAATGTAAAACGAGTATTAGGCACATCTTCATGTGTAAAGATTGCTTCTACGCCAGGAATCAATTTAGCTTTAGATGTATCGATTGATTTAATGCGCGCCTGTGCATGAGGGCTACGAAGAACCTTAATAACGAGCGCATCTTTTGGAACAAAATCGCCAGTATAAGACGGTTTGCCCGTCAAAATACCTTTAGAGTCAACCTTGTCATAAGATTTACCAATGTGCTTATTCATTATTTTAGGCCTCCTTCTAAGAATTTACGAACCCCTCGAAGTTGTGATTCATAGCCAGTACAACGGCACAAGTTACCGATGAGGTATTCACGAATCTCATCATCACTAGCCTTTGGATTTTTACGTTTCAAGTTGATAGCACTCATCATCATGCCAGTTGTACAGAAGCCGCATTGGTCAGCGCCTTCGCTAGCAATACAAGCCGCTAATAATTCAGCCTCTTCTTGCAAGCCTTCTAATGTAGTGATTTTATGACCTGGCGCACGGAATGTAGGATATGCACAAGACAAGATAATTTCGTCATCTACCCATACAGTGCAAAGGCCACAGTTTGTTGTGTCACAGCCACAACGTACGCTGTAGTAACCAAGATTACGCAATGTATCCAATAACATTTCATCCGTTGGCACATTAACAGTTACATTTTTATTATTAATATTAAGTACGAGTTCCATTATTGTGCCACCTCCTTAGACAAGCGTTGAACCATAGCTTTTACCATTTCCATGCGATATTCTTTGGAAGCATGAGAGTTAGATTGGTAAACTAACTCTTCAGATGCTAATTGACCTGCTTCTTTTGCTGCAGACAATCCTTTTTCTGAAAGCAGAGCACTTGCTTTTTCTGCTAATTGAGGCACGCCAGGTCGTGTACCGATGTACACTTCAACGCCTTTGTCATCACGGCGAAGTGCACCTGTCAACACTGGGAAATCACCACGAGAGATGCGAAGAGCCTCTACAGCTACAGGCACATCTACTTTAGGGATACGAATTTCCACGAGGATATCACGTTCTCTGTATTTCATATAGTCATGTATGGACATGCGACCGCCTTTAAAAGTAACGATGTCTGCATGTACTGCCATTAATGCAGGAATAATGTCGGAGAAGCCGAAGCGGCTTGCTACAGATCCACCCATAGTAGCAGTGTTGCGGAATTGAATGCCAAGAATTTCTTTAACACCTTTAACAACAGCACCACCACAGAATTGTTGTAATGGCTCAAAACGTTCCACGTCGCCTTGCGTTGCCATAGCACCAATGACAAATTCGTTATCCTCTTCGCGAACATAACGCAAGTCAAGACTAGCCATATCAATCACTGCAGGCCATGTGCGCCGACCTAAACGCAACCAGCAGCCGCCAGCTAGCATTGGGGCAGTTTTGTTTTTTGTGGCTAATTCATAAGCCTCTTCCACCGTCTTCGGTTGTAATACTTTCATAAATGCTAACATAATCTGTCCTCTCAATGGTATACTAATACTAACAGAACTGGATGATAACCACAAAAATACAGATATCACCGAACTACAAACTTAGCAGGAATCTATAGAATTCCTCACGTTTCTTATACTTTTATTTTACCAATTATTCGCCACTAAATCTATGATGAAAGATATAAATTTACAGGAATTTTGCAAAGAATTACATATTTATGAATTTGGGATTGCCCCTTGGCCTCTACCTGAAAATGCAAAAACCATTTTGTACGAAACTAATCCCTGTCCATTTACAGCTGCAGATGTGGAGGAACGACTACTAGGAACAACTGAGTTCACACCTAAAAGTGCTATTGTCTGTCTCTTTCCATACTACGTAGAACATAGCGGTCCATCCAATCTATCCCGCTACACATGGGGTACAGATTATCACCTGGTCATTAATGAATATTTAGAAAAACTTATTGAAAAATTACAAAAAATAAATACTTCAGCTCAGTTTTCTATACATTGTGACACCTCTCCC
>NZ_CAJLUB010000191.1 GCF_905209685.1 uncultured Veillonella sp. | reverse complement strand
GAGCGCCTGCCTTACAAGCAGGATGTCGGCAGTTCGATCCTGTCATCGTCCACCAACGTAAGCGGTTATCTTCGGATGGCCGCTTTTTGTTATATAACACAATAGCTATTTATATATATCAATAGTTATTTCTATTTATATAAAAATAGTTATTTATTTAGAAAATATTAGTTATAGACATAAAAATAGACATAGACATAGAAAAAGACATAGAAAAAAGAGTACAACTGTAGCAGTTGTACTCTTTGTATTTAACGCGGCGCGTACATGATGATATAAACGCCCACAAGGCAGACGAGACCGCCGATGATATCATATGTGTCTGGTCGTAAACCATCGATGAGCCAACCCCATAGGATGGAGAGGGCAATAAATACGCCGCCGTAGGCTGCATAAACCTTACCAAAGCTTGCTTCTGGTTGGAAGGTAGGGATAAGGCCGTATAAAAATAGGATGATAGCACCAGCCAGTAAATATACAGGACTTTTATCATCGCGCATATAGAGCCATACTAAATAACCGCCACCGATTTCGGCTAAACCGGCTAATATAAAGAAGAAAATAGATAAGAGCATAATAACCTCACAGTATTAATTGAAATCTATTCTCTATTGTACAACTTGTTAGCGTAGAGAGCAATTATTTAATGACCAAGATGAATCGTTACTAGTGGTAAAGAGAAGAATGTTAAAAGACAAAGATATTAAAAGGTAAAAATGTTAAATATAGACATTAATAGAGGATATAATAACATTAAAACCCGTACACATATATGTGTACGGGTTTTGTTTCGTTCTTATAAACGAGCTGGTGATTCGCTGTGTACATAATCCATGAAGGTATGCATTGTTTCCGATTTAGAATTGTTTTTCTTAAAGGCGAAGCACACTTGTAGTTTAAATGGTTTTTCTAAAGGTATGTAGCCATCATTGATATTTAAAGAATTTAGAATTTGGCGTGCTACGATGCAGCCTGATTTATTTTTTTGACAGTAGTCGATCATTGTATATGGGTTAGATAAGCGGCTACCTCTAATGTGTAGATTTTGTTGACCGTTACCAACATAATTTTTCAATGTACGATACATAAAGTACTTAGGTGGATACATAAGTAATGGTTGTTGTTGAATTGCTTTCAAGCTAGCAACTTCCATATTATCGATAATGTTTGGTGCATAGTATACGAATTCGTCCTCGCGAAGGGCTGTAGATTCATATGCTGACATATCCTTGTTATTTGGTAAGTAGAGGAGGGCAATGTCGATACGATTTTCGCGTAAGTCGAGCATCAACTCTTCTTCTTCCATGTCATAAATGCTGACAGAGAACTCAGGGTGGTTTTGGAAGAAGTGGGATACATATCCGTTAAGGCGAATGTCCCCTAAACTACGCAATACACCAATATTTAAGATTGGACGTTCTACCTTGCTGGCTAAACGGATCGATTGAATAGCACGTTCCAATGTGTCGAGAACTTGTTCTGCTTCTGGTAGGAATAATTCACCTTCTGGTGTCAAACGGCTACCTCGTGTAGAGCGGGAAATTAATTTCACACCAACTAAACGCTCTAATTTTTTCATTTGAGCGCTGAAAGCTGATTGTGTAATGTTCATAGATTGTGCAGCTAATGTAAAGCTTCCTGTTTTATTATAGGTAATAAAACTTTGTAGCTCTTGCATTGTAGGTAACTCTTTCATAGTATTCCCCCAATATTGACATAAAACTCCAATGATACCTATTACCTTTCTTACTAATATTGTAGCATACTATAATTGTTTTTTCATCTAAATCTATAAAATATGATGAAGCATGCACAATCGATATAGTGAGCAATATTATCGCAAAAAAGTGTAATATAAGTTCGCTATTATGCACTTATTTCAATGACTTTCACCATTATCAATAATTGACATAAGTAAATGAAAATGATATTATACATGAGTACCATTATGTGTAGGTACAAGTTTATATTAATCTTATGAGGTGATAATCACATGGCAACGAGAAGAGAGGCTCGATTCAAACTTTGTC
>NZ_CAJLUB010000190.1 GCF_905209685.1 uncultured Veillonella sp. | reverse complement strand
GGATGGTCTTTGCCAAACTCGCCATAGGTCTCTTGGCGATTATTTTACAAATTAACTTAATGGGGAAGGGCAATTTAGCGCCAACCTCTGCGTTAGACCAATTACAAAACTATGTACTTGGTGGTATTATTGGTGCCATTATTTACAATGACCAAATTGGTATTTTACAGTTTATGTTAGTCCTCATTTTGTGGACTATTCTTGTAATGTCTCTTAAATTCTTAAAAGGTAATCTTCGTTTCTTCAAAACCATTCTCGATGGTCATCCAGTTATTGTAATTGAAAAGGGTCACGTATTAACTGAAGAGTGTATGCGTTATGGTATTCAAGCAGCGGAGCTTAAATTGAAATTGCGTACTGCTGGTGTTCAATATGTAACAGATGTAAAACGTGCTGTACTAGAACAAAATGGTCAGTTAAGCGTTGTTCAATTCGGTGATGAAAATATTAAATTTGATCTTATTGATGATGGTCAAATTAATCACTTTACATTAGCTGTAATTGAAAAAGAACAAGAGTGGCTTGAAAAAGAGGTTGAAAAGCAAGGGTATAAAATAAAAGATGTATATATTGCTGAATACAAAGATGGTGAGGTAGTCATCTATCCGTATGAAAGAAAACATCGTCCTCAAATTGTAAGTGCTTTAAAGACTAAAACTATTTCTACTAAAAATACATTGAAATCTAAATTTTAAAATCTAATATGTAGTATTTTTAAGCCCACTATTCATAGTGGGCTTATATAGAAAGGGAACTAGTGAATCGTAAAGATTTAATTGATCGATTACAAGAATTATATAAAGATGAAGATAGTCGGGTTACTGTAAACCCTCATGCAGGGCAAAAGGTAGCAATCGTCTATCCCAATACATATTTTGTAGGCATGAGTAATCTTGGTCTGCACATTATTTATGAGGAAATCAACTTACGCAATGATAGCGTATGTGAACGCATTTTCTTGCCTGAGAAGAAAGAATTAGAAGCATACGATAAGACTAAGACACCGTTGATGAGTGTTGAAACACAGCGGCCTATGCATCAATTTGATGTGGTGGCCTTTGACGTAACCTTTGAAATGGACTATTTCCATATTCCGTTGATGTTACGTCATGGACGCGTACCTATTATGGGGAAAGATCGCACAGAATTTGATTCTATCGTTATTGCCGGTGGCCCATGTGCTACCTTTAATCCAGAGCCTTTTGCGGACTTTATCGATGCTTTCATCATCGGCGAAGGGGAAGGTATCGTCAGCCGCGTTCTAGATATCATTCGCGATGGCAAAATGGAGGGTCTAGATCGACATGCTATTTTGCGTCAATTAGCGAATATATCTGGCGTGTATGTACCATCCTTATACGTGCCAATTTACAGCGACGACGGTGAATTTAAAGGTTACCATATTGCTGAAGGCGCACCAAAAACGATTAAACGCCACTTTGAAATGCTCACTAGTGGCGGCGAAACCGTAGTAGCAACAAACTATACAGAATTTGGCGCTATGTACATCATCGAGGTTGCGCGTGGTTGTGGACGGCATTGTCGATTCTGTATGGCCGGCTATTGTTTCCGTGTACCGCGCGTACGACCTTTAGAAATATTAAAAGAAGGCGTAGATAGAGCAGAGAAATTAGGTAAAAAGGTAGGCCTTATGGGGGCTGCTATTTCTGATTATCCAGAGGTAGATGAGTTAGTTACTTATATTCGTTCTAAAGATATGCGTTATTCTTGCGCATCCTTGCGTGCAGATTCTTTGACGCAAGCCGTTGTAGATGGCTTGGCAGATAGTGGGCAAAAGACGATTACCATTGCGCCAGAAACGGGCAGTGAACGATTGCGGCGCGTCATCAATAAGGGCATTAGCGAAGAGCATTTACAAAATGCTGCCACTTTATCTGCTAAGTCTGGTATCCAACATATGCGACTCTACATTATGATTGGGTTGCCAACGGAAACTGACGAGGATATTGAAGCAATTGTAGGACTTGCAGAACGGACGCAAGCCCATATGGCAGAGGTAGGCTGTAAAGGTCGTTTAACGCTCAGTATCAA
>NZ_CAJLUB010000189.1 GCF_905209685.1 uncultured Veillonella sp. | reverse complement strand
GTGGTCCTAATACTGGTGGTAGCCAATTCTTTATCGTATACGAACCACAACCTCACTTGGATGGTGTACACACTGTATTCGGTAAAGTAATCGAAGGTATGGACGTAGTTGATGGTATTCACCAAGGTGCCATCATGGAAACTGTTGAAGTAATCGAAGGTTAATCTCATGAATGATGTATCTATTAAACATCCAGAATGGCTATATATTGATGTAAATGGTAAAACATCATATGGGTATGACCAAGAATGGTTCACTGATGAGTGGCAACGCTTGTCTGGTTGTGGTCCCACGTCGGCATCACAAGTATTGGGTTATTCGCTGTTTAGGGATGGCTTATTAGATCTGGAAACCACATCCGATCAAACGCTTGCTTTAGAACGGATGAACTTAGTTTGGAAATATGTAAAGCCACGCTTTGGTGGTGGTGTTTATAAAACTCAATGGATGGAACGTGGTCTTACTCGTTTACTGGAGGATAAAGGCCTATCTTATGATGTACATATGTTGAATGTATCTCCGTTCTGCGCATCTCGTGTAGAGGTGGAGGCTGCAGCTCAGTTTATTCATGATGCATTGGCGCAAGATGTGCCTGTAGCATTTTTGAATCGTCATAAGGGTAAAGAAAAAGCTCTTTATACATGGCATTGGGTTCCAATTCACAAGATATTTATGGATGGCGATGATATTCGCTGTGGTATCTTTGATGAAGGTGAAATCCGTGATTTCTCGTTAGCAAATTGGATGAAAGACACTATTTTAGGTGGCGGTTTCTGTTATATTAGTCGTAAAGATTAAGAAACAGAGCAATTAACGTAATATACATACGCATCGCAATCATCTGCGGTGCGTATTGTAGTATAAAAGTAGGAGGTACTACATGAGTCAATGGATTACAGAGGAACAAACTCCTCATTTACGTCTTAGCGCTGAAGCAGAAGAGGTATTATACTCTGGTGAATCTGAGTTCCAAAAAATTGAAGTGTTTAAATCTAAAGAGTACGGTACGATGCTCGCATTAGATGGTGTATTCCAAACGTCTGAGCGTGAAGAGTTCATCTACCATGAAATGATGAGTCATGTTCCATTGTTTTTACATCCAAATCCTGAACGTGTATTAATCATCGGTGGCGGTGATGGTGGCGTAGCTAGAGAATGTGTACGTCACGACTGTGTTAAAGAAGTAACAATGGTTGAAATCGATGGTAAAGTTGTAGAGCTTGCTAAACAATATTTACCAACTATTGCTAAAGCTATGATTGAAAACCATCCTAAATTAACTGTAAAAATTGGTGATGGTATTGGTTTCATGGCAGAAGCAGAAGATTACTATGATGTAATTATCGTAGACTGCTCCGACCCAATTGGTCCTGGTGAAGGTTTGTTTACTGAAGAGTTCTATAAGAATACATTAAAAGCGCTCAAAAAAGATGGCTTATTTGTACAACAAACAGAATCTCCTATGTTGCATCAATCGCTTGTTGAAAAAGTGTTTGGTTACGTAAATAATCACTTCCCAATTGCGCGTTTGTATACTGCATTTATTCCAATTTATCCTGCAGGTATGCATTGCTTCACATTGGGTTCCAAAACATTTGACCCATTAACATGGACACCAAATCGTGAACAAAACTTTGAAACTAAGTACTATAATGCTGAAATTCAAAAGGCTGCATTTGCTTTGCCAAATTTTGTAAAAAACTATTTGCCAACTAAGTAAATAATATGTATAATAGGGGAGCACCATTCGTAAGGTATAACTTATGAATGTGCTTCCTTATTTTATGAGGAGAAAGAGTTTATATTAGGGATAACGCACTTTTTTATTTTATTTGTAAAAGTTAAATGAAATTGAGAAAAAGGTGTTGACACAAATCTCTAGAACAGATATAATTCTCTTTGTTACGAAGACAACGTCTTCGATACCTACAAGGTGGTGGGTATGGTGAAGCGGTTAACACGGCGGATTGTGGCTCCGTTACGCGTGGGTTCGATCCCCACTACTCACCCCATAACCTACACATCATAATCACTGTAGGGGTGTCGCCAAGTGGTAAGGCAACGGACTTTGACTCCGTTATGCGCTGGTTCGATCCCAGCCACCCCTGCCAACATGACTCACTAGCTCAGTTGGCAGAGCACCTGACTTTTAATCAGGGTGTCCCGCG
>NZ_CAJLUB010000188.1 GCF_905209685.1 uncultured Veillonella sp. | reverse complement strand
ATTACAAAAAATAAATACTTCAGCTCAGTTTTCTATACATTGTGACACCTCTCCCTTGGCAGACCGTTACATGGCATACTTAGCAGGCCTTGGTTTCTACGGCAAAAACAATTGTTTCATCAGTCCTAAGTGGGGTTCCTATGTAGTCATTGGAACAATTTTAACTACCTTAGAATTAGAGCCCAATACACCGCTCGCTCAGTCCTGTATAGGATGCAATCGGTGTATTACGGCTTGCTTAGGGCAATGTTTAGGTCATGACGAATTTAAATATAATACTTGTAAAAGCTACCTAACACAGAAAAAGGGAGATCTTACAAACGAGGAAGAAACCATCACAGGAAAAACGCCACTCGTATTTGGCTGCGATGTATGCCAAGAGGTTTGCCCTCATAATCAGGGAATCCCAACAACGCCCATACCTGAATTCCAACAAGTAGAACCGTACATAGATATTACTGAATTAGACACACTAACAAATAAAGAATTCAAAGCTAAGTATGGTAATCGGGCATTCTCGTGGCGCGGGAAAAAAATATTAATAAGAAATCAAAATATTATTGAACGTAAATAGATATTATAATTTGTATTTGAGATGTAAAATGGCTGTGACGTCTATTAAGATGTTATGGCTATTTTTATAGAATAAAAAGAGACGACCTCTGGTCGTCTCTTTTTTAATCATTATTTGATTTCGTAGTAGTTTAGTTCATCCAAACTTTTTCCAAGTGCAGGCATATAGGTTTCAAGGAACATATCAACTTCTGGCATATTTAATGATTTTAATTTTGCCAAGATAGAGTCATGTGCTTCTTTAAACTCATCGTTTCCTGCTTTGAGTTCGTTCACACATTTCATATACGCTGAAATTGTATCTGCAGCCTTAACGATGGGCCATTCAGGGCTCTCCTCGGCATCTACAATAAAAGGTTTATAGATAGCTTGTAATCGTTCTGGCAAGGTAGATAGCATTTTCTCTTGTGCCAACGTTTCAACTTCGCCATATAGTTCACGAAGCTTTGGATCAAAATATTTAATCGGTGTTGGCATATCGCCAGTAAAGATTTCACTCACTTCATGGTACATGGCAATGACAGCTACCTTATTAATGTCTACATTGCCACCAAAGTATTCATTTTTGAGTGCCGCTAAATTATGTGCCACCATAGCTACTTCTAAGCTATGTTCTTGAATATTTTCTGTTTCTGTATTACGCATGAGACTCCATCGATTGATAAAGCGCATGCGTTTTAAAAATGCAAAAAATGAACTCATATATCCCTCTGAACTAAATTACACCGCGAAGTTTAAATCCATAATCAAGGAACTGTACTGCTTCATCCCAACGGTTATCATCGTTAAGCATAACTACAATCATAGTATGACCATTACGTGTAGCCGATGCAATCAAGCATTCCCCTGCCGCATTCGTAAAGCCTGTTTTCAAACCATTTGCACCAGGATATTTATTGCGAATGAAATGGTTTGTGGTACGAATTGTTTCTGGCGTACGATTTTGATAAGGCACTTTATAATAATCATTAGCCACCTTATCACGGAACATTTGGTATTTCATACCGTATGCTGCAATCATCGCCAAGTCACGCGCCGTAGAGTGATGACCCATTTGCGTCAAACCATGAGGATTTAAGAATACACTATTCTTGGCTCCCGCTTTGGCAGCAACGCGATTCATATCCTTCGCAAATTTCTCTACAGAACCACTTACATTTTCCGCTACTACAACAGCCGCATCATTACCACTGGCAACCATCATACCTTCAAGAACACCTTCCAAAGTGATTTGATCACCAACGCGTACACCAAGATTGGACTCCTCCATACTTGTTGCATAGCTACTGATAGTTGCTAGTTCATCAAGTTGTGTGCCTTTGAGTTCTAGAGCTGTTAACAAGGTAACCATTTTCGTGGTACTCGCAGGATGCATCCATTTATCTGGATTCTTTGCAAATAAAATTTCCTTTGTATCCGCATCAATGAGAACGACCGCCTCACCTACCGTAGATGGTGGTGCAATATACGCGGCATGAGAAATACTGGCACCGAGAATAACAGCGCCTATAAAGGCTATCATCAAAATAAGTCGTTTCAAAATTATATTTACATTAGTTGTTAAAGATATCATTTATCTCACTTTCTACATTACACATTAATTTTCAGGGCTATCATCAATTGCAACATTCGTTGCGTTTGCCTTTTTCTTAGTCCCCTTAATTTCACCAGTAGAATTATCTACATTTTGAAGATATAC
>NZ_CAJLUB010000187.1 GCF_905209685.1 uncultured Veillonella sp. | reverse complement strand
TTGCAGACATTCAATACCTACACCTTATAGGCAGCGGACTGTCTCAAATTAACAGCAATATAGTATCATAAATCACGTACTGTTCGCAAGTATTTTCTATATAATTTTGAGAAACTAATTATTTGCTTAAGATTGGGCGCTTTAACTTACCTAACAAGCGATATAAATCATCTTTTTCATCATCAGAAAAATCAGAAAATAGTACATTAAGAAATTGGTCATACGAATGTAGTAATGATTTACCTAGTCGCTTCCCCTCTTCCGTAAGTCCTACTACAGAAATTCGTTTATCCATGTAATCAATATGCTTTGTTACATACCCTAATTCAATGAGTATATCCGTCTGCTCTGATACTGTGGCAGGACGCATATTAAGAGCATCTACTAATTGTTTTTGAGATGCTCCTTGAGATCGCATATATAATTCTATAATTATTTTATCACGAGACTTTTCTTTACCGTTTGGCACCTTACATAAGGCTTTATATAATTCATCATGATTCATGACTGTTATCTCCTCATACAACTTTGTATATTATAAGATATTCGCCATGATATCAAAAAATCCTGCATAAAATATGTATATTCTTCGTAAAAGCAAAAAGAGGTACCAAATGGTACCTCTTCTTTCATATATTTCTGTAAAAGTTTAATGTATCTAATACAAAATATATTATTTTAATGCACTAATATCGCCGATAATAGCCATTACACTGTAAGCTAAGCGAACGAGTTGTAAACGGTTAGCTTTAATAGCTTCGTCTTTATCCATAACCATTACATCTTCAAAGAATTTGTTGATTGCTGGAACCAAAGTAGCTGGAACAGCTACAACTGCAGCGTAATCATTAGCTTCCCATGCAGCAAGACTTGCTTCGGATGCTTTAGAAGCAGCTTCGAACAATGCTTTTTCAGCATCTTCTTTCAACAAGTCGGTATTAACCCCTGTATATTCCACATCTTTTACAAGATTGTACATACGAGTATACGCTTGAACAAGCTCAACATTTTCATCGATGCGGTTTGCTAACAATGCATTTACAAGGCCTTCAGCATCAGCAACGGACAATTCGTTGTTGGACAACAACAAGTCGATTACATGATGAGGAACTTCGCGATCAAGGAAGATATTTTTCAAACGAAGTGTGAAGAACTCTTCTACTTGGCTAAGCAATTCGTCTTGTTTTTCAGTTGGTACATTAAGCAATTCCATAGATGCTTTGAAGATTGGACGCAAGCTGATATTCCACTCACTACCAAGTAAGATGTTCAAGATACCAATTGTTTGACGACGCAATGCATATGGATCTTGAGAGCCTGTAGGGATTAAACCACGGCTGAAAGTAGCAACGATATTATCTACTTTATCGATGATGGACAATACTTTACCTGCTTCAGTTTGAGGCAATACATCGCCTGCGAAACGTGGCAAATATTGTTCAAAAATAGCTTCTGCTACCTCTTCGGACTCACCATCAAGTAAAGCGTATTCTTTACCCATTACACCTTGTAATTCAGTGAACTCTGTAACCATACCTGTTGTAAGGTCAGTTTTAGCAAGCTCTGTAGCACGTTCTAATACAACAGCTGCATCTTCGTGCAAGCCACATTCTTCACCGAATACACGGCCCAATTTAAGCAAACGTTCAGTTTTATCTGCTAAGTTACCAAGACCTTCTTGGAATACGATTTTAGTCAAACCATCTTGACGGTCGATAAGAGGTTTCTTGCGATCTTCGTTGAAGAAGAATTTAGCATCATCAAGACGGGCGCGCAATACACGTTCGTTACCAGCTTGAACTACTTCGATGGAATGATCGGAGCCGTTACGAACTGTTAAGAACATTGGTAACAATTTGCCCTCTTGGTCAACTAATGGGAAGTAGCGTTGATGATCTTTCATAGGTGTAATGATAGCTGCATCTGGAAGTGCCAAGTAGGACTCTTCAAAGCCACCACATAATGCTGTAGGCCATTCAACAAGATAGTTAATTTCTTCTAATAAATCATCATCCCAAACGATGGATGCATTTTTAGAAGCTGCAATATCATGTAATTGTTTGGAGATCAATTCACGACGTGCATTTTGATCAACCATAACAAAGTTTTCTTTTAATGTGTCTACATAGGATGCTGCATTTTTGATAGTGATTTCATCAGCACCTAAGAAGCGATGACCGCGTGTTACATTACCAGATTTTACAGTAGCAAATTCTACAGGGATTACCTCTTCATCAAGTAATGCTACAAGCCAACGTACAGGACGCACAAACTTAGCATCTAAATTGCCCCAATGCATGGATTTAGGGAAGTTAAGACCTG
>NZ_CAJLUB010000186.1 GCF_905209685.1 uncultured Veillonella sp. | reverse complement strand
TAAGACATATCGTAAGCGAAGTATTCGAATCTCCAACGGTTACTTAAGCTTATCGGGATTATTTATTTTTTAGGAGGTAACATTAATGTTAACTACAGAAGCTAAATTAGCAGTAATTAAAGAATACGCTACTCATGAAGGTGACACTGGTTCTCCAGAAGTACAAGTTGCGATTTTGACAAGCCGCATCCAATACTTAACAGATCACTTGAAAGAACACAAAAAAGACCATCATTCCCGTCGTGGTTTGTTGAAATTGGTTGGTCAACGCCGTAACATGCTTGACTACCTTCGTCGTAAAGATATCGAACGTTACCGTTCCCTTATCGAACGTCTTGGTCTTCGTAAATAATAAAACTAGCCGTCCTATAGGACGGCTTTTTTATTTTATTTCCTTGTGTTATAATGAATTTAGGCAAAGGGAAACAACTGCCGATAATCTATTGTGGAAACACAGAAAAAAGGACAGAGCGGCTACTCTGTCCTTTTTATTGTGCTAGTTGCTATTTAAATCTACTATCTAGCCACTTGATGGCGTAATGGCAAGTTACACCACCTATGATAGTGATTATAAGGGAAACAACATAATCTACCATAGAAACACCTCCTTTCTGTTGCCAGAATAGGAGTTAGCAACAATTAAAGTATATCATATGAAGTGAAAAAATAGCCTAATTTAATTAGATGATATATAATAAAAAGGTATACATATAAGAAGATTTTTAGGAGGAATAGGAATGGAACAATTCCAAATGGACCTAGCTGGTCGTACGCTTACGATCGAGACTGGGGAACTTGCAAAACAAGCTGGCGGTGCTGTAATGGTTGGTTATGGTGATACTCGTGTACTCGTTACCGCTACAGGTTCTAAAGAGGCGAAGGATATCGATTTCTTCCCACTTACAGTAGACTATGAAGAAAAAATGTATGCTGTTGGTCGTTTGCCAGGTGGCTTTATTAAACGTGAAGCACGTCCACCTGAATCTGCGATTTTGAATAGCCGTTTGATTGACCGTCCTATTCGTCCATTATTCGATAAAGGTGTACGTAATGAAGTACACGTAGTAGCAACAGTTATGTCCGTTGATCAAGATTGTGATCCTGCAATCTGTGGTATGATTGGTGCATCTGCAGCATTGTCTATTTCTGATATTCCTTGGAATGGTCCTATTGCAGGCGTTCGCATGGGCCGTATCAATGGTGAATTTGTTGTTAATCCAACAAAAGAACAATTGGAAGCAACAGACCTTAATATCGTTGTAGCTGGTACAAAAGATGCTATCCTCATGGTTGAAGGTGGTGCTCAAGAGGTTCCAGAAGAAACTATTCTTGAAGTCATCATGGCAGCTCATGAAGAAATCAAAAAAATCGTAGCTTTCCAAGAAGACATGAAAGCTAAAGTAGGCAAGGAAAAACGCGTATTTGAAAGTAAAGACGTGCCTGCTGAAATCGCTGATGCAGTTCGTGCCTATGGTCATGATAAACTTGATGCAGCAGTTCGTTGTGCAGATAAACAACAACGTGATGCACAAGAAAGCGAAGTACGTGCAGATGTATTAGCTCACTTTGAAGAAATCTATCCAGATAACTTAGCTGATGTAAATAAAGCATTTGACGCAATGACAAAAGAAATCGTTCGTCATATGATTACAGTTGAAAAAATCCGTCCAGATGGCCGTAAGCTTGATGAAGTTCGTCCTATTTCTTGCCGTACAGGTGTATTACCTCGTACACATGGTTCTGGTTTATTTACACGTGGTCAAACTCAAGTATTGAACGTTGCCACTGTAGCCCCATTGTCTGAAACTCAAACAATTGATGGCATTGGTTTAGAAACAGAAAAACGTTATATTCACCACTATAATTTCCCATCCTTCTCCGTAGGTGAAACTCGTTCCTCCCGCGGTCCTGGCCGTCGTGAAATTGGTCATGGTGCGTTGGCTGAACGTGCATTGGTACCTGTTATTCCTAGTGAAGAAGAATTCCCATATGCATTGCGTCTTGTATCTGAAGTATTGGAATCTAATGGCTCTAGCTCCATGGCATCCGTATGTGGTTCCACATTGTCCTTGATGGATGCTGGTGTGCCTATTAAAGCTCCTGTAGCAGGTATTGCAATGGGTCTTGTAACGCAAGGTGAACACTACACAATCTTAACAGACATTCAAGGTATGGAAGATGCTCTTGGCGATATGGACTTCAAAGTGGCTGGTACAGCTAAAGGTGTAACTGCCATCCAAATGGATATTAAAATTTCTGGTTTGTCTCGTGAAATCCTTCACGAAGCATTGGAACAAGCTCATAAAGGTCGCATGCACATCATGGGCATTATG
>NZ_CAJLUB010000185.1 GCF_905209685.1 uncultured Veillonella sp. | reverse complement strand
TTTCAGATTTAGCTAACGCAGCGCCGTCTAAGGCAGTTGTGGTCAATGGATTGGCATCTACTTGATCAAACAATACATGACCGATATGAGCTGCATCAAGCTTTTCTACCACCCAGTCATATAAACCAGATTTTTTGGCACTAGTACGACCAGTTACAATAAGTGCTTTCTTGCCGTACGGTGCAGCAAACTCAGCAACATTATCTACTTTATTCCAACCGAATTGGATATTTACAGGTAAAAAATAAGAGAATTCCATGTGATAACCTCTTTTCTTTGAAAACTAGTTCTTAGTGTTATTGTAAAGGATATTTAAAAGCATGTAAAACCTCATAGGGCTTTCACCAGAAAACAGGTATACTAATAATAAGAGGGGTATTTATATTTATATTTATAGAGGGAGAGAACATCTATGAAATTTGCTATTAAACATTTATGGTCTTCGCTGCGGGACCTAGCAACACAGTCGCCTATATTACTGGCATTAATAGCCATATTTTCATGTACACCGTTGTATATTGAACAAGATTGGTTTGCCGAAATCGACATTAAGCTTTACTCACTGTATTTCTTTATCGTTATTTTACAAAGCTATATAACAAGGGCTCGAAAGTTTTCCATTTTATATACCTTAGTAAGTATCGGGATCAGCGTTGGCCTTTATATGATTCACGAAAGCTACGGCTATGTGCGAGGTATTGAACTGGCTACGGAAAATATATCGTACCTATGGCTGTACTCCATGATTGCCTTGTATTTCACCTCGCCTGGTGAACACTACATCGGTGAAATCATTAACCGCATCAAACGGATTGGCATCACCCTTGTTACGTCTACTCTATATAACATTGTTATCATCATGAGTTTATGGTTCTTCTTCATCATCGTGGACCAACCATTCAACTTTGAAGAAACCATTTTTAAGGTACTCGCATCCATTAATATGTTCATTTGTCTATCTATGGTATGTTCTTACAAAGAGGATCCCGCAGGTCCTCCAGCACCAAACTCATTTTTTACTGTTGTATTCGGCATCATTTTGCCTAAGGCGTCCATTATTACAGGCATTCTAGCTAATATCTATTTAGTCTTGATTCTGTTAGGGCTTCGAGAGGATACGCGTTTCTTCTACACCTATTATCCGTATGTAGCTATTTTCTACCTATTCTACTTGGCTAGTTTTAGATCTAGTGAAAGTAGCAGAACACAGCAAATCCTATGCTTCTTATTCATTACGCTAACTACACTGTGCTTAGCTCTTATCGGTAAACGTGTGATCAATGAACCAATTCTCTGGCTCAATACAATTTATGTGAGTGCATTCAATCTAATCTTCTTAGTACACAATATTTATTCTCTTGTGAAAGGTTTAAAACCTTCTGTACACACAACAGTTATGGCTCTAGCCTTAGGTGCCGTTCTCTTGACACCATTCATAGGCTATACAACGTATCGTGAATTTGTGACCTATACTAAAGTCGATAGCGAATGGCATGCAAGCCTACCAATAGCTGCTACCTTTGACCCTAACTACACGGACTACGGTACACCATATGTACCTGTGGACGATTTAAAACTGCCAGATACCAACCCAGCAAACGGCAGACGAGTTGAATATATTAATTTTGATGCTATAACTGCACCAAAGGTTATTTCGATTGCAGGCTACGATAAATACATTGAAAACATTGAGTTAATTGTATACGAACAAGATCTTAAAGAATACCAAGTAGAGTCTGCCAACTTCGACTCCATCTCCTTCAAGTTCCTCAACAAAGGCCTTGATTTAGAGGTGTCTCTACCAAATGGTGTGACAGAGGTGCATCATATTTATGATAAGTTCCTTACAGTCGATAAAACAGCTATCGATCCTGTCATTATAGAAGGCAATGGATATAAGCTATTGATTACGTCGTACTTCATAAACCAATTCGATACACGTAAACTTAAATTTAATGTACTTTATAATTAAGCATATAATACAATATAGTAATAATGACAACATTATATATAATATGACAAAAGCAGTACCCCACAGGGGTACTGCTTTTATTCATCGATCTAACTTGGCTAGAATATGTTGGGCAAAATCTTGGGCCGCTTTAAAATCGTCTTCATTTGGGTGTACTGCAGCTTGTTTGTGACGTGCATCGCGGTCAGCAGATTGACCGTGGCTATGCCCTTTCGGGAACATCTTGTACATCATTTCGATGACCTTAGGATCTACCTTACCTTGGCAAACGAAGGTTCCTACAGGCTCTACGCCATCAGGTAAACAATTTGATGCATTGATTAAGCTCTCCTTAGCATGTGCCATTTGCGGTGGTACGCCAGCTGT
>NZ_CAJLUB010000184.1 GCF_905209685.1 uncultured Veillonella sp. | reverse complement strand
CCTCGCAGGTATCGTCCATAAACAAAACTATTACATATACATATAGATATACATATACATATACATATATACATGACGTGCTTATCCTAGATAGGCACGTCTTTTTTTATACTTTCCTCTGTATAGTCCTATTGGGATTATAACTGTATAGAATGTAGTAAATATGGGAACTTTCACAAACGTATGGGTAAAAAGTAAACCATTAAATAAGTGTATTTTATGCGTAAAAAATTTAACATAATCAAAAGTCATGTTAATAATATGAAAATAAGTTTAAATTTGTTTTAAATTTATGATATAATAGTCTCCATAGAATGTTGGAGGTGAGAGTATATGAATTTTGTGGGACGTGCTGAAATTATTGAGAGTATCCAGTCCCGTATTGCGATGGGTCAAATGAGTTTGTGTGTTGTGTATGGCCCGCATCGCAGTGGCAAATCCTATGTGGCTTCCCAGCTTGTGCGCCGTCATAAGGCGTTATACTTGGCGGGCCGCATGGCTAATGAAGCAATCCATGTAGCCGATATGAATCGAGCTCTTGAGGCACGTTTTGTTTCTGCTGATGGGCAGGATAAATTCGAACCGATCACTAGCTTGCAAGAGGCCTTTGAGGGGCTATTTGAAAGCAGTGTAAAAACGCCTCAGACTGTGGTGATTGATGATTACCCTTCCTTGGTGGAGGCTGTACCTCAGTTCCCTATACACTTGCGCGATTTGTTAGATGCTTATAAAGAAACGAGCCATTTGAACATCATCTTGATGGCGAATGGGTTAGAACAGCTTGATGGCCGCATCATTGGCGATCGCAGCTTGATTGGTCCTTATGTGTCGGAATATTTCGAGGTGAAACCGTTCTCCTTGGTGGACATGAAATCCTTGGGCCTTCACTATGCCAAGGATGACTTGCGTACCGTGTTCGCTGTAACAGGTGGTTTGCCTGCCTATGTGCAGTACTTTGATAATGGTGAAAGCATCGATACGAATATCATTAATTTGTTCTTCTCTGTATCGGGCGCACTCTTTGAAGAAACGCAGCATATCTTACATCGAGATATGAAAAATATAACAGGTGCTAATGCGATCCTATCTGGCCTTGCTACACTAGAGAGACCATACTATGTGGAGCTGTTGCAAGCTAGCCAAATTAAAAGCGGCACCTTTACATCTCGCTTAAACGACTTGATGGCCATGGGCCTTGTAGGTCGTATCCAAGCGAATAGCCGTGGACCAGCGAAATACGCTGACTACCACTTCACAAATAGCATGTTCCATTTCTGGTATCGCTATGTGTATAAATACTGGGGTGACATCATCCGTGGCAATGGTGCAGACGTGTACCAAACCTACGTAAAACCACAACTCAAAGACTTTGTGGAGGCCTCCTGTATTGCAATCTAATCAGACAATTTAATCAGATACTATAAACATAAGATTATTTGTACAATCTCTAGTGATGTTAGGATACGTTGCTACTCATGTACATGTATAAGTATCTTATCTTACGTACTATTACCCAATGGTAGTACTCATAACTCTTACGAAAGACACCATATTTCCTCTGTGGTGTCTTTTTTGTTTTATTTTCAGCAATTACCTATCTAGGTGTATAGTTATGTCTTTTAATGGATAGAAATTAATATTACATTGTAATAGAATATGTGGAAATTCTAAAGAATTGCCAATTTGTCAAAATCCCCGTTCCGCGCTATTGTGTAGATAAGCGCTATGCCATGGCAGGAAAGGGGATTTATGTTATACACAAACGAAGAACCGTTAGTACAACGAACCTGTATTAAAACTGCAAGCTTACAATCTGAGGAAATATCTTCAAAGGGAACAGCTTCCAAAGAAGTACTTTCTAAGAGACCTTCTTCTAAGGAACTAGAATCTGAAACGATACCGCCTAAGGAACCAGAGTACAAGGTGCCAGAGGAGTTGAAATTACAGACTCTTATCTGCGGGCATCAGGTCTTAACGTCCTTATCGGATAAGAGTCTCGTGTCGATTTGTCAAAATCCGAATATGCGGATTCAGACGGTTGGGTATCAGCCGTGGTCCGCTGATGAGCTACGCCATGATGCGGCTCAAATCGAGCTCTGTCGCAGGTATCGCCCACTCATCTTACACTATACGAATCGGACGGGGAACCGCGAGTTCCGTGAAGACCTAGAGAGCTATCTGTGGGCCATCCTTTTAGAGTCGATTTATAGCTTTGATTTAAAAGGCTCCGTACCGTTCCCTGGCTTTGTGAAAGCTGGTGTTAGGTATGGTTACATGCGGTATTGGAAGCGCGAGCGATTGCGTAATCATCGTGAGATTCATATACCAGACCGCATCACCGATGATGGCGAG
>NZ_CAJLUB010000183.1 GCF_905209685.1 uncultured Veillonella sp. | reverse complement strand
TATGTTACAAAGCATGTCGTGAATTTTGTCAAACTCAATTGATGTTGGGAAAAACATTTAGTTCATTGGTCGCAAGAACGGCCTAGGAGGTACAAGATGATTGGTGTAATTTATTGGTCCGGTACAGGCAATACAGAACAAATGGCTCAAGCAGTAGCTGAAGGTATCAAAGCTGCAGGTCAAGATGTAGAAGTAAAATCTGTTTCTGAAGTATCCGTAGATGACGCAGCAGCTTACGAAAAATTAGCTCTTGGCTGTGCTGATATGGGTGCAGAACAATTAGAAGAAGGCGAATTTGAACCATTCTATACTGAATTAGAATCCAAATTGGGTGGTAAAAAAGTAGCAATCTTTGGCTCCTATGGTTGGGGTGGTACTTGGTTAGAAGACTGGGGCACTCGAATTAAAGATGCTGGCGGTGAATTAGTAGCTGATGGTGTAGCTATCTTGGGTGAACCTGATGATGATGGCAAAGCACAATGTGAAGAATTGGGTAAAACATTAGCAAACGCATAATTTACGCTTAACCATTAACATAAATCCTAACAGTTAACAGTATATAAAGGCTGTAATAACGGTAATTCGTTATTACAGCCTTTTTTGTTTGTATTGGTATTAATTATAAGTTTGCATGTCTCTATATAACAGAAAGTTGGGGGATATGAGTGATAGGAATATTTATAAAAGATATAGATACACACTGATATACGGGATCCGTTTTGTAGATATAAGAATATAGATATACACTTGTCTCTATAGAATTTTATTATATTTATTTATGTAGATATGATGATGAATAGGTCATCAATTTTTTTTATAACAACGAAATTATGTGATAAAAATCATAGTGTTTATATGTGTTTATATCAGTACACGTATATGGTTGAATAATTATTGATAACTTTAATGCATGATAACGTTGCATTTTTGTATACATAGACCTATAATTTAAGTAAGGAACCTAACAAAAAATTAGGTTAATACAAAATTAGTTAGAATTATTATCATAATGCTAATTATGTAAACGGACTGAAGTTATTTAGACCATAAAGACTAACCGATACCGATGAGAGGGAGGTTATCTCAATGAGTACATTGGAACGGCTAAAAGTTATAGCCCATGGATTGGCCATACAATTTGGACCATCTTGTGAAGTACTGATACATGACTTACAAGGTGATCTTGATACATCGCTTGTATATATAGAAAATGGGACGATAACAAATCGACATGTTGGCGATGGTCCATCACATGTAGTTTTAGATGTACTCAACTATGATGATGGTAGTGAAGGTAGATTTGGATATCTAACAAAAACTAAGGATGGACGAATATTAAAATCCTCCACTATGTATATCCGTGATGATGATGGCAATATTGCATATTTGTTAGGCATTAATCAGGATATAACAGAGTTTGTTATGATGCATCGATCACTTGAAAGTCTTATAGGCATAGGCCAAGCTGAGACTGGCACTGTTGAAAAAATTACTACAAGTGTATCGGAACTATTAGATGATTTACTACTAGAAGCAGAACGGTTGGTTGGTAAACCTGGACCACTTATGAATAAAGTAGAACGGTTAAAAGCTATTAGCTACTTAAATGAAAAAGGGGCTTTTCTTATCTCTAAATCTTCAGAAAAGATTGCGGAGTATTTCAATATTTCTAAGTTTACTCTTTATAGTGATTTAAATACTGTAAAGGAAGAATCCTAGGAGGCAAATATGGACCGAATTCAGTGGAAACGTAATACGATGGCACCATCTAGTGACAAGTTCTTGTCCGTTATGGATGTTAGAGAAATCAAGAAAGCTAAAGCGTTTCATGAAAGTTTTCCACAATATAGTGTAACTCCACTAGTATCGCTAGAAAAATTAGCATCTCATATCGGAGTTGATTCTCTCTTTGTAAAAGATGAGTCTTATCGCTTTGGCCTTAATGCTTTTAAGGTATTAGGTGGCTCCTATGCGATGGCAAAATATGTAGCTCAACAAACCGGTAAAAATGTTGAAGATGTACCATATGATGTATTAACTTCTCCACAATTAAAAGAAGAATTTGGTCAAGCTACATTCTTTACTGCTACTGATGGTAACCACGGTCGTGGCGTAGCATGGGCTGCTAATAAATTAGGTCAAAAAGCTGTAGTATTCATGCCTAAAGGCTCTACAGAATATCGTAGAAAACAAATTGAAAATGAAGGTGCTACCGTAACAATCGAAGAATTTAACTACGATGAATGTGTACGGTTAGCAACTAAAAAATCTAAAGAAGTTCCAAATGGTGTTGTAGTTCAAGACACCGCTTGGGAAGGTTACGAAGAAATTCCAAACTGGATCATGCAAGGCTATGGCACAATGGCTATGGAAACAGCAG
>NZ_CAJLUB010000182.1 GCF_905209685.1 uncultured Veillonella sp. | reverse complement strand
CGGATCATATCTGGTGTTACGCCAGCAGATTTTTGTTGTTCTTCGTTAAGTTGTGCATGTGTTGTAGATGCAGGATGAATAACAAGAGATTTAGCATCTGCTACGTTAGCAAGGTTGGAGAAGATTTCCAAAGAGTCAACAAGTTTAATACCTGCTTCTTTACCACCTTTTACGCCGAATGTGAATACAGCACCAACACCTTTAGGGAAGTATTTATCTGCTAAAGCTTTGTATTTGCTGTCTTCTAATTCTGGGTAGCTTACCCATGCTACTTTAGGGTGTTTGCTCAAGAAATCTACTACTTTACGAGCATTTTCTACGTGACGTTCTACGCGCAAGGACAATGTTTCAACGCCTTGCAAGATTTGCCATGCTGCAAGTGGAGTAATGCATGCGCCAGTATCACGAAGCAATTGAGCACGAATTTTTACAGTGAATGGGATTGGCAAATCACCATATACTAAGCCATTGTAGTGTTCGTCACCTTCGGAGAAACCAGGATATTTACCAGAACCTTTATAGTCGAATTTACCAGATTCTACTACTACGCCAGCCAATGTTGTACCGTGACCACCAAGGTATTTAGTAGCAGAGTGTACAACTACGTCAGCACCATGTTCTAATGGACGGAACAAGTATGGAGATGCAAATGTGTTATCTACGATCAAGATGATATTATGTTTATGTGCAATATCAGCTACTGCTTGTACGTCGATAAGGTTAATACCAGGGTTACCGATGGATTCGATGTAAACAGCTTTAGTATTTTCATCGATAGCCGCTTCAAATTCTTCCAAATTATCAGGGTTTACGAATTTAGTTTCGATTCCTAAACGTGGCAATGTTGCTGTAAACAAGTTATAAGTACCACCGTATAATGTGGATGCAGCAACGATGTTATCGCCAGCGCTTGCCACGTTCAAGATGGAGTATGTAATCGCTGCAGAACCAGATGCTACAGCGATACCACCTGCACCACCTTCAAGTTGTGCAACACGAGCATCCAATACATCTGTAGTAGGATTGCCAAGGCGGGAGTAAATACCACCAGGATTAGTTAAGGCAAAACGACCTGCTGCTTCTTCAGCATCTTTAAATACGAAAGATGTAGTTTGGTAAATAGGTACTGCACGAGAACCTGTTGGATCTACTGTGTGACCCGCATGTAATTGTAATGTTTCAAATCTGTATTGTTTGCTCATTATAACAACTCCTTTATATTAACTGTGAATTGAGTTCGTTCTTTATACCTAGTATACTACTATGTTTTAAAAATTATGTCTACTATTAATTTTTACGGTTAGCCATAACTTGAAGCTATAGCAAACATGTATTTACTCATAAAACAACAATCCGAAAGATGCCAATTACAGCTATATGCAGTTTCTACACATAAAAAAGCCCCTAATCACTTTTCTAAAACTATCTCACAATAGGAGACCATTAAAAGTAATTAGGGGTATTTCTACTAATCATAATTTAGATATAAGCACCTAAATTTTTATCTCGTTCAAATTTCATTTTTTGGATTTGTTCAATGATGTACGGTGTTTCTTGGTATACATAGTAGTTTAACCAGTTTGTAAACAACAATGTACTTACAGAACGCCAACGTACAACAGGTCGTTGTTTTGGATCATCATCAGGGAAATAATTTTCAGGAACCGCAATATCCAAGCCTTTTTTAATATCTCGTACGTATTCACGGTTGAGTGTATCCCAATCGTATTCAGCGTGACCAAATACAAAGATGTGTTTATTGTCTAAGCTACGAACGATAGCTGCACCGGTTGGTTCAGATCCTGCCAACAATTCTAATTCTCGGTTTTCCTTAATTTGTTGTAAGGAAACTGTGGTATGACGGGAGTGTGGCATCCAGAACTTTTCATCAAAGCCACGCAAGAGCACCGGGCGATCATTGTAAATATCGTGTTCGTATACACCAAACAGCTTTTCATCCATAACGGATTTATTAATGCCAAAATGATGGTACAAACCAGCCTGTGCACCCCAACAGATATAGAACGTAGAGTATACATGCTCTTCGCCCCAATTCATAATTTCTACTAACTCATCCCAGTAATCAACTTCTTCAAAAGGCATTAATTCTACAGGAGCGCCTGTAATGATCATGCCATCAAAAAACTCATCCTTCACCTCATCAAAGGTGCGGTAGAAGGTATCTAAATATTGCTCATCTGTATTTTTAGCCTTACGAGATGCAGTATGCAACAATGTTAAGTTCACTTGCAATGGGCTATTACTAAGAGCACGCAAGATTTGAGTTTCTGTAACTTCTTTAGTAGGCATCAAATTGACTAGCAATATTTGCAAAGGTCGGATTTGTTGAGTCTCCGCCCGTTCTGTATCCATAACGAAAATGTTCTCTTGAGCTAATTTCGTAATGGCCGGTAAATTTTTTATTACTTTAATAGGCATA
>NZ_CAJLUB010000181.1 GCF_905209685.1 uncultured Veillonella sp. | reverse complement strand
ATACATTTTTATCTTTTGGATATGTAAACGAATTAAGTACTTCAACTGTAGTATCCTTGTCCCTGCCATTTACAAACGAATACCAAGCATTAGATCTAACAGTTTCCTCATACCGTGAAATCGTAGCTTCATCACCATCTAATACTAAGCAACTATAATTTCCACCCAATCCTATTATCTCAGCAGAAGAAACCACTTTCAAACTCTCTGGTAAAGACTTAGGCGCTTGCAATTGAGATGGAATATAACCTGCTTTAGATGATGGCCATGTAGAGTGCCACCGTTGTATATCATAATGGGATAATCCTACAGCAGAAAACACTAAGGTAACAGCTAATGTAGGAAGCATACACAGAAAAAAGATAACATAAAAATATGATAAAAATCTTTTACGTACAGTTTTCTCACTATCAATAACTCTACATTTTTCAAGCAATAATACAATCGTGGCGATTAATAAAATCAGATAGTACACCCCAGAATACGAGATATAATCTGAGAAGAAAAATGTTAATACCCAAAGAATTATAAAAAACCATATACTCTTTTTATAAGGATTAGAAAAAAACAATTTCTTCAAGTAAATTAAACACTGTTGCATTTACGATCTCCACAACAATACCTACTCAAATTACTTAGATTGATAAAACACAGCCCGTGTCCCATCATTACTAATTAACAATTCCACAAAATGAGGTCTTTTAGTATTCCCATCATCTACAAACACATATAATCTATGATTTCGAGTAGAATTATATGTATCCTTGACTACTGTTTTTGTTTCTTTTCGAGGTGCAAAGCGTAGCCACTCAATAAAAGTCCGTTCTGGCAAATTGAGGGATTCTTCTTCTATACTCTCTACAATATTATAGCTATTAGGGTGAGATATAAAACGCTTTTTCTCCCCAGTATCTAAATCACGCAATACACCATCCGCATCAATTTGCGCTGTATAGGCTGCATTTTGCTTTGCTATTGCCTCATATTGTGCAATTACTTTAGGGTCCCCCTCAAGTACAGTATATCTCTCTGGATATGCATTAGCCCAAGCTAAACTACTACGAAAAGCAGACGCTCTATAAATACCGTCGGGAAGTTTTCCTGGTCGTTTTAACCCCTCTGGTAGTTCTCCACTATTAGGCCACCCTTGAGTCCAATCCATGGTACTATACTCGAAGGAATCAAATTGCTCAAGGCTTGTTTTTAAGTCGTACCTAAACCAATCGCTTACTAACCAAGAAAAGCTGAGGGTAAAGGCAATATACAAACACCAAGCCAACTGAGTGTGCCTTTTTTCAGATATGGACTGTTTCTTAAAACGCCTATATTGCAGTAACAAACTCAATACTATAGCTATACCAAAAACAATATATGTAATAGGCGCTATATTAAATAGCACTACCACAATTGCAAACAACACGCATAGCATAATCGTTAATAGGCCATAAAATCCTTCGAACAAAACTCTCTCCTATTATGACAACACTTAAAACATTTTCTTGTACAACGCTTCAATATCTTCACGGCTTATTTCAGCTACTGTATTAGCTATATTACCTGTAGCTACAACGTATACATTATCTACGAGCCATGGAATGTCTTTTTTCGTAAATCCTAATTCTGTAAGGTTTGTAGTAAGGTCTAGGTCATGTACGATTAGGCGTAATGCTTCGCCTAGTTCGGAACCATCTCCGTGGTTAAATATCCGAGCTAAGGCACCAAATTTATCAGGGTTTGCACTCCATGTATATTCCACCGCAACAGGTTCAATAATAGCAAGGCCTACACCATGGGTAATATCTTTAAGGCCACTGGCTGGATGTTCCATACCATGTGCTAATGTTACACCAGCTGTGTTAATAACCATGCCCCCAATTGTGCTAGCTAATGTAACGGACTCCCAAGCTTTTGTAAGCTGAGTTTCGTTGAGAACAGCTGGTTTGCCTTCCGCTGTTGCTTTCACATGTTTATATAGTGGTACAAGGTATTGTGCTAATAAGGTTACAGCATAATGAGCTAATGCATCGGTGAAAGGTTGTGCTGTTTTAGAGGTATAAGCCTCGATGTTGTGGCATAGTGCATCAAAGCCTACAGATGCCAATACATGAGGTGGCATTGTACCCATTACAGCAGGGTCTACAATAGAAACCTTTGGCACAATAGCATTGCAGCGTAAGGATTTCTTATCACCTGTTTCAGGATTAGTAAGAACACCAAAACCGTTGCCTTCAGAGCCGGTACCACAAGTCGTTGGAATAACAATAAGAGGCAATGCATTATCACTAACTTTACGGTTGAAAATATAGTCGTTAATATCGCCTTCATTCACCGCCATAAAGGCAATTCCTTTGGCACAGTCCATGATGGAACCACCGCCGATAGCAATAACCATATCACAGTTTTCAGATTTAGCTAACGCAGCGCCGTCTAAGGCAGTTGTGGTCAATGGATTGGC
>NZ_CAJLUB010000180.1 GCF_905209685.1 uncultured Veillonella sp. | reverse complement strand
TTCAAAATCGATATGATGGTCACGTAAACAATCATATACGCCTTGTTTATCTAACATGTAATACCTCTAATATATAGTTTACGCTTGGTGAAAGTAATATTTATAGTCATATTTATAGTCATATTACTATTATATGACCTAATTAACCCACCAAGTCTATTCTCGAACTTTATAGGTACCATCAAATACAAATAATTCAGGATGTTCATGTACGAATGTGTCTTCATAGATTCCATCATATTCATATACTACATCATCTTTTTTATCGAGAAAATCGAACAACTCCTCTTCATTCTCCCAGTCTTGTAAAATAGTCCATCGCTCAGCTCGATCAAATGGAATAGAACCGCCAAAGTAATCGATTACGGATTGTAAATTATCTGCTAATGGAGCCATCTTGAAGAGGCGTAAGCCAGCAAGAGCATCCTCCCATACAATGCCTGTAGAGTTATAGAAGAACTGATGATGTCCACCATTATTAACCTCTGCAAAATACCACGATATAGCATTAAGATATCGTTGCTCTAAAGTAAAACCTTTAGCAGATTCTAAATAGTCATCATAAGAACCATAAATATTGATAGTCCAATAAGCAGGCTCATTGATAGTCCACATATCATCAGTTGCTAAAATTTCTTCTACAGTGATAGTTCGATGACGAGGTACACCTTTCCGTTTCTTCTTTTTAGCTGCTACATACTCATTATAGGCAGCACATAAATCAGGATAATCAGCTTCACATTTTTCAAAGTCCATTTGCATATAGCACATATCCATGACTTCAAAACAATACGATTTTATATCATCTAGTTCAGATTCCGTAGCTAACCGTACACCCCGATCTACTAACCTTAGCATCTGTTGCATAGTATCAGATGTGTACGCTTCATTATTATCTAAAACAATAGATCCATACGCATAGGCACAGCGGTAATACCACACCGCATCACGATGTGCTTCATCAATAGCCTCTAATACCTTAATTGCCTCTTTTTCATTACCATTATTGTTATAAGCTCTACCAAGCTCTCCTAGCAGAGGTATAGATAAATTTTCTATGCCCACACTAGTTAACACATCAATAATAGTTTTTACGTTTCCACTATCATTAAGATCTTTAACTGTTTGTAACTGTTCAGCATTAGATAAAGATAAAAACTGTTCAACACTTAAAGACATACAACACACGTCCCCTCATAGCACAAATATGTATATGAAATCATCTTAAGATAATTATAACAAACAACACAAAACTATGGGTTACAGATTTTAAAATAATAGTTAATGACAAAAACAGCTATTTAACTAGCTACCGAGCCATACAACAAATACAGGAGTACCTTCATCATCATCGTCGATATCATCGCTATCGTCACCATCGAATTCGTGGTCATCATAAGCTAGATTTTCAAAGAATACATGATCACCGAGCTCTTTATTGGCCATTAAGTTATGTAGCTTGAAAAGAAGCTCTTCAGTAGTAAAGTACTGTCCATTATCTGCTTTAAGACGAGCATAGATTTCAACTTGCCACATACCGTCTTCTTTATCGTATTCTTCTAATTCATCATCTTCGTATAAGTATTCATTAGGGTGAAGCTGACTTTTACTTTCAATCCAAGCTTCATAGCTTACCAAAATTTCAGGCTCTACTAATGGCGGTAAATTATCACGATTAACGTTATGCTCTTCTAAGCATTCATAAAAAGCCTTAAGAAACTCTTCTTTAGTATAAGTAGTTTTATTGAACACCCAAGGAATTCCCTTAAACTCATGATAGTAACCTTCATATATTTTATTACCATCTTTATCAGTACCAAGATATTCAATCTGCTCTGCATTCTCATCCTTGTTAAACAGGTTTTTTATGGCATTAAAAATCATAAGATAATCCTCCTTGTAGTCATTTAAACAATGCTTTGATTTCATTATTCATAATATATTCCTCAATATTGTAAACTAATCTCATATAAAATAACGTAGCCCAAAGCACAAAATTATAATAATTTAATCTAATTTATTACTGTTATAAATTTCCGTGTATAGTAAAAGCCCTTCGCATAAGCGAAGGGCTAATATATTATTTCTCTATTAATCAACTACCACAGCAAATATAGAATACAGGTATGCCATCTTCATTATCTATAAGTCCGTAACCTTCACATTCATGGCCTTCATATTCAATACCTTCAAAGAATACATGATCGCCTAATTCTTTATTGGCCATCAAATTGTGCAATTTAAAGAGTAATTCTTCTCTAGTAAAATATGTACCATTATCCGCTACAAGATGAGCCATAATTTCTACCTGCCACATGCCATCTTCTTTATCTTCTTCCAGCAATTCTTCGTCTGTAACACGTTCATTATCAAAAAGTTGGTCTTCACTTTCAATCCAAGCTTCATAGGTTACTAGAATTTCAGGTTCTTCTAATCTATCATCGTCATCTGCTTGATCATCATCTACATAT
>NZ_CAJLUB010000179.1 GCF_905209685.1 uncultured Veillonella sp. | reverse complement strand
AAGGATTCAGGTACAGCATTACGGAAAATGTAATCGCCGATATCTGTAATACCTTCAGCTGTTGTAGATGTACCAAGAGCTACGATTTTGCTTTTGTTTGCTACAGGACCAGCTGCCATCATTTCACCAGATAACATTGGGCCGATAACAGCTACAACTTTATCCTTAGAAATTACTTTATTCATTGCATTGATTGCTTCGTTTTTATCACCTTTAGTATCTTCTACTAATAAGTTGATTTTTACAGCATTTGCATCAGCGTTGATTTCGCTTACTGCCAATTCTGCACCAGCTTTAATGGACTCACCATATGCTGCTGCACCACCAGTTGTTGTTGTTAACAATGCAATTTTAGCTTCATTGCTATTTGCATTACCTGCATCTTTATTACTGCCACAACCAGCAGCAACTGCCATTACACCAGCAAGACCAAAAATGGCTGCTTTTTTTAACATGGATTTATTCATGCTACATCCTTCCTTTGAAACATAAAACTTTAAATCTATATCTATATTATTAGAGTTTTCAATTTTTTGTCAATTAAAATAACTCTATAATAATATATACTATTATAAGTTATTCAGATAATCGTTCCCATTTCTCATACAATGCATCTAACTCACTTTGTGTAGATTCAATTTGTATGGAAATTTTGGACATTTCATCTAAATCTTGCTGTACTACAGGATTAGCCAATTGCACTTCATACATCTTCATGGTTGCTTCTAAACGAGCAATTTCAGATTCTACCTCAGCTAATTGTTTTTCCACCATATATGCATTCGGTTTCTTCTGAGGTTCCTCTGTCGGTTCTGATGTTGAAAGTACTGGTTCAATAACTGAAACAACTTTATTTTCAACTTTATCACTCTCTGGGTTCTGTTCATTAGCTAATGCTAATAAATCTTCTTGTTCTTTCAGCTTTTCTTTATAGTACGAGTAATTACCAAGATATTCAGTAATTTTTCCATCATCTAAAACAATGGTTTTTGTAGAAACTTGATCTAAGAAATATCTGTCATGGGAAATAATAAAACATGTACCTTCAAATTGTTGCAAGGCTTGTTCCACAATTTCGCGCGTTGGAATATCTAAATGGTTCGTCGGTTCGTCTAAGATAAGAAAATTATCACCTTGAAGGAATAATTTTAATAATGCTAAACGAGCTCTCTCACCACCAGATAAGTCACCTACAAGCTTAAATACATCATCCCCTTTAAATAGGAATGAACCTAATACATTACGGGCCTTCTCTTCAGTGTAGTTAAAGTGATTCATAACCTCTTCTACTACCTGCCAAGAATCATGTAGTTCTTCATGCTCTTGCGAGAAATATCCCACTTGTACGCGATTACCGATATCTACGTGACCATTCTCAGGAAATAATTCACCTACAATAGTTTTTACGAGTGTCGATTTACCTGCCCCATTAGGACCAATAAGAGCTACTGATTCACCTCGTCGAACTACGAGTGATATATCATCAATGATAGGACTTTCACCATACCCTACTGATAAATGATCTAGGACAAGAACCTTATCCGCACTCATCGCTGCAGGAGGGAAAGAAAATTGTAAATGATGTGAGGTTACCGGTGCATCAAGTCGTTCTAAACGGTTAAGTTGAGACTGCCGGCCACGAGCCATTTTAGATTTTATACCTGCACGATATTTATCTATATAGGCCTCTGTCTTCTTGATGTACTCCTGTTGTTTCTCATAGGCCACCATATCTGCTTTCAAACGTTCATCCCGTTGTTGAATATAGCGGCTGTAATTACCACGATAGATTGTCGCCTTATGGTTATCTAGTTCTACAACACCAGTGACAATACGATCTAAAAAATAGCGGTCATGGCTGACGATGAGAATACCGCCAGGATAGGCAGATAAATAACCCTCTAGCCACTCTAACATGTCCATATCTAAATGGTTAGTTGGCTCGTCTAAGAACAAAAAGTCTGGACGGCGTACCAAGGCTTTAGCTAAATTAATGCGAGTCTTTTGACCACCAGAAAAAGCACTAGCTGGCTTATCTAAATCCTCATCGGTAAAACCAAGTCCATAAATGATACGTTTAGTCTTTTGCTCATAATCATAGCCACCTAGCCATTCTAAACGATTTTGCAAATAATCCAATCGCTGCAGATCCGATTCACTAGCTTCTTCAGACTCCAAACGCGTGGTAAGTTCTTTTAGTTGCTCCTCTAATACATGGACATCGGCCCAAGCTTTTTCAATTTCTGTAGCTAAACTATCATCTCCTAGATTTACATCTTGTTGTAAGTAACCAATACTGGCTACAGGAGACTTAACTACATTGCCTTCATCTAATTCTTCATAGCCTAATATGCATTTTAACAAGGTGGATTTCCCAGCCCCATTAGGTCCTACCAAGGCTAGTCGCTCACCTTCTTTTATCTCAAAAGACACATTGGAAAATACTTGGCGCACCCCAAATGATTTTCCAAGGCCTATCATTCGAATGCGTTCCATTCA
>NZ_CAJLUB010000178.1 GCF_905209685.1 uncultured Veillonella sp. | reverse complement strand
CAACGTAGTAATCGCAAATACCGTAACAATGATCCTGTAACTGTGGTGAATTATTAATTCAGATTTTGTAAAAATTTAAGGTGTTACTTCTTATGCTGTTCTTAGGTCTTTCATCATGCAATTTGTAAGAACTTTCAAAGCACAATCCATAGGACTCTCATCCTGTAACAAAATAGCGTATAATAGATACATAGAATATTCTTGATGTAGGAGTACCAATGAAAGTCCTTTACGATACAATTTTAAAAGCGAAATATACAGGTCGCCCGAACCGTTTTGTGGTGACCTTAGATTTGAATGGTGAAAGTGTGCTCGCTCATTTGCCAAATCCTGGTCGCATGTGGGAGCTCTTGTTCACCGGTGTAACGATGTACATCGTGCCTCACGATAAACCTGATGCAAAAACGAAATATCGCGTGGTAGGCATCGAGCGCGATGGCGTAGTGATTATGCTCGATACAAACTACAGCAATGATGTAGCGCAGCATTTGATCGAAAATAAACTCATTCCTGGCTGGGAGGAGTGGCGCGTTGTAAGACGGGAGTATACGGTTAAGTTACATGGCACATCATCACGTTTTGACTTGCTTCTCACCAATGATAAAGGCCATGAGTTCTTGTTAGAGGTTAAGTCTTGTACGCTATTCTCCAAGACTGGTGCCATGTTCCCTGATGCCATTACGGAGCGAGGGCGCAAGCATTTATTACATTTAAAAGAATTGCAAAACGAAGGCTACCACACAGGGGTTTTATTCCTCGTACAATGGGACAAAGCACAGTGGTTCTTGCCAGACTACCATACAGATTTAGAGTTTGCTAAAACCTTTAAAGAGGTAGCCCCTTCTTTAGACTGGAAAGCCGTTGCTGTGGCGTGGGATGAGACTTTCACCATGCCTACTGTAACTCATGAATGTTCCTATCCGAGTAGCATCCTCGACACAGAGGCTCACGATAGCGGCGTGTACGTGATGGTCATGCATCTCGACCATGATTTAGACCTTGAGGTCGGTTCTAAAGGGATGATGCATTTCAAGGCGGGTTACTATATGTACGTAGGCTCTGCGAAGGCGAATTTAACGAAACGCATTGAGCGCCATAAACGAAAACGGAAGAAAATGCACTGGCATCTAGACTACTTCCGCGGTCACTGCGAAATGATAGCAGGCCTGCCGATTCGAACTAGCCTAGATGATGCGGAATGTGCTCTCGCTGATGCGGTCCGTGGCGTTGCCGAATGGGACGTGCCTAAATTTGGATCCTCTGACTGTGACTGTAAAAGCCACCTATTTGGGATGACGGAAAATCCGATACATAATAAGGGGTTTATGGATGTAGTGGAGCATTATAGAATGAATATGCTAGATGAACTAATTTATAGGTAATTATTATTGATGGGGCCCGAGAACTATATGCTTAATTAGTTAAAAAGTGCTATCACCTATCTCTTCGCTCCATAGTGACCTAAGTCACTTATCAATAGGTAATAGCACTTTTTAAAACACTAGCTATAAAGATGTCCCATCAATAATAATCTAATCCTATCTATAGTCATACCAGCATATTCATTCTAAAGCTACTAAATGGAGAGAGAGGTGTAGTTGTGTATGCCTTTATTTGTTAGGTTTGTGTTGTTGGTTTTGGTGTGTATTTGTAGCGTTGTGTTGAGTGGGTGCTCTTTCATTTGGACTACGGAAAATGGTGATCCTGCCACGCCAGAGGATATCAAGGCTATCGTGGAGAAGGAGTTTGCGGTTGTGCATCCTCGCCTAGTTTTACAATCAGCGGTAGTGGAGAAGGAGAAACCCTTCCAGCGAAATGTGTATGTTTTTTATGATGAAAGTAATGGTATTTCCTTTACTACAAATTCTGTAGTCAAGTGGCCAACATTGCCGGCCCCTGGTGGCGAGCGAAAAAATGATGCGGATTTTGCGTATTCACAGGCGTATCTAGTTCATTTGAACTCTTCTTTGGTGGAGCGTGCTAAGCAATATGGCATGCGGATGGCTACTCATGAGGAAGGTTTGGAACTAGCTAAATCTAAAGCGACACGTGTCGCTGGCACTAATAAGATACCCCTATTCAGGTCCGATGAGATTATCTTTGTAGATAAGTCTGTAAAGGGTGAAGATGTTCTAACCTTTATGAAATTCATATATAGCCAGTATAAACCGCAAGACAACCCAGCGTTATTGCACCCTCGTTCTGATAGAAGCGTAGGCTTTTATTATTTACCAAAAGGAGAAGCGGACAAAACAAAAGCTAAGTATTTGATCTCCTTTCGATTTATGGCAAAAAATGATTGGAAAGAAACCATGCTAACAGGCATTGGTAGTACAGGTAAGGATACTTCAGCTGTAGAACGAGACTTTGTTAAGATCTTGGAAGATATGATACGTCATGCACGCTAAATAATACAGTTCTTTGATTGCAGGCGCAGGTGAAAGTGGCTTTCACAAAAATACAGTACCTATAAAATTAGCCTTTAGCCCTTAAAAATGCTATAATAATACGATGAATTGTAATCAGTGTTAGTAAAATGAGGTGAGATTGTGGCAGACCAACAAT
>NZ_CAJLUB010000177.1 GCF_905209685.1 uncultured Veillonella sp. | reverse complement strand
ATAAAAATGTCCACTGATAATAGAAATATGTCTTTACATATTGGATGAATTTGCTATAATGTATAAAGTAATCACAAAATGTGATTAAGTAAGGATGTTATTATGAATATTTTATTTGTATGTACCGGTAATACTTGCCGTAGCCCTATGGCTGAAGGTATTACACGGGCCCTTGCAGCGGAGCAACATAAGGATGTGACGACTGTATCAGCTGGTCTATTTGCCGCCTATGGAGCAAAGCCAACTGAACAAGCCGTTGAAGCTATCCGTTCCATTGCAGATATTTCTGATCATGAATCGAGACCATTGACAATGGAACTCGTGAATGCAGCAGATCTTATCATTGGTATGACGAAAGATCACAAATCTGTACTACTTCGACAATTCCCGTTTGAGGAAGGTAAAATCAAAACGATTTCCGAGTGGGGTGGTCAAGATGGTGATGTTACTGACCCATATGGATCTGATCAAACCGTATATAATCAATGTGCGGAACAAATTTATCACTTAGTAGAGGCCGGTCTTAGATCAGTGCCTCAGAAGGCGTAGGAGATGAAATTATGAAAGTTGCAATCGGTTGTGATCATGGCGGATTACATTTAAAAGCATCCGTTAAGGAATTATTAAATGCATTGGGACATGAAGTAGAGGATTTTGGCTGTCATACGGCTGATTCTTGCGACTATCCTGATATTGCTGTACCTGTGGCAAATGCTGTCGTATCTGGTCAAGCAGACAGAGGTATTTTGATTTGTGGTACTGGTATTGGTATCGGTATTGCAGCAAATAAGATTGCAGGTATTCGCGCTGCTCTTTGTCATGATACATTCTCTGCTCATGCATGTCGTGAACATAATGACGCTAATATTCTCACAATGGGAGAACGCGTTATTGGTCCAGGCCTAGCTAATGATATTGTTGCCATCTTTATGAAAACAGAGTTCGAAGGTGGCCGTCATGCACGCCGTGTAGAGAAAATTAAAACATTAGAGAAGTAATACATCATTACCTATATATATTCGTTTTGCACGAGGAGGATACTCATGAGTTTCTTAGAAAAACAAGACCCTAATATTCAAGCTGTTATCAATCAAGAATTAGCACGCCAACGCGATAAATTAGAAATGATCGCTTCTGAAAACTTTGTTTCTCAAGCCGTAATGGAAGCTCAAGGTAGCGTGTTAACTAACAAATATGCAGAAGGGTATCCTGGTAAACGTTATTATGGCGGTTGTGAAAATGTTGATGTTATCGAAACATTAGCTATTGAACGTGCAAAACGATTGTTCGGTGCAGAACATGCTAACGTACAACCTCACTCTGGTTCTCAAGCAAACTTTGGCGTGTATTTCGCATTATTACAACCTGGTGATACTATTGTGGGTATGAACTTGTCCCATGGTGGTCACTTAACACATGGTTCTCCAGTTAACGTATCTGGTACATATTTCAACGTAGTACCTTACGGTGTAGATGCAGAAACTCAACAAATCGATTATGATGAGTTCCGTAAAATCGTATTAGAAGCAAAACCTAAATTGATCATCGCTGGTGGTAGTGCTTACAGCCGTCAAATCGACTTCAAAAAAATGGCTGATGTAGCTCATGAAGTTGATGCTATCTTCATGGTAGATATGGCTCACTTTGCAGGTCTTGTAGCAGCAGGTTTACATCCAAACCCAGTAGAATATGCTGATATCGTTACTACCACAACTCATAAAACATTGCGTGGCCCTCGTGGTGGCATGATTCTTTGCAAAGAAAAATATGCTAAAGCAATCGATAAAGCAATCTTCCCTGGTATTCAAGGTGGCCCTTTGATGCATGTTATCGCTGCTAAAGCTGTTGCATTTGGTGAAGCATTACAACCAGAATTCAAAGTATATGCACAACAAGTTATCGATAATGCAAAAGCATTGGCTGCTGCATTGCAAGAAAAAGGCTTAACAATCGTTTCTGGTGGTACAGATACTCACGTTATGTTGGTAGATGTACGCAATACTGGCTTAACAGGTAAAGAAGCAGAACATTTACTTGATGAAGTAGGTATTACATGTAATAAAAATACAATTCCATTCGATCCTGCTAGCCCATTTGTAACAAGCGGTATCCGTCTTGGTACACCAGCGCTTACAACACGTGGCTTACAAGTAAAAGATATGGAAGAAATTGCAGATATCATTGCAACTGTTCTTAAAAATCCTGAAGATAAAGCAGTTCATGAAGAAGCAAGCAAACGCGTAGCAGCACTTTGCGAAGCGTATCCATTGTACTAATCTTTGGATTAATCTTATTAAAATTACATAAGGCTTAAATACGATAAAAGGGATGTGTATTATCACATCCCTTTTAATATTTTTATGGCATGATTTATCAATCTGTGATAGAGTAAATATGAATATTAAATGGATACCGATAGGGTATGTAAATTATTTATAGGAGGACAGTCATGAAAGTTAATGTTATGACACATCCATTGATTCAACACAAAGTTACATTGATGCGTGATGCAGAAACAGGCTCTAAAGATTTCAGACAATTACTTGATGAAATTACGATGTTGATGGGCTATGAAATTACACGTAGCTTACCATTAGAGGATGTAGAGGTTCAAACACCTTTAACTAAAATGACTGGCAAACGTATTGCAGGTAAAAAATTGGG
>NZ_CAJLUB010000176.1 GCF_905209685.1 uncultured Veillonella sp. | reverse complement strand
CCAATGCCGATTACTTTGATGTTACCTGTGCAATGGCTACCGTTGTTTTGGGATAAATTGTTTTGTGCTGTATTAGTGTTCGGCTCTTGGCCGCTAATAATGCTGTTGTCTCGCATACGTTTCCTACTCCTATAGTTCCTTTTACAAAATTAGATTCTTTTAATTCTTCTTCTTCAATGAGTGGTGCCATCTCGTCCTGTGTATAGAACACGATAGGCCACCCCATAATTTGCATAGCCTCTAAGAGGCCTACTTCATCTTGTTTAACGATGACTGATGCAGCCGTTACAAGGCTCTTTGATGAAAGTTTATGTGCTGCTAGCGACTGTTGTATGGCATCAAGGATTAATTCCTTCGGTGTATCCCGACGACAGCCAATGCCCATCGTATACGTACGAGGGCGCAAAATCAATTGGTGACCATACTCGGTAATTACTTTATCAGTAATTACAACTCGAGATGAACCATCTTCAGCGCTTTCATTTTTACATGGCATAGTCTCAAGTTGATTCAACGAAACAATATGAACCATACCATGCTCACCAATATGAGCTTTCGCTGCTTGTTCTAAATGCTCTGCATTTGGTAAGCTTGCATCGATATAATAATCAACCTGTTCTCCCCCAACAATGGCAGAGTTCACATTGATTAAGGTTTGAAAATCGTCGACCAATAGATGCTCGTGGCGCGCCAACACATCAGGCGCGGGCAATCCGTTTACATCCGTTGCCGTTGTAATAACAGGATCCGCATCGATGGCCAGCGAAATGGACTGAGTCCATTCGTTGGCGCCCCCAAGGTGCCCAGACAATAAGCTAATTACATGGTGTCCTACTTCATCCATTACGACTACTGCAGGATCCTTTGATTTATGCTCAATATAGGGTGCGATCATGCGCACTACAATACCGAGTGCCATGATACATAATACTTGATCGTAATCCTTGAAAATCTGTCCAATATGGTTTTTAAGGGAATCAAAATAAATAGCCTCACCACCAGAGGGACGGTTTTCCTTTTCAAAGCAATCCGCATGGGGTGCCACCAAAGACTTGATGCGTTGACCTAGCTTTGCACCTCGTTCAGACACAGAGAGAATGGCTGTTCTATTCTTCTTTGTTCCAGTCGTAGATGCAACAGTTTCTAGTTCTTTCATCATATTAGTCCTTAGCACTGCGGTACATGTGAGCAAAGCCTTTATCGTAGAGTTTAGATAATTCGTATTCGCTATCTAATACATGGCTTACTACGATCATAGCTTGGCGCAATACGCCCTCTTTAGCTACTATGTCCGCAATAGTTTCCAATGTGCCACGGATAATGCGTTGGTCAGGCCAAGACGCTTTTACCACGATTGCCACTGGAGTCGTTTTGTCATAACCGCCCTCAATGAGTTCAGCTACAACCTTATCTAACATTTGAACACTAAGGAAAATACACATTGTTGCTTCGTGAGATGCTAACATGCGCAATTTTTCCTTTGGAGGCATCGGTGTACGACCTTCCATACGTGTAATAATTACTGTTTGAGATACATTAGGTAGTGTATATTCTTGTTTCAAAGCCGCTGCTGTGGCAAGGAAAGAACTTACGCCTGGCACAACTTCATAAGAAATGCCCATACCAGCCAGTGCATCCATTTGCTCTTGAATAGCACCGTAAATAGCAGGATCACCTGTGTGAAGGCGAACTACGCTTTTACCAGCCTCAACAGAAGCTTTCATAACAGCTAACACCTCATCAAGATTCATAGTAGCACTGTTATGGATTTCACAGCCTGGTTTACAAGCCTCTAAAATAGCAGGGTTTACCAAGGAGCCAGCATAAATAACAACGTCTGCCTCTTGCACTAAACGATACCCTTTGCGAGTAATTAACTCGGGATCTCCAGGGCCTGCGCCTACGATATGTACGTCAACCATATTACTCTCCTTCTGCGATACGCGTTGCAGATACAATGAAAATTGGACTCAATGGGTCTAACAAATGATAGGGACCAGCCTTGCGGTAACGGCTAATGGACATTTGGTAACCTTCATAGGTGAAAGGACGACCTTTCAACTCTTTAAGGATTGTATAACCAGTTTCCATTGTTACAGCAGTTACAACTAAACGGCCACCAATTTTTAATAGACGTTGTGCCTCGTCCATAATGCCTGTCATACCGCCAGCGCTACCGCCGATAATAACCGCATCAAGCTCAGGTAATTCTTCCATACCTTCAGGAGCTTTGGACTTAATAACTGTCATATTATTTACATTGAATTTCTTCATGTTTTCATTGATAAGGTCGATGCCTTTATCAAAGCGCTCAATCGCATATACATGCCCTTTAGGAGCTGCTAAGGCTGCTTCAATAGAAATAGAGCCTGTACCAGCACCAACGTCAAGGACAATGCTATCCTCCTCGATGCGTGCCTCGTTCATAACGGCTTTGCGAATCTCGCATTTCGTCATCGGCACGTCGCCGCGGATAAATTCCTCATCAGGAATTCCGAAAAAATGTCTCATCCTAATACCACCATTACAGAATGACCAAAGCCTTCAAGCTCAGTTAATACCTCTAGCGTGGAGTCTACAATTTTTTCATCATCATAGCTCAAGCGCTCAAGGGCTGCTGCTCTCGTTTCTTTTGGCCAACCTGCATCTATTAAAATACGCGCAATATGCGCTGGATTATATTCAGGATCCGTCAAGAACCCCATCTTTTTACCTGCTTCATACACGAGTTTTTCAGGCGCTGGTTGGC
>NZ_CAJLUB010000175.1 GCF_905209685.1 uncultured Veillonella sp. | reverse complement strand
CTTATCTCGGATGCAACGGACCGAGTAGCTACAATTGAAATTAGCAAGTTAGACCAAGACGTACCTGGATTAGTACGTCACATACAGGAAATGATGAGGTGTTTAAATGGCCGTCGTTACTGTTGAGGAGGCCCTTCAATTATGGGAGAAGGCCTTAGATACGCAAGTTTATAAAGTAGAAATGATTGATGTTAAGTCTGCTAAGGGATATGTGTTGGCAGAGGATATCGTTGCGCCCACAGATGTACCGGCCTTTTCGAAATCAGCGATGGATGGGTATGCCATTGCCTTTTCCTCGGATTGTAATGAGTATATTGTTGACGGTGTTATAGGCGCCGGCGTTGTATGGGAACAACCTGTTGCACTAGGTCATGCAGTACGTATTATGACGGGCGCACCTATACCGGATACATGTGATACTGTTATCATGCAAGAACAGGTAGTTGGCTCCGGAGAACCAGGTATAACAATCACAATTCAAGGTAAATACAAATGTGGCGATCATATCATCCCTCAAGGTGAGGAATGTAGTGCTGGCACTATTGTGATTCCTCGTGGAACAGAGGTAACCTCTACGGTACAAACTGTTTTGACTGGTCTGGGGTTGACTGAGATTGCTGTCAATGCAATGCCTCGCGTGCTAGTCCTTACCTCTGGCCATGAGGTGATTGAACCTGGTGAAAGCTTAACAGCTGGTAAAATTTATAACTCTAATAGAGCTATGATTTGTGGACTCTTGGAGGATTTAGGCTTTCATAAGATTACGCACTATCATGTCAGTGATGCTCCAGAGGAATTAGACTCTGAAATTAACCATGTGTTACAGCTCAGTGAAGATGCTGATATTATCATTAGCTCTGGCGGTGTATCTGTAGGGCTGTTTGATACAATGCCTCTTATTTATGAGAAACTAGGGGCTAAATCTATTTATGCACGTATTCAAATGCGTCCAGGTGCGGCATCCTATGGTGCAGTGACACCTAAAGGTCAAATTATCTTTGGCCTTTCTGGTAACCCAGGGGCTGCGTTCAATGGTTGGCATCTAATCGTAGCACCAACATTGAAACGCTATAAAGGTTTGGCAAATTGGACTACACCGGTAGTAGCTTGTGTAATGGATTCAGAAATCTTTAAGCGTAATGCTTTTGATCGGTACGTACAAGGTAAAGTCATCTTCGGTGGAGGTGTTCCACGCTTTGTAGCTAACCGTCACTTTAATAGTAGCAGTATGTTAGGCCTCTATACGGTGAATGCATTGGCATGTATTCCGCGTGGTGTACATGAAGTACATCCTGGTGATACCTTTAATGTATATCTACTAGGACTATTACCTGCTGTATAGGTCTTTATATAATATGTATTTATGTCATCTAAAATTCTGTTGACCGCAGATAAATAAATATATGATAATAAAAGCATCCCTTGGAGTATTAAGGGATGCTTTTTGTATGTGGAGCAATAGGGCATAATGGACTATTTTGACTATTCATATAAACATAACTACATAGAGTTTAGCAGCAACATATATAGGGTTAGTACATATCATTATAACTGGCATGCAGAAACTGAGATTTTTATCTTGTTAAAAGGTAGCGTTGAGATGAGTTGCAATGGTGAGGTTTTTACACTGAAACCTCTTGATGTTGTAATTATTTCTCCTCAAGTAGGGCATGCAACATTAGCCCTTGAAGAGGATACTATAGCCTTTGTTACTCATGTAGGTAACGAATTTTACCAACAGTATGATTCTGATTTTGGGACGTATCAATTTATTTTACGTTCAGATGATAGTACGGGTCATAATGAATTCTTTACAACCTTACGCCATCATGCTGCTATGACGATGTTATTGATGATTAAAGGTGAAAGCCCAGTACATCGAATGTGGATAGAACACCATTACTTAGCTTTGGCTGGTGATGTATTTAGAGAGTTTGATCCCATAAAAAAGGTTCACGAAAATGCTAGACCTGGAGATATAAAACCGGCATCTTTTGATAATATGATTGCCTATATTGATGAGCATTATGAGCAGAAAATAGAGTTAGAGGATATTGCAAAAATTGGGGGCTATAATGTTGCTTATACATCGCAGTTTTTTAAACGACAAATGGGGATTTCATTTGTTGAGTATGTATTGCGGTTGAGAATCCGTGATGCTACTGTTCGTTTAGCTAGTACGGATGAGGCTGTTGCAAGAATTGCAAGTGATTGTGGCTTTGCTGATGTGAAGGCTTTTAATGTGGCTTTTAAAAAGCATTTTAATATGACACCCACAGAATATCGTAAGCACGTAAAAGGGATTGGCCGTAAAACTGTCTTACAAGATTGGAAAGAAATAATTTCTGCAGACAACCAAGATGTACTTGATGTGTTGCATTCATTTTTGTCCTATGAAGATGATTCACGAGCTAAGAGCGAACTGGAATTTATGAGCAAAAAATTGGAAGCTTTGAAAGAAAAATTAGCCGATGTAGTAAAGGATTTATAAAGGTATTTTGTTATATCTCCATGGTAACTAGATTATTATAGTAACTAATTCTTATAATAGCTAATTCTTATAGTAACTCTATTCACATGATAACCGTTTTGCGGCAAATTATTTTTGATGAATTTATGACATATATAGAAAGATTAGAATTGGGTAATTTTCTATATTATGAAAACCTATAAAGTTATAAATAAAGCACTACTGGTGATAATGATATGTACCCCCTTTACTGGACAACCAGTAAAGGGGGTATTTTCATGAGATAT
>NZ_CAJLUB010000174.1 GCF_905209685.1 uncultured Veillonella sp. | reverse complement strand
CCTGTTACATCGATGGTAAAGAATACCACGTTGCATCCGCACGATTTCATAAACAGTTCGTATTAGCATCCTTTAAGGAAATTCCTGATCGCAACACGGCTGAATTATTCGGTAAGAAAGAAATTCAAGTGCGTCGTGAAGATTTAGTGGAATTGCCAGAAGGTCGCTATTACATCTTTGATATTATTGGTCTCGAAGTACAAGATACAAAAGGCAATGTGCTTGGCACAGTGACTGATGTATTACAACCGGGTGCTAATGATGTCTATGTGGTTTCCAAAGATGGGGAACCAGATCAATTATTTGCAGCCATTGAAGATGTTGTTAAGGACATCGACGTGGAAAATAATTTAATGATCGTAGATCCGCCTGAATGGATATAATCCTTTAGGCGGTTTTGTTTTATCTACATATAGGTATATTATGGTAAAAGTTATATAATATAGCTATATATAGATAATGCTAATGAGTTTATGTGAGTTAATAAGTATAGGGGACGGTCTATGCGTATCGATATCGTATCTTTATTTCCTGAGTTTTTTGATGCCTTTTTTAGTCATTCCATCATAAAACGGGCTATCGAAGCGGAACGATTGTCTATGGGTGTAACTAACCCTCGAGATTTTAGTCACAATAAACATGGTCAAGTTGATGATACACCGTATGGTGGTGGGGCTGGTATGCTCATGATGGCACCTCCCATTTTTGAGGCGGTGGAATCTGTTATTGCTCAATATGACAATACCCTTAACAGTACCTATACTACCGATGAGATGTGTGATGAAATGAGTCTTATTGGTAATCCTAGTGAAAGTATACGACGTCGAATTATTTTCATGGGACCTACAGGCCAGCCTTTCACACAGGAGAAGGCTCGTGAACTAGCTATGTACGATCAAATAGTCCTCATTTGTGGCCATTATGAAGGTGTTGACTACCGTGTAGAGGAACATTTAGTAGATGAAACGATTTCTATTGGTGATTATGTATTAACTGGTGGCGAGTTGCCAGCTATGGTTGTAGCCGATGCAGTAGCGCGCATGATCCCAGGCGTACTAGGTGCGGCAAGTGGGGCACAGGAGGATTCTTTTTATGAACCTCTGTTAGAATGCCCTCAATATACAAAGCCCCCTGAATTTAGAGGCTGGACTGTACCAGATGTATTGAGAAGTGGTCATCATAAAAATATTGCTACTTGGCGTCAAAAAGAAGCACTTAAAAGAACTCGGTTGTTACGTCCAGATTTATTGGAACGTCCATTAACAAAAGAAGAGATTAAGCTTTTAAAAGAGATAGTTGAGGAAGAGTCTGTAAGACTTAAAGGTGAAGAATGAAAGCGTTAGTATTAGGCGCCACTGGTGCAGTGGGCCGTCATATTGTAGACACGTTAATTGATAATCATGAGATTCAAGACATTCATGTATTTGTACGTCGTCCAGTAACATATACATCTCCAAAGGTAACAGTTCATATTGTTAATTTTGATGAACCTCGTGAATGGGCACACTTAGTGACAGGGGATATTTTATTCTCTGCTATGGGTACAAACCGTAAACAAGCGGGCTCTAAAGAAGCACAATGGACCGTAGATTATACGTATCAGTATGAAATGGCACGCATTGCAGCTCAAAATGGTGTGAAAAAATATGGTTTAGTATCCTCTTTGGGAGCAAATCCAAAGTCTCCATTCTTCTATATGTCCATGAAAGGACAATTGGAAGAGGTTATTTTAGAGTTGCCCTTTGAAGCGATTGTTATTGCTCGTCCAGCTACCTTGATTCGAGAGGTACCTAAGTTGGTAGAACGCATTAGCTGTGCTGTATTTGGTGTTATCAACAAAGCTCATATATTAATGAGCCAAGAACCCGTAAAGACGGCTGATGTGGCCAATGTCCTTGTAAAAGCTACAATAGGTCAGCAGTATGGCATTTCCATTATTGAAAATGAAACGATTCATGAGCGGATAGGCTACTTTAAAGCTTAATTTCATTAAATCCCGTTTTGAAGAGGAAATAGGCCGAAATCCATATGATTTTGCCTATTCGAGCGAGGTTATGTATGGAGTTTAATTGTTATGATGTCCTTGAGGTTCAGGGCAGTCGTTATGTAATAACTGAAAAAATTAAATATAACGAGATTATTCCAAAAGCAGATCAGGAACAGGCCTATAAAGCTAAGCCGTCAATGCAAAAATCACCTGGTGATTATTGGCACGAATATGGCCTCGAGGCTGTAGAGGGAACAGATAAAATATGGGTCACCATTGAATACAATGATAATGAATGGTGCACTGTATCTAGAACATCCTATCGTAAGCGTGCACCGAAGGGCTTTACATTACATCAAATCGGTTTAGAGAAGGTTGTAGCTGTAGATGGTGATAGTGGTGCTTCTGTAGGTGACCGGGCTGGCTACAAGGAATACCAATTGCCTTGTGAAGGCGGCGCTAGCGTATTCTTTGAAGAAAATTGGTTTAAAGGTGAGAAGATGTTCGCCGAAGGGGCACGTGTTCCTTTGAGGAATATTCGTCTCTGTAATGATGCGGAAGCTAATACTATTAGTAAAAAGAAACGGAATCAACGTCTAAAAAAACGCTTTGAAGGAGTTGCTACTTCTATAGGGATTGGTGCATTATTTTTACTATTTCTGTTTTGGTCGGACAATGATTTGTCTTGGCATAGTATACGTGCTATGTTTGGAGTGCCTTACACAGCAAAAGAACATATGCATGACACATCTGCATATTATACAAAAACAGATTCGGATAGC
>NZ_CAJLUB010000173.1 GCF_905209685.1 uncultured Veillonella sp. | reverse complement strand
AGAACAGGATTTCCCGACTGATAATTCGCCCCATAATGCGGGACGACGATAGTTTTCGAATGAAAGTTATCACTAAATGCACTAATAACCTGATGTACAACATTCCCAGTCAGTAGTGGTTGATCCCCTACAGAACAAAGAATGCCATCTAGCGGTATCGGTGATTTTTCTACCAAATGACGTACTCCTATCGCTATGGACAGACCCTGTCCACGCTCAGGATGTTCATTCCGAACTACTTCGAACCCATAGCTTGTAACAATAGGTTCCAATTTTTCATGATCGTCACCAGTAACCGCTACAAAAGGTAGTTTACAGAATTCAGCAGGTTTTACATAATCTTCCCATCCACAATGAAGAGCCCCACAGACCGCATCTAAAACAGTTTTACCACGCCAGGGTAAAAGCTGCTTATTACACCCCATGCGCTTGGATTGTCCCCCTACGAGGAGGACAATACCAATATGCAAAGGGCGACGGTCTATGGGGTCTCTCATGGGACTGAAAGCGCTATTAGATTTTGCTTTCACATAAGTCATGAGTACCTACCGACATTGAATAATGCGACGGATTTCGCAACTTGCTTTATATCCATCAGCTAAGATGATATCGGAAATGTCGCTATCTACAATATGATCAATAAAATCATCAATGATACGATGTTGCACCGTTTCATAACCAGTACAGAACAGAATTTTTTTACCTTTACTGTATTGGAATAAACCTTGTTTATGGAGCACAAGATCAGCCAACATGCGTGGCGTTACAATGGCACCCATATCGCGTTTCACAATATCTTGAACGAGCTCGATGTTATGCACGTGCTCATCATCAAGCGGCGCTCCTAACATTTGTAAATTCACAAGACCAATCGTAGTCTTTGTGAGCGATGGGATGACTGGCTCAGTCGTCTTAGGCGCCTTAAGCCATTTTTCCTTTGCCCCATCTGCTTCCACTACAATTTGCCAGTTTGGATGCAATTTTGCTAAACCATCGATAAGATCACAATCTAAGGAGTCTACTTTTGTTCCTGTAATGCCAGAGAACCACGCACCACAATATCCACGCAAAATACGATCAGTACAATATTCATCAGCTTCATTAATATTTCGAGTATAAATCGGTTCATAATGAGCCACTTGGGATTCATAGAGTCGAGTCGTAGTCGTAACTACGATGGGCTGACCTTTCAGCCTTCCATATTCTACTAATTTTGAAAGCACAGTCGTTTTACCGCCTGCCCCAACAAGGGCCACGATTCCCGGCTGAATCAATCGATTCCAATAGGATGTTTGTGATGTCATAAAACCAGGCCTCCTTAGAAAGGAAAAGTAAATAGAAATCTCTATACTTTATATTTCTCGTCCATAGCCATAAATACCTTCTCAGGTGTCATAGGTAATGTACGAACGTCCGCACCAACTGCGTTTTTAATAGCATGTTGAATAGCTGGACTAGCCGTATTAATAACAACTTCACCAATAGATTTGGCACCAAACCCGCCTGTCGGTTCATAAGACTCTACAAAGTCTACATGTAACTCGCCAATATCTTGACGGGTTGGAATTTTATAAGTCATAAGGTTATTAGTCTCTAAGCGACCATTATTGGAATAACGCACATCTTCATATAGTGCCATACCGATAGCTTGTACCACGCCGCCTTCAACTTGAACGCGAGCCAATTTAGGGTTAATAACAGTACCGCAATCGATACAGGAGTATGTATGAAGAGGAATAACCTTACCAGTTTGTTTGTCTACTTTCACCTCTGCAATAGTTGCCATGAATGGAGGTGGAGATGTATGACTGCCCCATGTAGCAAAACCAGACAATTGTTCAGCGTTAACACCTACCAATAATTTTGGAGCCAATTGATGGATATCCATTGTTTGGGAACCATCTTTTGTAGTAGCTACAACGCCATCAAAATCGATGTTCTCTACATCTGTATTGAAGAATTGAGCGAACTTAGCAATAATCTTAGTGCGTAACTCTTCAGCAGCCATCTTAGCAGCCGTACCAGTTACGTATGTTGTACTAGATGCATAAGAGCCTGGATCAAATGGAACAATATCTGTATCAGATTCGACAACTGTCATGTATTCCATAGGACAGCCGATGATTTCACAAGCCATTTGAGTCAATACAGTATTAGCACCCATGCCCATATCGGAAGAACCAGTATACAATGTGTAGTTACCATCATCACCGAGACGAATTTCTACAGATGCTACGTCAATGTTAGCAACACCAGAACCTTGTAACGCTAATGCCATGCCAAGGCCACCGCGATAACGTTCGTCAATATCCCAAGAATGAGGACGCTCATCCCAACGAGCCATTTCTTTTACGCGGTTTACTGTATCTTGGAATAGACCAGAGTCAAGGTATTCATCCGGAGCGTATACCAAGCTTTGTTCACCTTGAGCAATCAAGTTCTTTTGACGCAATTCAGCAGGGTCAACGCCCATTTTATCCGCCAAATTATTAACAGCACACTCTAATGGCCATAGCGCTTCTGTAGCACCATAACCACGGAATGCACCGCCTGGTGTATGGTTCATGTATACGCCTTCTGTACCGTAGTGGACAGCTGTCGCTTTATTGTATAAAGGAATGGACTTATGCTCACCAGCTGTAGTAGTAGTGAAACAGTGAGTTGCATGAGCACCTGCATCAGTAATGGAGTCCATATCAATTACTTTGATAATTCCATCTTTTGTAGCACCTACGCGGATTTTCCATTCACGAGCATGACGTGTAGTGGAGCAAGT
>NZ_CAJLUB010000172.1 GCF_905209685.1 uncultured Veillonella sp. | reverse complement strand
CCATCGTTTCTTTTGTCATACCATAACCGGTACCAAATAATACTAACACAGGGCGCCCCTCATTTTCAAGATGTTCACGCATCCGTGCATAGGAAATTGTATTATCATAGGTACGTGCATCTGTTGTCGCCACAATAGGTTTCATACCTTCTAGGTCTTCAATCATTCGCACTGCTACTGCAATAGAGTTAACCAACTCCACGCCGGTGAAAGCATCCTTACGATCTGGATTGTATGTAGAACCAAATCCAGATTTCCAATGTTCCATGATGGTGCGCACCAACTCACGCTGAGCAGGTATATTGTGAATCACAAAATATTTAGATACATCATAGGTAATAGATGCTCGTGCAATATCGTGAATATCATAATTTGTAATGGCCGTCGTAATGACCTCTTTATGCTTGTTCATAATTGGATAATGAACAAGTCCAATATATAAATTAGCCAAAGCCTTAAATCTCCACAACAATAAAAATACAAAATAAAATTAATCGATTAAAAGCGGTACAAAATAAGCTTCAGTACCGGCAATCTCTTCTGGAGAAAAACGACAACCGACTGCAGAAGCTTGATCGCCAAGCATAAAGCAAGATAATGTCAAACAGCCTTCTTTCGTACCACTATCTACGGTATGAGTAAAGTGTTTCTGCTTAATAAAGTCCTGATACATAACCTTTTTACTGTCCCGACAAACTATATCATCATAGTTATCTACAAATTTCTCCATGTATAGTTCAGCTTGATTTCCACGTTTTTGAACAACCTGAATATTTCGCCCTTCACGGCCCCAAATTTCCTTTTGAATATAAAGTCCATCATCAAGGTTCGGGAAATCACTTTCAAAATAGGACGGCGTCAAATAGCGCTCGATAATATCTCGCTCAGGGGCAGTAAAAAATTGGTTTGTTAAGTATAGAGCATACACTAAGGACATAAACGATTTATTCTGTAAAATAATCGCCTCTGGTGGATTAAATAGATTAAAGCGGTATTCATTATACAAATCTAAAAACATTTCACCTAGTGGTTCACCATCTGCTGTAGTTTCATCAATCAATAGTTCCATGGGATGTAAACGATACAGATTGGCTACATGACCACCGTCAGATAATAGAATACCCTCATCATCAATGACCATATCATAAAAGGATAGGAATCGAACATCTGCTTCTGGGCATGCTGATTTCATAGCCTGTAAGAGAAACTGTGTAGTTCCATAGTCCTCTAAATAATCATGAAAGCACCCGAAAACAAAGGGTTCTGTTTCATTATCCGTCATCATATTATGTTGTTTATTAGTCACACTATATTTTTTACGAGATGTTCCTTCATATACGCGTTTCAAAAAACGTTCAAGTTCATTATAAGCATCTATATTAGGATCTACTTTATCGAAATATCGTGCCGCTACACCATTAGCATAATAACTTTCAATTAGAAAGCAGGGTGTATCCGCATTAATCTCGACCATGCGCAATTGTCCTCTATCATCAAGGACAAAGTCAAATCGAGATAACCATGTAGGTAAGCCCAATGGATTCCCACGATGTAAATAGGGAATCAAATTTTCGGGCATATCCATATTGAGAGCAAACTCATCAGGTGCCTGTTGAAATACCTTAGCGGCTTTACAAAATATTTGAAATAACATGCGCGACGCATGTCGAATTTCATCATAAAAACCAGCCGGAAAAGATTGTGTAGAAAGCGCAGGATACCGATCATCATAGCCTTCATAATCTACAAAGGGCAATATATCCGTATCAAGTTCATCTATATACGATTTCATAATATCGGCCTCCATTAGGAACTACTAGAACGTACACCTGCACTACCAAAACCAGACTTTTGACCTATAGAAGAGGCTTTTTGACTTCTACGCTTCTCATAGTCTTTATACGTACGTCGTCCTAAAGAACTATGCGTATTTGAACCTGTTGTTGTATATACATTAGGCTCCTCATAGGGTTTTAAAGGGGCTGCCACACGATAGGTCATAGTTCGTCCATCCATACGCGCTGTAGGTGGATTAAATCCATGAAAAATATAGTAGCCTGCTGCAATACTAGGTAACAGCCCCGCTAAACCAGCGTCCCATACTAAATTTCCACTAGTGTCGCGGTGAAAGGTAACAGACCGGTTATCATCATATAAAGCTGTTTCTTTACCATCTCCATGGTTTAATAGAGAATAACGATTACCTTGATTATCCTTTAATCGAACTTCCCCGTCATTTGCTTCAGGATAAATTTTATCACATACAACATAAGCAATGTCATTCCAGTATGAATACACACCAACGAGGCCCGCTACAGCGGCAAAAGCACTCGTTATGTATAGAGTTTTCTTACTTGGCTTATACATAGGACACTCCCTTAGTGCACAGCACCACTAACAACGAGAGCAAGACCTACAAAGATACCAAATACGAGGATACCTGCTGCAGTATTACCACGCATAATCTCTTCAGATAAATTATATTTTCGATGCCATAAATTAATAAACATATAGCCTGTTACAAACAATATAATGCCTAAAATAGCATATACGATACTGGCCACCACACCATGCAATAAAGATGTATCAGCAGTAGTCACTACAGGAGACATGATGACAGCGCGCAAAATTTCACCAATACCGATAAATGAACCCGCTGAGAGCCATGCTACAGCACAGTTACCACGTTTAATTTCTTCGCTGAATTTGCCGGGTACAAAGAAATCAATAACAGTATTAGCTGTTAACATTAAGAAAATTCCAAAACAAGCATAAAAAATCGTTAATAATACATCTGGTATATAAATCATAATAAGCCTCCTAATAATATAATTTTGTA
>NZ_CAJLUB010000171.1 GCF_905209685.1 uncultured Veillonella sp. | reverse complement strand
AATTGTTTCATTGACTAACCGCCGTCCCTTCTTGTAATTGTTGGGTACCTGCGGTAATGACAATGTCACCCTTAGCTAAACCAGATGTGACGATGACGGAGTTCTTACCAAACTCACCGGTCTTAATCGGCACGAGATGAGCCTTTTTATCTCGGATAATATACACTGCATTATTGCCGTTAGAGTCTTTCACAAGAGCCGTTAACGGAATGGAAATATTAGTGCTATCTGTAGTAGATAGATTAGCATTAATCGTCATGCCTAGTTGCACCTCTTTAGGTGGATTTTGTAAGGCAATTTTTACGGTATACGTTCTCGCTACAGGGTCAGGAACTGGTGAAATTTCACGGACCACACCTTGCACAGTTACATCTGGTAGAGCCCAGAATGTAATAGTGGCAGGGCTTCCCACATGAACCTTGGTCAATTCTTGCTCAGGAAGGGCAATGACTGCTTCTGGGTCGCGACCAGCCGCTAAGGTACCAACGCTTTGACCAGCCGCTACGACTTGGCCTGGTTCAATATTGAAAGCTGTAATAATACCTGTATCAGGAGCAGTCAAATTAGTATAGCTATTTTGATTGTTACTCAAATTGAGGCTAGCCTGTGCTTGTTGTAATTGAGCAGAGGTAGCATTCAATTGGTTTTCTGCTTGGTCTAATTGCAACTTACTAATCGCTTGTTGCGCGTAGAGCTCACGATATCGCTTAGCATTGGTTTCCGCTAATTCATAGGCCGATTGAGCAGCTTTTACAGCACCCTCAGCATTTTGTACTTGCGCTGATGTATCGGAACCATTGATTTGCGCGATGACTTGGCCTGCTTGTACCACATCACCAACATTTACGAATTTATTGATGACGCGTCCTCCAATTTGAAAGGCTAAGTTTGTTTCCGTTTTATTATGGATAGTGCCTGCATAGCCAGCACTAGTAGTACCAGATTCTTCACCGATGGTGATGGTGCGCACCTTGAGGCTCGTATCCTCAGGTTGCTTTTCAGATCCACAACCACTTATGACGGCAGTCCCAATTAAGAGGGCCCCTATGGTTGCTATAACTCGTTGATTCATAGAATCTCTCCTTTTACCACACATAAGTCCTATGACACACAACTACACAGATGCAGCATTCATAGGACTCCATATTATGAGAGTAGATCTAAATTAGCCATTAAAATTATAGTAGTTAATAGCTATATTAGGTCTGATTATATATTTTATACAATTTAATAATACTATATTTATATGTAAACGGCTAGGGGTATATATAAAAAGTGAGTCCTCCATAGGAGAACTCACTCTTTATAAATCTACAATGCTCATAAATCTACAAGTTAGTAGGTATTAATCTTTTTCTTCTGTTTCTTGTACTACGATAGGTTCTTCATAGGTTACAAGAATCTTATCGATACGGGTATTATCCATATCTACAACTTCAAAGGTATAGCCATTCCATTTTGCTTTGTCCAATTCTTTTGGAATGCGACCAAAGAGAACATTTAAGAGACCGCCCATTGTTTTGTACAAGTCTTTTTCTTCGCCTGGTAGCTCTTGATCGATATGGAAGAATTCTTTAAATTCGTCTACGTCAAGAAGGCCATCTACAAGCCAGGAACCATCCTCACGTTCAACGATTTTATTTTCTTCTTCCTTGATTTCTTCTTCGCCAGAAGGCATAAGACCTACGATTTCTTCCATGATGTCATGTAAGGTTACAAGACCACTGAAACCGCCGTACTCGTCGAGAACGATAGTTTCATGAACGCCTTCTGTACGGAGTACGTTCAATAATTTCATGAGCGTAATGGATTCTGGAATGAGTAATGGTTCTTTCAAACAAGATTCAATAATATCATGAATGGATCGTTCGCTAGGACGTTGCATGATTTGAACTAATACGTCAGATACGGTAACGAGACCTTTTAATTCGTCCAAGGAATCGGTACCTACAGGAATGCGGTAATGGTTGGCATTTTTAAGGACTTCCATGATTTCGTCCTCTGTACCGTTAAGGTCGATCCATTTGAGTTGTGTACGAGGTGTCATGATGTCACCAGCGTTCATATCTGCTAAGTGGAAGATATTTTCTACGAGGATAGGTTCCTCTTCTTCGTAAGCACCCATAGCAACGCCTTCGGTGAGCATTTTGTTGATTTCAGACTCTGTAACAGGCGCCTCTTCTTTTACAGTAACGCCTAGTAATTTTAAAAGGAATTCTGTGGAAACACCGAGGAAGCTAACGATAGGTTTTAATGCTACAGATAACCAGTAAATCGGTTTAGATACTACAACGGCAATGCTTTCAGGGCTATTTAAAGCTAAACGTTTCGGTACAAGCTCGCCGATAACGAGGGATAAATAGGTGATGATAGCAACGATGAGGAAGGAACTAATAGATGCAGCATAGGGCTCGATGCTTGGAATGCTTGCCACTAATATATCCTCTAATGGACCAGAGAAGGTAGCACCAGAATACAAACCAGTTAAGATACCAACGAGAGTAATACCAATTTGAATGGTAGAGAACATCTCGTTTGGATTTTCTGCTAATTCAAAGGCTTTTTTAGCACGCTCGTTGCCAGCTTCGGCCATTTCCTCTAATTTTCGTTTCTTCGCATTAACGATAGCCAATTCCGTCATAGAGAACAAGCCATTCGCGATGATTAATACGATGATAATTATAAAATCTAAGGTCAGATCACTGTCCATGTAAATAGATACTCCTTTTTATATTCTGCACATGAGAAAAATAGATATATTACACATAGTATACCATATTAGCATCGATACGTGTTTAGATACAACAAAAGCACCTAAGATAGGTGCTTTTGTTGTATACTATAGGTGTTACTGCCCCAGACTGGTAACAGAAAGGGGGTGAAAA
>NZ_CAJLUB010000170.1 GCF_905209685.1 uncultured Veillonella sp. | reverse complement strand
CATAGCGTCCTCCTTATAAAGAAAATAGGCATGTGAATAATTACATCACATGCCTTTACTATATACCTTTATGATAACACCTGCAAATAGAAGGAGTTAACTATAGAAAATACTATTAATCGTACTCCTCAAAACGTTCTTCCACATTGTAGAGAACCTCGCAGTCACAGCCGCCACCTTCGTTAACGATCCAATCTAGTACACTTTCCACATCTACCTTTTGTTTTTCCAAGAATTCTCTGGTGAAAGTTAAACTATGGTCGCAACCGTCATTTGCCTCTAATTTCTCATCTACATAGTCAAAGAGATTCCAAAACAACTCTTCGTCCATAGGCAAACTATCTTTAAACGATTGCTTTTGCTTATCTGCATAAGCTTTTAATAATTCCTTTTTACGCGCTTTATCCATTATAATTGTTCCCTTTTATGTCTTATAAGTTATAGCTCATGACTTATATCTCAAGCACTATTTCTCATATAATTCTGGTCGTTCTAAAACTGTGCCGTATTTTAGTTTTGGCAACTTAACTAACTGAGGATACAGCTGTTTAACCTCTTTACAAGATCTTAATGTAAGATGTTCTAGATTATGGAGTTCTAAAATTGGAGAATAGTCTGTATCCATCACTTTAGCGGTTAAGAAGCTAAAAAATCGCAGCTGTTTCATATGACGTAGGAATCCCAAGGATTGAACCTTAAGAATTTTAGGAGCTGCGAAATCACCTTCTAGAGCAAGACTTTCAAGGTGCTTCAGATGCGCTAATGGCGTATAATCATCAATTTTTTGAAAGTTCTCAATCGACAGAGCCACTAAATTTTCTAATTTTGATATAGGCTCTAAACTCGATACGCTTCTACCGGACCCAATGTGTAAATATTCTAGTTCTTGTAAGTTCTCTAATTTTGAAATATCTGGATAGACGCCCCATTTTATATGTAATTTTTTAAGTCTACGTTGAGCACACACCGCATCAAATAAGTCCTGTGACATTCTTGTACAAAACATAAGCTCTGTAAAAGTATCTGGCTTATTTACTAGGAAATCACACCACTCCATCCAAATTCGCTTCTTATCTTTAGCAGAATAGTTTTCATCTAGCTGTGTGCAGTTGATTATTAACTTATCTTCACCATTATATTCAGAGACCTCTACCACAGATTTAGGCCGTGCGTCATCCTTATGATAGTAGTCAAATCCATATTTAACTTGCTTTTCTGTTAACACTGCCATGTTACAATTCCTCATCTTCGCCAGTCGCATAATTGGTTTGGCTACAACTGGATCCATAGCCAACAAATTTTAACGACCTTAGCAAATCGATACAAGCACATGTCCATTAGCTTCGAGCACTTGTTTATAGAAGCGTTTCATTTGCTCGAAATCATGAAGAAGTTCGTCTTTGATTTCTTCCTCTTCCTCATCGTAATCCCAGATATTTGGATATAGCTCTGCCTCTTTGCAGGCTGCCATATCAAAAGATTCGAGGGCTTCTTCCATATCAAACTGCTCTAGAGCCGCCACGATATCTGCTAATTTATCGTGTTCGGTATACGCTAAGTAATCCGATATTTCTTCAACAGCTGTTATGCCAAGTACAGCTTGGCTAAGAGGGTTATTATCATCCTTATGGTCAGTTCCTACGCCAGTTAGCACAAAGTGAAGTACATCCCACATCTTATCGATATCGAGCAATAATTCATCATCGTCATTCCACTCTTCAACGCTTTCAAGAATTTCCTCTTCTTCTGAGCCCATAGCTTTGAGCTCTTTTAAATTCGCATCACTTAAACAGCTATAATTTGCAATTAATCCCATAATCTATGCCCTCCTCAAATACATAATCAGATTAATCTCCGTAAGTAATGTAATAATCTATGATTTTCGTAAGTACTAAATGATGTATGACCTCCATAAATTTTTAGTGGTCTATTTCGGTCAATAATTCTAGTAAATTAGCCTCTCCTTCATTAGCTTTATTTAATAATGGCTTACATAGTAAAAGCACTTGCAGTGAGTAGTAATAGAAGCTAAAGAATAAATCATCAGGAAATACGTCTTCTTCCTCATATCTAAGAACATCTTCGTCTTCATCGTATTCTTCAGACCAAAGATATTCTTCGTTGAGCATATCCTCAAAACACGGTAGAGGATCAGCATGTTCCAGTAAAAGACCATCTCGAATGCACTCAGCAATCACAGTAAACAACTCAACCAATTGTTCTGCTAAATAATGAGCTACTTCATTCTGAGCGCTCTCTTCCTGGGCTTTCTTAAAAATACGAAGCAAGAAAATCATGGCGAATGGTGTAGCATGCCACAATGTGGATTGATGCTCAATATTTAACGCTATGTCCTCACCAGCCACATCAACAGCTTCAATACTGTCCATCTTCCATAAAACATCAAATTGATTAGGAAAATCTGTGCCCCGTCCATAAGAGGTCGTTAACCGATGCCACGGTATATCACTGACTTGTACGGTCTCTATGTATTTTTTAGTTACAGTATCCATTAAATTTACACCTTTATAGTAACAATTTTATATTTGCACATTGATATGTACGCCATAGATCAGTGCATTTATCGATGATTATTCCTGAACAACCTCTTTCACTAGTTCATAGGTGTCTATGAGACGCAGTTTTCCAATCCTAGGCTCATCTGTAATCTCCTCATAGATATCCTCCAACGTGCCTCTTGGTGCTAGTTTCCATAGTTTACATGGATAGAGTTCAACGGTTCCGATGATTTCTAAATTTTCTAGCAACAGGCCTAGGTCCTTATGATTGAACCAACAGTCTGTATCGATACCAAAATTTGTATTATCTTTCCAGCATGCGATTTTGCTATTTAGAAAGTCCTCCATTGTTGGTTTTTCTTCTTGTAAAAGCCGCGTACAGGCTAAATGATATTCG
>NZ_CAJLUB010000169.1 GCF_905209685.1 uncultured Veillonella sp. | reverse complement strand
TGCAAAAATTCGGGCTTTCAGAAAAACAAGCAGTAGCCATCCTCGACATGCGTTTACGCCGTTTAACAGGCTTGGAACGCGAAAAAATCGAAGAGGAATATAAGGAATTGTTGGCATTAATCGAAGATTTGAAAGCTATCTTGGCTAGCGAAGCGCGTCAACGTCAAATCATCAAAGAAGAACTAGAAGATATGAAGAAGAAATACGGCGACCCTCGTCGTTCTGAAATCACAATCGATACGTCCGACCTTGATGTAGAAGACCTCATCGCTGACGAAGAGATGGTTATTACCTTGACTAAACAAGGTTATATCAAACGCATGAACGCGAACGTATATCGCAACCAACATAAAGGTGGCGCTGGCGTTATCGGCATGAAGACGAAGGAAGACGATTATGTAACGCAAATTATGCATGTTCGTACGCATAATACATTGTTGTTCTTCACGTCCACTGGCCGTACATATCGCCTCAAAGCATACGAAGTGCCAGAAGCAGGTTCCCGTAATTCTCGTGGTACCGCTATGGTTAACGTATTACCACTGGCTGTAGGCGAATCTGTTACGACTATGATCGACCTTGAACGGGTTCAAGAAGATGTAAACTTATTCATGGTAACTGAGTTCGGCGTTGTAAAACGTACAGCAATCGAAGAATACCGCAACATCCGTCGTTCTGGTCTCAATGCTATCAACCTCGACGAAGGGGATCACTTGATTTCCGTCAACGTAACGACTGGTAACCAAGATATCTTGATCGGTACTAAATTGGGTATCGCTATTCGTTTCAGTGAAAGCGATGTACGCCTTATGAAACGTGCGGCTCACGGCGTACGTGGCATTAAACTTAATGCAGGCGACGTAGTGGTAGGCGCAGGTGTTCTTAATGCTGATGAAAGCGAAGCGCAAGTGTTTACGATCTCCGAAGAAGGTTTCGGTAAACGCAATGATGCGGAAGCTTACACATTGCAAAAACGCGGTGGTAAAGGCTCTAAGAACTTCAAGATTACGAACAAAACAGGTGACGTAGTTGCCGTAGAGGTAGTTCATAACGATGATGAAGTTATGCTTATCTCTGAACAAGGCAAAATCATCCGCTTCAACATGAACGATATTGCTGTGAAGAAAGGCAAAGCTATTTCTGGTGTGAAAACACAAAATCTCGACGAAGGTGATAAAGTAGCTAGTATTGCTGTTATTCCAGGTGCTGAAATCGAAGACGAAGAAGCAGAATAATTTGTATTAATAGTATATGTAAGAAACTATGGGCGGCCATCTTAGATGGTCGTCTCTAGCGTTAAGGAGTTTAGATATGAAAAAATGGTTAGCTGCTATGTTTGCAGCAGGGGTTTTATTCTTAGGCGGCTTTGGTCAAGCTAGTGCTGCTGATTGGTACTATATCGATGCTGACGCAGATGATGCAGCATGGTTCATCGATAATGCATCTGTATACAAAACAGATGATGCGGCTACAGTACTTGTTAAAATTAACAATGTAGAAGGTTTCACATACATCTACACAGTACGCATTGACCGTAAAGAAAAAACATGGACAGAACTTGATACAACAGTATACAGCGCTGCAGGCGTAGCGTTATTGTCCAGCAAAGAAGCACAAAAACCTACAAAAATTGAAGACGATACCATGGGTGCGGAAGTTATGAAGGCCCTATGGGGTAAATAATCCAACAATTTAATAGAAGCTTATATTCGCTCTGTTTATTTAGATACTTAGAACGTATTTGGCCCCGAACTATCCTGAAAGCCTCCATAGTGACCGAAGTCGTTTTCAGAACAGTTCGGGGCTTTCTATGTTTTGTTGACCTTACAGCGCGAATATCAGTCATCAAATACGTTATATTATCAAAGCCCATAGGACTCAGCACATCGTCCTTAATAAATTTATATTAATTATGCGGTTTATAGAGTTTTTATTAGTAATATGCAATTATGGTGTTATAATGAAGGCGTAGGGAATTTATGGTATGCAGATTGCATAGTTATTTGAATTTTATAGTCAGGAGAGAATAGTTATGAAAAAATGGTTTGCCTGTTTAGTGGTAGCCGGGTTATTATTCAGTGCTGGTGTGGGCGTGTCTCATGCTGAAAGTTGGTATGCTCTTGATACGGATCAATATGGTCGTACTGGCTATATCGACAATGACTCTGTTGATAAAAACGATGCTCGTGCTACATTGCGCTTGAAGATTGTAGATCCAAATGGAGATCACTCCATTTATACAATGACATTCAACCGTGCTGATAAAACAGTACAGCTCATTGATGTTGCTACATATAACCCACAAGGCTATATGATTGGTTCTGAAACATTGGCAAATACAAAAGTACAAATACAAGAAGGAAGTAATCTAGATCACGTGTATCACTTGATTTGGTAAATTTCCTCTACTAGTAGAAAGGGTTCTATCTCTCATCGACCTCCATAGTGACCTAAGTCGGTCTCAAAGGGATAGAATCCCTTCTGCATGTATAATTAAATGTATCCAAATTATTTATTCCCTTATTTTATGGTATAATTTAAGGGAATAATTTTATTTATAAGGGATTATAAGGAAATGGAGGTGTGTGTATGCGTCGTTTTGAGTATGGTCGGATTCAGTCTTTGTCGTGGGATATGGATATTTTAAGTCTTATTGCAGGAATTTACCGGGCGAATGGCAAGGAGGAGGTTTTGCTTTCACAGAGCCCTGCCATATTAGATTCTCTTATAGAGTTGGCAAAGGTGCAGAGTACAGAGGCTTCAAATGCGATTGAAGGGATTGTGACGACGAGCACGCGCCTTCGGCAGTTGGTAGCTGATAAGACTACGCCTCGAAATAGGGATGAGCAGGAGATTATGGGGTATCGTGATGCCTTAAATGTTATCCATGAAAGTTATGATTCCATAGCATTGTCTCGCAATCATATTTTGCAGTTACACAAGATTTTGTATAA
>NZ_CAJLUB010000168.1 GCF_905209685.1 uncultured Veillonella sp. | reverse complement strand
GTATTAACTTGATGCCAGTTGCCATTAATTGGATGGGCGGTGGTGTAGGCAATCCACAATTTGGTAGTTTTACAAATATTGGACTCGGGTTCCTTACCTTCTTAATCGTCGTGTTTGTTTATAAATTTGCAAAAGGTTTCTTCAGTAATCTTTCTGTACTAATCGGTTTGATTGCGGGGACAGCTATTGCTTTTGCCATGGGTGTTACCAACTTTGACGAAGTTGGTCGTTCCAGCTGGATTGCAGTTATTGAACCTTTCTATTTCGGTTTACCAACCTTTGATTGGGCTTCTGTGCTTTCCATGATTATCGTAATGCTTGTTGTTATGGTTGAAACAACTGGTGATAGTATTGCGATTGGTGAAATTGTAGATAAGCCAATTGGACGTAAAGAGTTGGCATCAATCATTCGTGCTGATGGGGTGTCTACTGTTATCGGTGGTATTCTTAATAGTTTCCCATATACAGCATTTGCTCAAAACGTGGGCCTTATTGCTGTAACTGGTGTTAAGAGTCGCTTTGTAGTTGCTGCATCTGGTGTGATCTTGATTTTATTGGGATTATTCCCTAAATTAGCGGCTATCGTAGCTAGTATTCCAAATGCCGTATTAGGTGGCGCTGGTATTGCTATGTTTGGTATGATTGTTGCTAGTGGTATTCGTTCCTTGGGCAAGGTTAGCTTTGAAGGCAATCATAATTTAATGCTCGTAGCAATCAGTATTGGTGTAGCTATGATTCCTATTGCAGCGCCAAACTTTTATGCTAATTTCCCTGCTTGGGCACAAATTATTTTAAAATCTGGTATTACCTTTGGTAGTATTATGGCGATCTTGCTTAACTTACTACTTAATGGTGTTAATCATGGTGATGAAATTAAAGAAATGGGTCGCCGATAAGAATTACTATATGAGAACTCTGTTCCTAGGAGCAGAGTTCTTTTTTAGTGATTAAATTCATAGGAAAATTGTATGAATACTATGATATAATAAATAGATAATTGTAGAATAATTTTATGGTGCTTTCAGTAATACGAGAATCATAAAAAATGGCTGCAATTACATGTTGAAATAAAGTTATGTATATATGGTATGTTCCCATAAGAAGGGAAGGGTTACATGGCAGACGGAAAAATTATTGCTATCTCTATTAGTGAGAAAAAAGGGCAAAAGAAACATAATATTGAATCCGCTAATCTTATTGTAGATCACGGTATGGAAGGTGATGCGCATGCAGGCAATTGGCATCGTCAAATCAGCTTGCTTGGCATTGCAAGTATAGACCATATGCGCGCTCAAGGGGCGGATGTTAAACCTGGTGATTTTGCAGAAAATATCACTGTTGAAGGTATGGTACTTTACGAATTAGCCGTAGGTACACAATTACAAATTGGTAGTGATGTAATTCTTGAAATCACTCAAATTGGTAAGGAATGTCATCATGGTTGTGAAATCATGAAACAAGTAGGATCTTGTATTATGCCTACACAAGGCATCTTTGGCAAAGTCCTTAAAAATGGTACGATTCACGTAGGTGATGAAGTATCTATTATTAAATAACTCTGTATTATAAACGAGGTGTGTTATGAAAGACGCATGGGGCCGTACAATTGAATATGTACGTCTGTCATTGACAGATGCGTGTAATTTTTGTTGTCCCTATTGCCGACCTGCTGAAATTACACCTCAAAGTCAAACACAATTATTATCAGTTGATGAATGGATGACTATTTTAGGTGCCTTCCATCGTATCGGCGTGAAAGCAGTGCGCTTAACTGGTGGCGAGCCATTGTTGTATCCTCATATTGAAGAGCTGTTAACCCGTATTAAGGATACTGGTTGGTTTGAAGATATATCTATGACTACGAATGGTAGCCTACTTGCATCTCGAGCACAACGATTGAAAAAACTTGGATTGAACCGAGTGAATATTAGTCTCGATTCTCTTGAAAGTGATGCCTTTGCTACTTGTGTAGGTAAAGAAGGTCAGCTAGATTCTGTGCTAGATGGTATTCGTAGTGCTATTAGTGCAAACTTTAAATCTGTGAAGATTAATACTGTATTATCTCGTCATTGGTCTGATGAAGAAGTCAAATCTTTGTTACAGTATGTAGAAAAATGGCCTGTTATATGGCGATTTATAGAATACATGCCATTCCAAGGTGATGCATTCCATGGACCGACCTTTGATGAGTGGCGAGCTCAATTGGAACGTGTAAGTGGGGGGCCTCTTACAGAGGTTCACTCTGTGTATGGTTTTGGTCCTGCTACGTATTTAGCGTTGCCAAGTGGAAAGGCTGTAGGCTTCATCTTTTCTATGTCTCATAGCTACTGTGATACATGTAATCGCGTACGTCTTACATCAGATGGGCAAATGCGTTTATGCTTGTTGCGTGATGATGAGGCTGATCTTGTATCTCTTGTGCGCAATGGGGCCACAGAGGAAGACTTAGCTTTGCATATTGAACGTGCGTTGCAACGAAAGCAAGAACGTCATGATGGCGTAGGTATGGAACAACCAGAACGTCCTATGTGGCGCATTGGAGGATAATATGGGATTTTTTGATTTTCTAAAACCAAGATCAAAGGAACATATTGAAGAATGTTGGCCTGGTGGCAAGATGCTTCAAGTCCATATCGAATACGATACACAATCTGCTGTCATTACCTACAAGGGGCGTTATGGATTGCAATTTAATGTGCCAAAGGCAGATGTGACAGATATTATCGTCAAAGAAGTAAGCCGTACGCATAGCGTTCTTCAACTGTATAGTGGTGCTGACTGTGTAGGAACTAGTGATATACTCCCTACAGAGGCTTGTAATACGATGAAGGATTGGCTAAGGCAATATTGATGTATATGTTTTATAGGAATGTAATAAATATTCTTTACATTCCTATAAAATAGGCATATAATTAGTCGTGTCATGGACCACTAGCTCAGCTGGCAGAGCACCTGACTCTTAATCAGGGTGTCCAGGGTTCGAACCC
>NZ_CAJLUB010000167.1 GCF_905209685.1 uncultured Veillonella sp. | reverse complement strand
CCGTCCTCTTCAGCCTCTTGAGTAATCCTCCATGCTTTACTGGGTAATCATATCATACCCAATAAGGCATTGTCAATCGTATTATTTCAACATGGATTCGATGAACTCAAAAACCTCTAACTACTAGTTCAACTAATAGTTAGAGGTTCTATCCTTCTATATTATATAAGGTTTTATTACACTATATTAAATATAGTATTCTATGTAATCGTCAGGAATTTTCTTTTCCTCTGCCTGGCCATTATTAATGCGACGAGGTTTACGGACATACATATTTTCTGGATCCGTTTCAAAGATAACCATATCTTTAGGGATATCGTGTTTGATAACGAGGTTACAACCGATTTTAGTACGCGCCCCAATGGTAATATCCCCTAAGATTTTCGTGCCTGTACCGATGAGTACTTCGTCTTCGATGGTCGGATGGCGTTTTACCTTTTTAGAGGACATGCCACCTAACGTCACTTGGTGGAACAAGGTCACATTATCCCCTACGATTGCCGTTTCACCGATAACGACACCCATGCCATGGTCGATAAATAAACCACGACCAATGGTAGCACCTGGATGAATCTCAATGCCCGTTACGTGACGAGAATGTAATGCCACCCGACGCGCCAAGGTTGGCCACCCCGCCTTATAGAGGCGGTGCGCAAAGAAATGCCAGAATAAGGCCGTAATATGCGGATACGTCCAAATAACCATCCACACACTTGTTGCGGCTGGGTCAGAATCCATTACGCGCTTAATATTATATTGAATTTTGCCCCATAATTCGCGCAAACCTTGCATCATAGTGACTCCATCTCAAATAATTCTACTCATATAATATATAGTATACAACATATGTGGTCTGTATTCCTATACATAAGATGTTTTATCTATGCGAAATCCGTTACTTTACATATTCGTTATTAGCAAAATCCAAGAGGGATAAATATTTTTCTACCCCATCTGGTGCAATAACCACTATATTCGCCTTTGGTTCTTCTCGTGCAATGCGCTTAGCTGCTACGATAGCTGCCCCCGCTGAAAGTCCAATAGAAACACCGCTTTCACGCATAAAGGTTTGTACTTCGCTAAAGGCTTCTTCGTCGCTTACAGTTTGTACGCCGTCCATCAAGCTTTGGTCGAAGTTCTCTGGAATGAAGCCCGCACCAATACCTTGAATTTTGTGAGGACCACCCTTGCCTTCTGTAATGGCCGGAGATCCTGTTGGTTCCACCGCGATAGATTTCAGATTCGGATTATGCTCTTTCAATCGTCTAGTAACACCTGTGAAAGTACCACCTGTACCGATACCTGCCACAAATACGTCTACATTCGGCACTTGTTCTATGATTTCAGCGCCCGTAGTACGGTAATGTATATCTGGATTCGCAGGATTTACAAATTGGCCCAACGTAAACGCATTAGGATATTTCTCTAAGATTTCATTTGCTCGTTCAAGAGCACCCTTCATGCCCGTTTCTTTTGCTGTTAAGATGAGCTGTGCACCGTACGCCTTGATAAGCTCACGACGTTCTTTACTCATGCTTTCAGGCATAATAATTACAGTTTTAATATGTAAGATAGCGCCCACCATGGCAAGAGCAATACCTGTATTGCCACTTGTAGCCTCTACGATAATGCTATCCTCGTGAAGGCGTCCTTTCTCCTTAGCATCTTGCAACATACCAAGTACTGCGCGATCTTTCACAGAACCGCCTACATTATATTTTTCAAGCTTTACATAAATATTGGTATTTGGTAATTGATATACCGGAGTTTTACCAATTAGTTCAGTTGTTTGATTTGTGACTATACTCATCTGATTCTCCTTTTGGTGATAGATGATAAAAATCGTCCTCAGGAACATCCCAAGGACGATATGAATTTCACCTTGTTATTCTCTATACACTGGATATAACCATTTGTGTATTCTCATAAATACAATCATACTCTATCACCTGCATCTATGCATTGTCAAGAGAATGAGAACCGCTTTTAAAACCCTAAAAATATAGGAAATAACTAGGTTTATTTATAATTTTGTCAGTGTGTCTACCACCATACCCCAAGTAACAGGCACCATAATAATAACTAGCGCGAGTCCGATAAAGATGACTGTCCCTAGTATAACGGTAAGTCGTGGAAGGATGGCTATCACGGTACTATTCGCTACATTATACGCCTTATCTATGTCATAGTGTAGCGCTACATAGCCCCACAGGAATCCTGCTATCACATATATCGCTACATAAGTGTCCAGTATGATATGCGTTGATGTCATCGTTTCAACATGCATTAACCGATTGATGACTGGTGAAAGTAGCACATTAGCAAGCATTGCTATAAGCTTGAACCATATAAGGCATATAATATAAGGCCACATAGTTCTCATGGTCATCCGCAACATATAAAGCAGACCAACTATACCTGAACCCAATGTGCCCTTTGTATGTGCCATGTACCGTTCCATCCAAGACGGTTGTTCTTTGCCTTGATGTAGTTGGTCATAATGAAACGATAAATTTCTTTCACCATGCGCCAAATCGACGAGGCCTAACACTTGTAACAACACCAGAGCAAAAACGACAACAACGCCTATTTGGAAGCTTTCACTAAAGAATAGAGCCATCGGGTCAAATGTTAGCTCACTCAAAGACGATAGATTACCATAAACATCATAAAATGCAGCATATATGCCATTTGTTATGAGTACATCCACGATAAATAGGGTCAATATAAAAATAATATACCCATTCCACCGAGTCCATCTGCTGAGATGTGACAACTGCGTATGCTCCCCTACGATTATGGATGCAGGGTGAATAGACAAGATCACACCGATCATAAAAAACATTATGAACGATGTGCCCATTGTTATATATTCATATACCATATTAACGGTATGCTACGCGCTCAGGCTGCATGTCGTGAAAATGAAGGCGCTCTTTTGCCGTCTTCTCCCAGTCTGTACCAGGCTTGCCATAGTTTGCGTATGGATCGATGGACAAACCAC
>NZ_CAJLUB010000166.1 GCF_905209685.1 uncultured Veillonella sp. | reverse complement strand
TCGATTGGGTCATTTAACTCGGAGAAGCCATTTGCCAATTCACGGCCATAAATGAATGCTTCAAAACGTTCTGTAGCCAATGGATTTTCACGACTTGCCTTAGCAAGTGGAGAAATTTCTTTTGGATGACCATATACGATAGTTGGTTGAATCAAGTTTTCTTCTACATAATCTTCGAAGCAAAGATTTAAGATTTTACCAATACCATCATTTTCTGTATATTCTACATTTAAGCGATCTGCAATAGCACGAGCTTCTTCTACAGTTGTGACTGCATCAAAGTCTTCACCAGTATATTTTTTTACACCTTCAGCCATTGTGATACGATTCCAAGGTGGAGTCAAATTGATTTCTGTACCTTGGTATGTGATTTCTTGTGTGCCGAGAACTTCTTGAGCACAGTAGGATACAAGGTTTTCTGTTAAGCGAATTGCATCTTCTACATCGCCATAAGCTTGGTAGGATTCAATAGTAGTGAATTCTGGGTTATGACGGTTATCGATACCTTCGTTACGGAAACAACGGTTCATTTCGAATACGCGGTCCATACCACCAACGATCAAGCGTTTGAGGTACAATTCTGGTGCAATACGCATATAAATATCGATATCAAGCGCATTGTGGTGAGTGATGAATGGACGAGCCGCAGCACCACCAGGGATAGCATGCATCATTGGTGTTTCTACTTCCATAAAGCCATCACGCATCATGTATTCACGAATTTTAGCAACGATTTGAGAGCGTTTTACAAATGTATCACGCACTTCAGGATTTACAATCAAATCAACATAACGTTGACGGTAACGAAGTTCTGTATCCTTTAAACCATGCCATTTTTCTGGTAATGGACGTAAAGATTTGGATAACAAAGTTAATTTGTTAACTTTAATTGTAACTTCCCCTGTATGAGTTTTAAATACATGACCTTCAACACCGATAATATCACCGATATCAAGCATTTTTACGTATTTATAAGCATCTTCACCCAATACATCTTTACGGAAATATACTTGAATATCGCCGGATTTATCACGCATATTCGCAAATGCTGTTTTACCATGGGAACGGATTGTCATCAAACGGCCTGCAATAACTACAGGTTGACCGTCATATTTCAAGAAGAAGTCATCTTTAATGTCTTTTGCATTATCTTTTACAACAAAACGTTGACCAAATGGATAGATACCATCCGCTTCGTATTCAGCCAATTTATCGCGGCGAATTTGCATTTGCTCATTCAGCTCTTCTTGTACATTTTTAATTTCTTCACTCATGTTATCGCCTCTTCGTCAGTAAATGTAAATTATTGGATTGCTAACACTTTGAATGTAACAGGACCATCTGGTGTGGAAACTTCTACTTCATCACCTTTACGTTTGCCCAAAATAGCTTTACCTACAGGAGATTCGTTAGAGATACGATTGTTAAATGGATCCGCTTCAGAGGAACCAACGATAACATATTCTAATTCATCATTGTACATTGTATCTAATACAGTTACTTTGCTACCTACGGATACAACATCACCTTTTACGGATTCGTCGATGATTTTCGCAGTGTTAATTTTATTTTCAAGCTCTACAATATGACCTTCGATGAAAGCTTGTTCATTTTTTGCATCATCATATTCAGAGTTTTCACTGATATCGCCATATTCAATAGCAGTCTTAATACGTTCAGACACTTCAATACGACGTACAGATTTATAATACGTTAATTCTTCTTCTAATTTCTTTAAACCTTCGGCGGTAAGTAATGTTTCTTTTACGTCTGCCATGGGTACCCCACTCTTTCTACATATAAATAAAATAAGAAAAAAGTGCCATAGTAAGATGACACCTTATCTTTTATTTCTAAATTATCTCAACCATTATATAAAAATACTGTACATTTGTCAATCTAACTACATTTCAGACAGTATTTTACGATATGATTCTAGCTCATTGTGAAAGCTTGTTACGGTATGAATTGTATTCACACGATTGCGCCAATATGCAGATTCAGGGAGTCCCTTCATATACCAGCCTGCATGAGTTCGTATTTCCTTAACAGCCATACTCTCCCCCTTATATTGACACAATAGATCAAAATGCTTTAACAACATATCGAGACGTTCAATATCAGTTGGCGCCGGTAACACTTCACCAGTCTCTAAATAATGGTGAATGCGACCGAAGATCCAAGGATTGCCCTGTGTACCACGGCCCACCATTACCGCATCACATCCCGTTTCATCGAGCATGCGCTTCGCATCCTCTGGTTCCACGATATCCCCATTGCCAATTACAGGCACGGATACTGCCTCTTTTACAGCCTTAATATAGGACCAGTCCGCATGACCACTGTACATTTGTTCCTTTGTACGGCCATGTACAGCAATTGCTGCGACCCCCGTGGATTCGATGCGCTTTGCAAAGTCTACTACATTGATAGATTCACTATCCCAACCAATGCGCATTTTCACCGTTACAGGTACATCGACAGCCTTAACTGCCGCTTCTGCTACGCGTGCTGCCAAATCAGGATTCTTCATAAGTGCAGAGCCATCCCCTGAGGAAACAACTTTTTTAACAGGACAACCCATATTGATATCTACAATATCTGCACCCGCATCAGCTACAACCTTTGCACCGATGGCAATCGCCTCTGGATTAGAACCGAAGATTTGCATAGAAACAGGACGTTCTACATCTTCAAGGCGCAACAATTCATGAGTGCGCTCATTTTTATATTTAATGCCCATAGCACTTACCATTTCGGTACATACCAAGGCAGCGCCATGCTCTTTAGCAAGTAAACGATAGGCAATATCGCTAACCCCTGCCATTGGTGCTAATATGGCTTGACCATCAATTTTGACGGATCCTATTTGCCATTGTTTATTGTTCATATAATTCTATATCCCCTAACAAAAAGGGTACAGCATAAGCTGTACCCGAATGTACACTACTTCGTTACATATACGTAACTATATTATAGTAGCATTATTTATTTCTTTCGTAAATAAG
>NZ_CAJLUB010000165.1 GCF_905209685.1 uncultured Veillonella sp. | reverse complement strand
TGTTTTTGTGATTTCAGATACTTGAATCTCGCGCAAGATAATCCCTCCTCAGGAACATAGTTGAATATTAATTCTAATTACCGTGAGATAACTTTTTTCTCTCAAGTATAATGAGATATATGTATCTCATATACATCGAGATTAACTCTATGCATCAATCGTAACACACAATATACAGGCTTTCAACGGCTCAACTATACAGTTTTCTCAATGCTTTTTCATATTTTGAGAATAATTTTCATGAATATTGTTGTATATATTTCGGCATGTCACCATCACTTTTTTACCGTTTCCCGCATCCCAAAAATCACTTCAGCGATGTGATAAAAGTCATAGTTAATCATAGGTTAAAAGTATTTTTATACTCTATATCACAATCGACTTTTAGAGGTAAGAATTAGGTTAAAAGTACCTTATAAATGCAGAGTATATCTAAGATGATGAATACACTTTTAAGCTACTTGATATTACTTTTCAAATAAAAGGTTTAAACTTTTTTACAATGCATATGTATACCGATTATATTCAATATACTTATATTGCTAACTCTTAAGAAAATATACATTATGAATCCCCTATAAATATAGGAATTATCTATGTTTATTCATCTCTATAGATTATATTAATTTTAATGACTTGCTTATCACTATTTTTGATAAGTGATTTTTTGTATAAAGTTATGTGTTTTAGTCATAATTAACGCCTTTTGATTTATAGTAATTTTAAAAAAAACGCTTGCTTTTATAATTAATCTAACATATAATAACAATCGTACCATTCCTCGATAGCTCAGTTGGTAGAGCAATCGGCTGTTAACCGATCGGTCGTAGGTTCGAGTCCTACTCGAGGAGCCATTTATGACTCACTAGCTCAGTTGGCAGAGCACCTGACTTTTAATCAGGGTGTCCCGCGTTCGAGTCGCGGGTGAGTCACCATTTTGGCCCGTTGGTCAAGCGGTTAAGACACCGCCCTTTCACGGCGGTATCCCGGGTTCGATTCCCGGACGGGTCACCACATGGACGATTAGCTCAGCTGGGAGAGCGCCTGCCTTACAAGCAGGATGTCGGCAGTTCGATCCTGTCATCGTCCACCACAGTAAGAAGCAAGCTGACGCTTGCTTCTTTTTTATTGCAACTATGGTATACTGTAAGATATAGTTTTGATTATATTTATATCAAGGAGAGTCGAATATGAACTTTAGAGAAGCAACCATGCGTATCAGTTTTTGTCTCGCCTTAGCTTTTGTTTCAACTTTCACAATCGCTAATGCAGCAAATGTAGATGCTCAAACTACAAAAGCCCGTTCTATTCCTATTGCGCCAGTAAAGATCATCCCTGATCCTGGCACTATCAAAACGTCGCCGATTCAAATTACTTCGACCACGTCAAATACACCATCTACAGTGGGAAAGGCTAACTACGATGGCCATTTAGATAATTTCCCATCTCGCAAGGTAACACTTGTAGTGCCAACAACATTGCGCAATGAAAATACGGCTGCCTTTGGTAAATATTTATCCGATTCAGTGGCAAATGTCTTGCGCTATCCATACTACGATACAACCGTAGTAAGCACCAACACACCATTAGCACAAATCACAGCTGTTGATTTAGCCGAAGTGGCAGCATCACAACATTCCGAAATTGTCATTATGCCTGTGCCAATGCAAGACATATATGTACAATTACCAACGTCCTATCTCAGCCAATACTATCATGATGATAGCGACGACATTCACATTCAAGCTAAAGTATCTGCTATGATTTATTTCTACGATACTAATGAAGGTATCGTTCACACCATCCGTAGTGGTTTTAACCAAATCGATGATACCTTGACTATGCCAACACATAAATCCATATGGAATAAAGTCATAAAAGACTTACTTGAACAATTACCATATAAACGTGTTCCAACAGATCGAGATCGTTATCAAGCTCCTGGTATTAATGCAGAAATGCCAGTTGTTCCAGACTATGAATTTCAAGTGGAACAACCAAAAAATACAGCTTACTCACTAAAAGGTGTTAGTGTATTATAATTCAAAACAATGCAACAGCAAAAGGGTGTCGCCCACATGGGTGACACCCTTTTTGCGTATACAAGCAAATAAGGAGTACTACAAGAGTACTCCTTATTTACCAAGGCTATATCAATGTATAACTACTATATGCGTTGTGTTACCTTTAAACGAAGTAATGCCCGAGCTAAGGCGAGTTCAGCACGCTCTACATCTATATCAGGTGTAGGGTTAGCCAAACGGCCTTCAGCGCGTTCTTTTGCTCGTTTCGCGCGATCGATATCGATGGTTTCTGGGCTTTCACAATTAGGTGTTACAATGCTCACCTTGTTGTGTTCAATTTCAACAAAGCCCCCGAAAACAGCAAATGTATGCTGTTGTCCATCAGAATTATCGACACGTAAAGGGGCTATATCTAGGGCAATAATCATAGGTGCATGATTAGGCAATACACCAAATTCGCCATCGATAGCATGCCCTACGAAAAAGTCAGCCTTACCATCATATACAATCGCATCAGGTGTTATTATCGTTAGGGTCATAGGTTCCGCCATGGATTATTCCCCCTTCTCTTGCATTTCCTTTGCTTTTGCAACGGCTTCATCAATGGTACCAACCATATAGAATGCGCCTTCTGGTAAATCATCATGTTTACCATCAAGGATTTCTTTAAAGCCACGCAATGTTTCTTGTAATGGTACATATTTACCAGGAGAACCGGTAAATACTTCTGCTACGAAGAATGGTTGACTCAAGAAACGTTGAATTTTACGAGCTCGAGATACAGTTAACTTATCTTCATCAGATAATTCTTCCATACCTAGAATTGCGATAATATCTTGTAAGTCGCGATATTTTTGCAACACTTCTTGAACGCCACGAGCCACATTATAATGTTCATCCCCAAGTACATGAGGGTCCAAAATACGACTTGTAGAGTCAAGTGGATCTACGGCAGGATAAATACCAAGTTCCGCAATGGAACGAGACAATACTGTTGTTGCATCCAAGT
>NZ_CAJLUB010000164.1 GCF_905209685.1 uncultured Veillonella sp. | reverse complement strand
AAGAAGCTCCTAAAGTTTGCCCAGTATGTGCTCACCCACAAGCTTTCTTCCAACGTTTGGTTGAATCCTTCTAATCTGTAAATACGACACTAACTAAACTAACAACCTGTAAGTACAGATTTAAATTAAACACACCTGTAAGTACAATATAATCTTACAGTAAGTACTAACAACTTCCTTAACAAAAAAGACGATGACTTAAGTCATCGTCTTTTTTTGTGTTCTATTTGCTATTAAGGTTGTGCTCTATCTACTAAATGCTTAAACTGTTGGGCTGCTTCATAAGGATTATCTGCATGGGCTATAGCAGATATGATGGCAACACCACAGGCTCCTGCTTCTAGTATAGGTTTTGCATTATCTAAGGTAATGCCCCCTATACCAACACATGGTAGTGTTAAGCCTTCTGCTTGAAGTTCACTAATTCGATTTGGTCCGCATGGTTCTTGTGCATCAGGTTTACTACTTGTGGCGTACATAGGACCTACACCTACACAATCAGCGTAGACTACATCCGTCTTATGTAATTCCTCTATAGAGTGAATAGAGATACCAACGGCCTTATGGCCTACAAGATTACGTACCTCTTCAAGGCGCATATCCTCCTGCCCTACATGAACGCCATCGGCATTAACTGCCACTGCTAGGTCTACATCATCATTGATAATATAGAGTACATTGTACTTCGCACAGATTTGTTGTAATTGTTGAGCTAATTCTAATTTCTGTTGTCCTTCTAAGGTGCCCATGCCCTTTTCTCTGAATTGGAAACAGGTCACACCACCTCGACAAGCCTCTTCTACGACACTTAGCAAGCGATTTTCATTAAGACCTACATCTTGAGTGCCACCAATAAAATATACTTGTAATTGATCTGGCACAACTACAGGACGTATACGGTTTTCAGCCATAAGCACCGCATCATCTAGTGTATATAAAGCATCCATAAATGCCGTACTAAAGCTACCAGGTTTTACACCGCTCACCTGTACTGCACTTTCACCGGCCAAGCCATAGTAAGCCAATGCATAAGCGAGAAATTCACCGATAGATACGCTATCTTTACATGGATAATAGGCACTAAAGAAGGCTGCTAGTACGGCGCCTAATAAACAGCCTGTGCCTGTCACAGCTGTCATGACAGAGTGTCCATGTGGTACTGCAAATACCCGAATTCCATCGGAAATATAATCCTCTTCTCCCGTTGTTACTACCGGGCAGTTAATAAGGCGTGCTAGACGATAGGCAATAACAGCACTATCCTCAACTTGCGCCCCATCTACACCTTTGCCGGTAGTAGAATTATTAGCCGTATCATCGGGACTTAAAGCATCATAAATAGCTTTGATTTCACTTTGGTTACCTCGTAATAAAGAGATATTACCAGTCTTAATTAAATCTAAGACTACCGACAATCGGTAAGCTCCCGCATGACACCCTACTGGATCTAGTACAACTGGCACCTCATGTGTCTTCGCTAGTTTTATGGCTTCTTTATAGTAACTAACCTTATCTGGCGTAAGCGTTCCAATATTGATGAGTAAAGCCGATGCATGAACGATGAGGTCTTTTAAATCTTCACTGCATTCGCTCATCACAGGCGATGCACCAATGGCTAGTAAACCATTGGCCGTAAAGGTACGTACCACATCATTAGTAATGCAAATAACAAGAGGATTTCTCTGACGCAAGGTCTCTAATATATTTAGTTCAGGCCAAGTTCGGCCTTTCATATAAGGGTTTTCATAGGTCATACAAATATCTCCTCTAGTTATCTTTTAATAGCTCATCCATCGTTTCAGGTCCATTCGCCAATAAACCATAGGCCATATGATTAACAGGGCCACAGCCGTGTCCTAGCGCTGGATTGTGCTTAATAGCAAGAGCGATATAATTCTTCGCAATACCAATGGCATCCATTACGTCAGGCCCTTTAGCGAGCTCCGCCGTAATAACGGCAGAGAAGGTACAGCCCGTACCATGCGTGTGCACCGTATCGTATTTAGGGCTCGTCCACGTGCGTACACTACCATCTTTGGTGAAAGCATAATCTGTTGCATCTTCGCCGATGTGACCACCCTTAATGATTACCACTTTAGGGCCTAAGTCCTGTAAGATACGATTAGCCGCTGTTGTTATATCGCTTTCACAATTAATAGCCATGTCAGCTAAAACCTCAGCCTCACTGCGATTAGGGGTGATAACCGTAGCGGTAGGAATGAGTTTAGATTTTAAGAAATTCACAGCCTCATCTGCTACAAGTCGGTCACCGCTGGTGGCAATCATAACAGGATCCATTACGTACGGAATATCCTTGCTCACATAAGGATAAATGAGGTCCATCATTTCCGGTAAAGCAATCATGCCCGTCTTAACAGCTTGAGGAGGAATGTCAGAATACACATCGTGTAACTGTTTCTCTATGCTTTCTAAGGATAGATGTTCTACGTGGTGAACGCCCGTTGTATTTTGGGCTACTACAGAGGTAACAATAGCCATACCGTATACATTTCGGCTTTGGAAGGATTTCAAATCAGCCATAATGCCAGCACCACCGCTCGGGTCAGTACCAGCAATTGTTAGTGCAGTATGTAGTTTCATTATGCCTCCTTGTGTAATAGATGACGACGAGATAAGATTTGTAATACTACGAAGCCTATGCAAGCACCTGCCACAGAGCTCATGGAGAAGGATGTAATCAAGGTCAATAACGCCAACGGTTTCCCTAATAGGAAGTTAGCAATGGGATAGCTCACAAGAGCACCAATGAGACCTGTACCGATGATCTCACCTAGAGCTGCTGCCCAGATGGCATTGTATTTCTTATATAAATACGCAGATAGCCAAGCGCCAATCATGCTACCAGGAAAGGCCAATGGAGAGCCTAGTGCTAATACATTACGTAAACAAGATGTACTAAAAGCAGCGCCTACGGAAAATCTCGGCCCAACTATAACGGCTAAGATCACATTAATCATATGTTGAAACGGAAAAATACGAGCCGGCCCAACGGGAATAGATGTTGTGGATAACACGACACCTAAGGCTACACATATGCTAGCAATAATCAGTTTTTTCATAATACCTCCAAATATATAAAAACGAGACCACTCCAAATGGAATGGTCTCGTAATAGTTTAGTATTATGTTTCACTCCAC
>NZ_CAJLUB010000163.1 GCF_905209685.1 uncultured Veillonella sp. | reverse complement strand
AAGAAAAGTTCAATAATTTACCAAATTCATCTTCCCATATTTACCTCGCTATTGGTGGTACACTAGCAGCGGTTATTTGTATTAAAGACCCTGTTCGTGAGGAAGCAAAACAAGTTATAGCTGATTTACACACATTGGGTATTAAAAAGGTTGTCATGATGACTGGTGACTCCAAACGTAATGCACAACGTGTAGCTGACGAACTCGGCATTGATGAATTGCATGCTGAAGTATTGCCAGAAGATAAAGCCGCTTATGTAAAACAAGCTAAAGCTGAAGGCTATACTGTTATGATGGTAGGGGATGGTATTAATGACTCCCCAGCAATTTCTGAGGCACATGTTGGTATCGCTATGAATGAAGGCGCTCCAATTGCTCAAAAAATTGCAAATGTTACTATTTCTTCCGACCATCTACAAGCTCTTGTAGATTTACGCCGCATTTCCATGGCATTGATGAAACGCATCAAAGCAAATTACAATGGTATCGTTGGTTTCAATGGTGCTCTTGTAGGTGGTGGCGTACTCGGTATTATGCCGCCAAGCCAAACAGCATGGTTGCATAATCTATTCACATTGGGTATCGGCTTAGAAAGCATGACTCCATTGTTGAATAAAGAAGAACAAAAGGAAACTGTTCCTACAATTGATGTAACAGCTGACTCTGTAGTAGCTTAATTAAAAACCTCCATATAAGGTATTCAGTTACCTATATGGAGGTTTTTCTTTTTTGATGACATTTATCTATGATTATTGTAAAATACAAAGAGATTACATATCATAGGAGATCTTTATGAACACATTAATAGATATTTGTAAAAGATCCATCTACTTGAATATATTTATCGTAGTAATTCCTATTATTGCGTATATGATTCATAATGGGTCGAGTGCGATGGTAGCACTTGTATGGTATTTGCTCTTATCGTTAATAATGCCTTGGGCATATTTATCGTTTAAAAGTAGTACCTTTGGCGATGGTAAACCGATTAGCCGTATTGCCTATGTTATATGTTGGATTATAATCCACGGTATTAGCTATAAAGGTATTTTTCTCGGTGTAGATTTATCGATGCTATGGAGCTGGCCTACAGCTGGCCGAGATGTAGCTTTTTTAGTAGCTATGTATATTGGTGTTACTATTAGCTTGATTTTTGCATATGGTCTTACTCGTTTAGTAGGAGGCCGTAATGAATAAGAATTTCTGGTTGTTTACCGTTGTCTGTGCATTATTTGTAAGTGCTGTAACGACAGTTCTTTCCTTGAGTGGAGCGCTAGCTTTACCAATCTTAGTATTCCCCGTGTTGTCCCTCGTAATACCTCTTATGGTACGAAGACTTAAGAATGCTAAATTTAATGACGATCTACCATTGGGTATGGGCTATCATACGTATAGTTGGGCTTGGTGGACTGTATTTTCATTTCTTCATACGCCCTTTAGCTTTACTGCAGATAGTGGAATTGTAACAGCGTTGCTTCTCTTCGTGGTGTATTTTATTGTTCAAGTACTTATTGAACTTTTTGGATTGTTAGCTACTAAGTTTTTCAATCGAAATCATCGATGGGGAATGGTAGATGAAGCACTCGATATAATTGGATATACTATTCCAATTCCATTCTTATATATTGGTTCACTTCTCTATATTGATCTACAAGATCCAATGGTTTATTTCATGTATGCGTCATCTATGAATGTGAATATACTCTTTGCAGAATTGGTGTCATTACTTATATCCTTATTGGTATTCGTATTCTATTTATACCCAAGAGAAATAGCCTATAAAGGTATACGATTATTTCGTATTGTTTTAACTGCTGGTTTATGGCTCGCTATGAATGCCCATATTTTATATGGTGGTTATATTCCAGAATTTGTTTTATCTTTAGTTCCCACCGTTTTTCCAACGTATCAAGGTAATCCAGTAGTGTTTGTTACCCCAACTTTGTTAGAAGCTGGTATGACAGGTGTAGCAGTGATTATAGGTGCATTGGTAGAGCGTGGTATTATTTCACGACGCCGTGAACGTATTTAATTTCTAGTTTCGACTTATATCCGTAAGGAATGAGAACGAAGGAGGATCTATGAACAATAATGAACGTCCAGTGGATGATAACTCAACTGTATCAATCCAAGACAATGAAAAAATGAAGCAAGTTGAACGTAAAGAGACCAAAAAGCAGAAGAAGAGTGGCATTACGATTCGAGAATTAACAATTATTGGTCTATTAGCGGGGATTACTATTGCATTAGGTGTTTCTGGCTATGGTATTATTCCATTAGGCCCTCTTAATGTAACTACGTTGCATGTACCGACACTTATTGGTGCTATCGTAGAGGGACCTAAAGTGGGTGCTTTTGTAGGCTTCATCTTTGGTTGCTATAGCTTGTGGCAAAATATTACAGCACCGAATATTTTATCCCCTCTATTTATTAATCCAATTATTTCTGTGCTACCACGTATTCTTTTCCCAGTATTAGCATATTTAGTATATTTACTATTATGGAAAGCACCGCAAGGTCCACGCATTATCGTGTCTGCTTTCATGGGTACCGTATTCCATACAATTATGGTTATGGGGCTTATTTTCTTACTTTACGCAGATATGTTTGCTGTTAAAATGAATCTTAGTCCAGATCAAGTATTAGGGTCTATTGTATTCTTATCTGTTACACATGGTATTCCAGAAGCAGTTTTTGCTGCTGTTATCGTGACACCAGTTGCAATGGCATTGAGAAAGGTATTACGTAAGGATACGCCAAAGAAATCAAAATCTGAGGATGTTACATCTACTACTGCAACAACAGGTGCAGCAAATACAAATAAATCTGCAACTGTAGAAGTAAATGAAACAAAACCTGTAGAAGAAAACATAACTAAATAGTATTTTACAGGCTTTTCATAAATATGATAAAATAAATATCATTCGATAAGTATTGAGGAGGATAACCATGGCTAAACGTATTCGTACTATCAACACTGAATCCTTACAAAAAACTGCTAAAACTGGCGGTTGTGGGGAATGTCAAACATCTTGCCAATCCGCTTGCAAAACAAGCTGCACAGTTGGTAACCAAGTTTGCAAACAAAAATAATAAAGAGGCTCGCTTAGCGGGCCTTTTTTATTATTGTCTTTAGACTGGTTCGCGACGTAGTCGCGAATCATTAAACCACCC
>NZ_CAJLUB010000162.1 GCF_905209685.1 uncultured Veillonella sp. | reverse complement strand
TGAAAGGCATTGAAGGCTATCTTGTCGGTACTGTCTATAACAATAAGACAACTACCTCTGCCTTAGCGGCAACCATCGTAGGTGGTATTATTATCGTAGCAGGCTACTTCATCGTTGAATATTTCGTATTCAATCCAGGCGTAGCCATTGCTAGTATTTTGACTAATACTATTCAAGCAGTTATGAGCGTTATTGTTAGCATGATTCTCTACGCTATCTTACGCAAACGCCTGGGGTAGTAAATTGACAGTCACTAGAATTCAGACTATACTATAAGTACAAAAGAGCCAGTTAACGTGTTCTAGGCGTTAGGCTCATCAAAGAATAGTGAATTTGATAAACCTAACGTGTCTAAGTATTGCAGTACTTAGTCTTAAACGTTAGGTTTATCTTATTTTGTAACTATTTAATAGTTACTTTTTAAGAATTAACACTACGAGGGTAGCGAATAAAATCATTAATGATAATGCTTCGTATACAGTCATAATGCCACCTCCCTCGAAAAGACGGAGATGAACCTAACTCACGTTAACGGCTCTTTCGTAATTAGTATATAGCGGATTTTGAATATTGAAAAATACGAATTAATTTCGTACAACTTTTACATAAATACAGGTTAGTAGAGGTATTATATGGTATAATACTTTCATTATGTAGTGAAAAAAGGAGATCTAAATGGCAAATTTACCTAACTGCCCTAAGTGTGGCGACGAGTACACATATGAAGATGGTCATATGTTTATCTGTCCTATGTGCGGACATGAATGGACAGCAGCTGACGCACAAGCTGCAGCTGAAGCAGGTATCATTCGCGATGCTAACGGCAACGAGCTAGCTGATGGCGATACAGTTGTTGTTGTAAAAGACCTCAAAGTAAAAGGCGCTGGCGTATTGAAACAAGGTACGCGCGTTAAAAACATTCGCCTCATCACTGATGCGAGCGATGGCCATGATATCGATTGTAAAATCGATGGTTTCGGTGCGATGGCATTGAAATCTGAAATGGTTAAGAAAATCTAATTTAAGAAATCCCTATCGATACGTTCGGTAGGGATTTTTTCGTGGTATAATCAACGTATACTGCGTGTAGTGGAAAGTACTTGGGGGAGAAAAACTATGTTTAAAAGGGTTGTATTATTAGCTGTATTGGCGTCTATGATGGGGAATATTAGCTCTTTAGCGGCAGATTTAAAGCCCACAGATAAGCGTACATATGAATTACAGCAACAAATTTCTTATAATGTAGTCATTCCTAGCGAGGCTTTCAAGACGAGTGCCGATGGCACATTGATTGTTCCTCTAGAAATTAAAACAGATGATAAAGGGAATATTGTAGCCGTTGAAGCGGGGCCTAATAATTGGAAATTAGATCGAGATGCATATCCAATCTTTGAAGAGGCTGCAAAAGAGGCCGCTTGGCATACAAAGCATGTGGATACTGATGAAGCATTAGTTGTGACAATTCCAGTTAGTATTGTAATCGTATCAGGTGAACACCATCATAAAAAATAAAGGAGCGGTTATGGAATCTACAAAGGATTTAGAGAAATATACTTACGATCTTCTGGCGGAGCGTGGCGTTACGTTAGAGGATATTGCAGAGCTCGTTTTATATGTTCAAAAACCATATATGCCCAATCTAACAATTGAAGAATGCCGTGAACATGTGGCGTCGGTCCTTTCAAAACGAGAGGTACATAATGCAATTATTACGGGCATTGAGCTAGACAAGTTGACGGAACAAAATAAATTATCTCAGCCCTTGCAAGGTATTGTAGAAAATGATGAAAGCCTCTATGGTATCGACGAAATCTTAGCCTTTTCCATCGTTAATTTATACGGTTCCATAGGGTTTACGAACTATGGCTATCTAGATAAGGTTAAGCCTGGCATCATTAAAAAGTTAGATAGTAAGGCTGGTGGTCATTGTAATACATTCCTCGATGATTTAGTGGGGGCCGTGGCAGCTGCGGCAGCAGGAAAACTAGCTCATAATGAGCCACACCGCGTACGTCATGCCTTAGCTGAGGAAAAAGCATAAATTTTTGTCGTTGATGTTATTAAGAATTAAGAGTATAACTAGTAGTGAAATGAATAATTAATGTATTCTATGTAGACTATATACAGGAGGAACTATGCAAAAGGTTCTAGTTGTTATCGATATGCAAAAAGATTTCGTAGATGGCGCCCTTGGTTCTGCGCAAGCACAGTTAATCGTAGAGAATGTGCGCAACAAAATTGAGAACTTTGACGGGCCAATCATCTTTACGCGGGATACGCATGATACTAATTATCTTGAAAGCCAAGAGGGTAAGTTCTTACCTGTCACACATTGCGTTAAGAATACAGAAGGGTGGCATATTGTGCCGGGCTTAATCGAAGCAGCAGAAGGACGTCCTATCATGAGCCCTGTATCCTTTATAGACAAGCCAAACTTCGGATCCTTTGAATTATTATCTCGTTTGGAAGGGATGAACTCGGTAAATCCTATTGAGTCTATTACGCTCGTTGGTTTATGCACTGATATTTGCGTTGTGTCTAATGCGATTATACTGAAAGCGGGCTTACCAGAAATCCCTGTTTACGTAGATTCTAGCTGCTGTGCAGGTGTAACAGAAGAGTCCCATCAAGCGGCGTTAACAACAATGAAAATGTGTCAATGTATTGTTGAGTAGTTATCGTGTTATAGCTATATTGGAGTGCTTTATATTGATTAACAAACATAAAGGCTATAGGAAGTCCTATAGCCTTTTTCTATGGGAAAATATATTGACGATTTTCTATATACAATATACAATGAATAAAGAATGATAATTCATATCAATTAAACGAAATGTAGATGCAGGTGCATCGAAACGCTTTCACAAGAACGATATCTAGTATTTAATATCGTTCGTGCCCTATATTTAAGGAGGACTATTATGAAACCTTTCGAACTTGCACCATTACCATATGCTTATGATTATCTTGAGCCTGTTATCGACGCAGAAACAATGAAATTGCACCATGACAAGCACCATCAAGCGTATGTTAATAATTTGAACGCTGCTATCGCAAAATACCCTGATCTTGCTTATGGCTGTGTAGATTGTATTCTTGGTGATATCGCTAATGTGCCAGAAGATATCCGTCAAGCTGTTATTAACAATGGCGGCGGGCACAAGAACTACACTATGTTCTGGGACATCATGACAAAACC
>NZ_CAJLUB010000161.1 GCF_905209685.1 uncultured Veillonella sp. | reverse complement strand
GAGTGCCATTATAAAAGGCTACGGACTGACCTGGTGTAATAGCCCGTTGTGGTTCTTCGAAGATAACTTCCATCGTATCATCATCTAAGATACGTGCAGTACAAGGTGAAGGGTTCGCAGCATAGCGAATTTTACCTTCTGCTTTTAATTCTTTATGAATTGTATCATCTAAGAAGTTATAGAACTTACAAATCATACGATTCGTAAAAAGTCGATCATTAGGACCTACAATGACTTCATTGCGTTCACCATTAAAACCAATTACATATAATGGATGCTTATATGCAATTCCAAGGCCCTTACGTTGGCCAATAGTGTAATTAAATAAGCCATTATGCTTACCTAATACCTCACCATCTTCAGTAACGATATTACCAGACTTTGGTTTATCCTTCATTTCTTCTACTACGAGTTTTTGGTAGTTACCGTGAGGCAAGAAACAAATATCTACACTATCTGGTTTTTTAGCTACTGGTAAATCGTATTCAGCAGCTAATTTACGTGTTTCAGTCTTACATTGACCACCTAGTGGGAACATGAGGTGACTCAAAATGCGTTGGTTCATATTGTACATAACATAACTTTGGTCTTTTGTAGGATCAACACCTTTATGTAACTCATATAAACCTGTTTGTTCATTATAATTAACCTGTGCATAATGGCCTGTAACCATATGTGTGGCACCAAGTTCAAGAGCACGGTTGAGCATCAAATCAAACTTGATATTTTTGTTACAAAATACACAAGGATTTGGTGTACGACCATAGGCATATTCTTTTACAAAGTAATCTACTACATTATCGTAGAATACATCGCGAGCATCAATAACATGATGCTCAATACCAAGAAAATCACACATCTTCTTAGCATCTGTTACAGCGAGAGGCACTGAATCATAAGGTGTACCACTCACCCACAGCCATAGGGTAATACCAAATACTTTATAGCCTTGTTTTAGTAGCATTGCAGCAGTTAAAGAACTGTCTACGCCGCCACTCATAGCTACAGCGATAACTTTTTCCATACTTTCTCCTTTTAATGATCTCTTGATCATAAAACTAATCAGGGTGAAAGCCTGACGTGTAAAACACTAGTTCGGTGTAAAAGTCCGAGTAGTATTGCTATGAAATTATAGCAACTTATATTATAGCCTAGAATTAGGTATATTGAAAAGATTTGAAATAAAAAGAATCCCTTTCATCAAAAGAAAGAGATTCTAATTATTATCTATGTTTTAATAATTCTTCTGCAGCACCTAAAATACCTAGCATAGAATGTTCAAATACAAGTCCACCTTGCATGAAAATCGTATACGGAGGACGAACAGGACCATCTGCACTTAGTTCAATAGAAGAGCCTTGTACAAAGGTACCACCGGCCATGATGATTTTATCTTCGTACCCAGGCATATCACCAGGAATTGGATGTACGTGAGCATCTACAGGGGAATATGCTTGCATACCTACACAGAAGTGCTCCATTTCTTCTCCATTTTTTAAATTGATAGCTTGGATTAAATCATAGCGATCAGCATTTACCTTAGGGAAGACATCATATCCTAATAATTCACCTACTGCAGCTGTATATACAGCCCCTTTAAGAGCTTGTAATACTACATGAGGAGCCATAAACAACCCTTGGAAGAATAAACGATAACCAGGCGCATAAGAGCCCATATGATCACCAAGTCCAGGAGCAGTGAGTTGGTACGCTGCATCTTCAACTAAGTCTTCACGACCTACGATATAGCCACCTGTTGGTGCTAAACCGCCCCCAGCATTCTTAATGAGAGAACCAGCCATAATATCTGCGCCTGCTTCTAAAGGTTCTTGAAGCTCTGTGAACTCACCATAACAATTATCTACGAAACAAATGGTATTAGGATTTTTAGCTTTTACAGCATCTACAATGATCTTAATATCAGCAATGGATAATGGTTCACGTGTGCTATAACCACGAGAACGTTGAATGACCACTACCCGCGTATTATCATTAACGGCGTTAGCAATAGCTTCAACATCATAGGTATTATCTTTCAATGGTACCTCAGTATAAGTAAAGCCTTTTTCTACTAAAGAACCACGTACTTCACGAGCAGCACCAATTACGGATTGCATCGTATCGTAAGGAGCCCCTACTGCATAGATAAACTCCGTACCTTTAGACCCATTTCCCATCAAAGAAATTAATGTAGTTGCTAACGCATGTGTACCAGATACGAAGTGAGGTCGAACGATAGCCTTTTCACCTTTAAATACATAGGCAAATACTTCGTCTAATTTTTCACGCCCTACATCGTTATAACCATAACCAGTTGTACCAGTAAAATGATAATCAGATACTTGGCATTCTTTAAAGGCTTCTAACACCTTTTTAGTATTGGCCAATGCAATAGGTTCAAACTTTTTAAATTCTGGTTCAGCCATCTCAAGGGCTTTACTGCGTATTTCTTCTAATGTCATGCTAGTCCTTCTCTACGGATTAAATCCATAGCTTTATTAAATATAAAATCTTTAGATGTATTGCTATCAATATGAATCCATTCAATATATGGCATTCGTTTATACCAAGTGATTTGGCGTTTTGCAAAATGACGCGTGTTCTTCTTAATTAAATCGCGGCATTCATCGAGGCTAATACTGCCATTCATATATTCTACAACCTCTTTATAACCAATCCCCTTAAACGCTTGGCAATCTGGATTTACTCCAGACTTAATGAGTTGTTCTACTTCTTCAATCAAACCTGCATCAAACATCATATCAACGCGTAAATTAATGCGCTCATATAACTGATCACGATCTCTCATAAGACCGATAACAGGCCCTTTATAAGATACACCATCTTTGGTCTGATTACGTAACGAATCTACATCACCATGATGCAATATTTCAATAGCTCGATACAAACGATGCTTATCACTATATTGAATTTCTATATTATGTTCTTTTCCTAAGGTGAAAGCATATTCTCGTAAACCATCAATACCTTTAGCATTAAATAGCTCATCTAGTTCTAATCGTAAACTTTCATCAGGCTTAACGTCGTTAAAGTTATAGTTCTCTAATAACGATTGAACATATAACCCGGTACCACCAGACAGAATAGGTAGAATATTCCTGTCATTTAGTCTACCAATTATCTCTTTAGCTTGATTTTGGAAAATAGATACTGAATATGAATCATTTGGTTCTAATATATCGATAAGATGATGTTTCACACGCTTAAGTTCATCCGCCGATGGTTTAGCGGTACCAATATTGAGTTGTTTATATACTTGGTAAGCATCACCA
>NZ_CAJLUB010000160.1 GCF_905209685.1 uncultured Veillonella sp. | reverse complement strand
ATACGACGGATATAAATGTTTATCGTCCTCAAGAACAACAATAGACGCATGGCTCAACTGACCGTCAGTAGTAAATATAGGCATAGCATCCACATGTCCGCTTTCAATAGCCTGATATTTCAAACCTATATCCATATCCTTCGTATCTTTAAAGTCCATGCCATATACTCGCTGTAATCCCAAATACCCATCTTGGCGCCCGAAGAAATCATATTCCCCACCTAAAATCAACTGTGACGAAACCCTCGCTAAGTCTGAATATGTTTTTAAATTATATTTGTTAGCAATATCCTTACGTACAGCCATTCCATATGTATTATTGAAACCATACATACCGACCCATTTAAATTGATATGTATCCTCGTAAGCGCGCTGTAATTCATCAAATAAATTTTCACTATATTGCGTGTCTCGTTTTAGTACTGCATTCCAACCGGTGCCTGTATATTCAGGATAGATATCGAATTGACCGGACTCCATGGCCGGTTGAATATTTGAGGTTCCTCCGCCTACTCCGGCTGTTACTTCAACAGTTAAATCTGTATCTTGTTCAATAAGAAGTTTCAGCATATCGCCCAAAATCAACTGTTCTGTCATCGGTTTTGTAGCTACATGAATTACATTGGATTGTTGCGACGGCCACATAAACACACCAATGCCACCAATTATCACAATTGAGGATACAATACCAATACGTTTAAAAGTACGTTTGCAATGCCCTCTATATAGTATGATTTTCTCAAAAAAGCCCAATACACCATCCATAATCAATGCTAAAAAAGCAATTAGTAAACTGCCGGCTACAGTCATAGTCGTATTATTTGTAGTAATACCTCGATAAATAGCTACACCAAGACCTCCGGCACCAATAAATGATGCTACCCCAGTAAGCGCTATAGTCATAACTAGCATATTTCTTATACCGACCATGATTACTGGAAAGGCTAAAGGCAATTCAATATATCGTAAACGTTGTACACGAGATAACCCCAGTGATGTAGCCGCTTCAATCATTTCCTTGTCAATACTGCTTAACCCAGTATATGTATTTCTCACCATCGGCAATAATGCATATATCACAAGAGCAATCACTGCCGTTGCGTTACCAATTCCTGAAAAGGGAATCAAAAATCCCAGCATGGATATGGATGGTATAGTATACAGGAAATTAATAACCATCATGGTCGGATTAACTGCTCGACGATACTCGTTAAGTAAAATACCCGCAACTACTCCTAGAATAATAGCAATTATACTAGAAAGCAAAGCTATGCCAATATGTTCCCATAATAGACCTGAGAAAAAGCTCCAATTCTCCACTAGTAAATGATATATATTTTGTATCATACAGCCCCCTATACACAGGTAAATATATTATGAAAGAACGACTACCTTTTTACCTGCATTCTTACCAGAATCAACATCACTGAATCCATCATAGAAAATATCGCTCAAAGCATCACTGATTTCATTACCTACAATCTCTTGTTCTCGTCCAAGAGCGGATACACTATAAATACGCTTTCTTTTATCATTACTATCATCATAACAGATAATTATTAGTGTCACCATAATCTAATCAACAAAAAACACCTGCAGACATTGTCTGCAGGTGTAATAACCTGTATTCCAAATATTAACGTTTGGAGAATTGGCTTGCTTTGCGGGCTTTTTTAAGACCGTATTTTTTACGTTCTTTCATGCGTGGGTCACGAGTCAAGAAGCCAGCTTTTTTCAAAGATTGACGAAGTTCGCCATCTACGTCCAATAACGCACGGGAGATACCGTGACGAATTGCACCAGCTTGACCGGAAGGACCGCCACCAGCTACAGTTGCAATAACATCGTATTGTTCAACTGTGTTAGTCAAATTCAAAGGTTGTTTTACGATCAATTCCAAAGTTTGGCGACCGAAATAATCATTAAGTTCACGTTTGTTAACAGTGATTTTACCTGTGCCCGGTACCAGACGAACTCTAGCAACGGAAGATTTTCTACGACCAGTGCCGTAATATTGTGCTACTGCCATTATATGTTCCTCCCTCTAGATTATCGTACGGAAATTTCTAAAACTTCTGGTTTTTGAGCTGCATGTGGATGCTCAGGACCAGCGTATACGTTTAATTTACGGTATTGTTGTGCACCCAATTTGTTTTTTGGAAGCATACCACGAACTGCCATTTCAACAACACGTTCAGGTTGTTTTTCAAGCATCATGGATAATTTAGTGAAACGGGAACCACCTGGGTAACCAGAGTGACGGAAGTATTCCTTTTGTTCCAATTTTTTACCAGTTACGCGAATTTTTTCTGCGTTTACAACGATCACATGGTCACCAGTGTCTACGTGTGGTGTGAAAGTTGGTTTATTTTTGCCCCGAAGAACTTTTGCAACTTCGGCAGCAAGGCGTCCTAAAGTTTTACCTTCAGCGTCAACAACATACCATTTCCGTTCGATTGTGTTCGGATTGGCCATAAATGTAGTTTTCATGCTGCATATCCTCCTAATAACGTCATAATTCTACCAAAATCAGCTTGTCCTTTGCTTCCGGGGCTAATGGAAACACGACTAAAGCTTACTCAAAATAGTATACAGATTTTGGTGTTCTATGTCAATTGTTTTTTGCACTGTTTTAGCCCTTTAACAGTGACATGTCATAAAGAAAAAACCACCCAATTCTGAGTGGTTTTCCCATAAGCGCCAAATTATTTGGAGTACAATTCGACGATAAGTGTTTCGTTAACTTCGATAGGAAGTTCTTCACGTTGAGGAAGACGAGTGAATGTAGCTTTGAAGCCTTCCAAGTCTTTTTCAATGTAAGGAAGTTCGAAAGAACGAAGTTCTTGGAAGTTAGTTTTGAACATTTCGTTGTCACGAGATGCTTCGCGCAATTCGATTACATCGCCTGGTTTGCAGGAGAAGGAAGGAATGTCTACACGACGACCGTTTACCAAGATGTGGCCATGGTTTACCATTTGACGAGCTTGACGAATGGAGTTACCGAAGCCGATGCGATATACAAGGTTATCAAGACGTTGTTCCAAAAGGATCAACATGTTTTCACCTGTAACACCTTGCATTTTTTTCGCTTTATCATAATAGCGTACGAACTGGCGTTCTAGCAAGTTGTAGTAAGCTTTAACTTTTTGTTTTTCTAATAATTGTGTGCCATACTCAGACATTTTTTTCTGACGTTGGTCTTTTTTGACGCGATTCAAGGCTTTTGCGTGACCGAATACGTTCACACCAAAGCGACGACAAAGTTTGAATCGAGCCTCTCTTCTCGTTGCCATGTGATTATCACCTCATAA
>NZ_CAJLUB010000159.1 GCF_905209685.1 uncultured Veillonella sp. | reverse complement strand
TTTGTCATGAGAAGGTATTGTATCAGATACATATATTATTAACGATCAATTAGAACGCTGGGATGATAGCGCCCTTGTAGTGTTCTTCGATGAACTTCTTAACTTCTGGAGATTGTAATGCTTTAGCTAATTTTTGGATAGCTGGTTTATTTTCATCACCAGGGTTAACAGAAAGAAGATTTGCATATGGAGAGTCAGCTTTTTCTACGAATAAGCCATCTTTTGTAGGATTAAGACCAGCTGGTAACGCATAGTTAGCATTGATTACTGCTGCATCTAAATCTTGGATGGAACGAGGAATTTGAGCTGCTTCTAACTCAGTAATTTGAATATTTTTAGGATTGCTAGTTATATCAAATGGTGTGTTAGTCAAACCAGTTGGATCTTTCAATGTTACTAGACCAGCACTTTGCAACAAGAGAAGTGCACGAGCACTGTTTGTTGGATCAGATGGAATTGCTACTTTTGCGCCATTTGGCAAGTCTTTCAAGTCTTTAATTTTTTGAGAGTAGATAGCCAATGGTTCAATGTGAACTGGTGCAAAGCTTACAAAGTTTGTACCATGATCTTTATTGTAGTTATTTTGGTAAGGTACGTTTGCAAAGAAGTTTGCATCTACTTCATGGCTAGATAGAGCCATATTTGGTTGGATGTAGTCTGTAAATTCAACGATTTGTAAGTCTACACCTTCCTTAGCCAAAATAGGTTTAACTTGTTCTAAAATTTCAGCATGAGGTACAGGATTTGCGGCTACCTTTAATACCTCTTTAGAGCCACTAGAGCTCGCGTTATTTGTGGAAGAGCCACAACCACTAATCAATAAGGACGCACCTAGTACGGCCGTCGCTGCCAATGCTAACCATTTTTTCATGTAATCCTCCTATCTACGATGAAAACCTACATCTCGGACGAGGACTCATACGTATACAACATTCGTAGATATTATAATAAATCTATTTTTCTTATCTTGTATCTACATTTGATTATTTAATATTTTCGATGTAGTAAGTATATCAATTTAATTCCTACTCGTATAATAGATTTTATATATGTAATAATATAACTTTAATCTATAGCAAGATAAGAGTAATTACATTTAGCTATGCCAAATACATAAAAACGGTACTAAGCTGATTCCCCGTACTACTAGGTAATATACCTAATAGGTTCAATCAAACTTAGTACCGTTATACATATCGCTCTATATAATAAACAATCTAATCAAAATCAAAAAATCAACTTATTGAGTTGACGTTGTTTGCTCCACAGAAATAGTTACAGGTGCTGATAATTTAGCCTCTAACCAAGCTTTTATTCGTTCCAAATCTGCATCAGATATAGTGGATGTAGTATGGATAATCACCATATAGCGACTCGCTTTAGGCTGTTCTAGATTATCTATTAAAGGCATGCCTTCCACTTTGCTTACAAACGGGAATAACGCCTTTGCTTCAGCTTCTGTCGTTTTCATAGTATTTATAGTTTCACTTACTAATTGATAAGTCGGTTGGTACAGATTAATCAAGTTTTTATATGTTCCAAGATTCTCTGAAGATTTATTCAAGTTCGTCTTATCCATAGTAGATTTTTTCTCATCTACGCTATTAACAAATCGTAATGTATAAGGTTGCAAGTACTCATCTTTCTGTAACTTGTCATCCAACTGGGCTTGCTCCTCTGAAGTCACAGGAGCTCCTATAACTACTATGTTTACTAGCTTATTCGTTTGATCCAATGAATAATCAATCACTTGTCGACGTCCCTCTTGATTAATATCATTCTTAATAAACTGCTCCATATGATTTGACTCAGAATACTTGATGGTCATATCATAGCCTGCATAAATACTTGGTATAGCCATAATAAGACCAATCACGAGAAATATTAGCTGGTTACGACGATTAACCTCTTCTACTTGTTTATGGAATGGCAAACTATATACACCTTTTAAAACAATAAAAGCTGCAAAGAAGATGAAAAATGCATTTATAAAGAATAGATAGCCAGCCCCAATGAAATAGTGCCAATTTCCATTAGCCAGTCCATATCCTGCCGTACATAGTGGTGGCATAAGTGCAGTCGCAATCGCAACACCTGGTATAACATTATCTAAGGTCTTACGCGTTTGCCCAATAATCCCAGCTAACCCACCAAATATAGCAATGAATACATCAAAAATATTCGGTTCTGTACGTGCTAATAGTTCAGATGTAGCCGCCTGAACGGGAGAAATATAAAAATATAAAGCAGATGCCAAAACAGCAATCGTAACCTGTAAGGACAATCTTAAAATACCGCTTTTTACAACTGTAAAATTAAGCGTAGCAAAGCCAAAACCAGTTGCTAAAATAGGTCCCATCAACGGCGATATAAGCATAGCACCAATAACAACTGCCGTACTATTCATATTCAACCCAATAGAGGCGATAAATATGGAGAGAATCAGGGTAACCAACGCAGGTCCCTTAATCTTAGCCCCACCTATCAATCTTTTAGCAATAGTTGCATCATCAGCGCGCTCAAAATGTATATCAAAGTATTTATTTAGTTCCATTCTTTCTCCTTATAATTTCATCAAATCTGCAAAGGTCCCTACGTTTACAAACATATGCTGTGTAGTTTTGAGCATTTGTACCATCAAGATGGCCCCCGTGCCTTCCCCCATCGACATGTGGGCTTGAATAGGAACCATGTCTTGTGTAATATCTACCTCTGCTAAAGCTAGCTCTGTGCCTTTTTCTCGAGAGTTATGAGATGGCAATGCATAATCCTTAACACGATCATTCATATGTACCGCACAAGCTGCTGATACAGCTGTAATAAAGCCATCAATGACAAAGGGCTTTTTAAACTCAACACAAGCGAGCATAGCCCCAAGAATAGCTGCAATATCAAAGCCCCCTACATGGGCTACGATTTTACGAACTCTTTCAACTTCACTGACAGAAACGATACTAGTCTTATGCTTATCTAATACAGCGCGCACAAAATCAATTTTTCGTTTCATCAAATCTGGTTTATTCGGCCAAGAACCGGGTCCTACTGTTTCAGTGGGATCAGCTCCAGTTAAGGCAGACAACACACAGGCAGAAGTCGTCGTATTACCAAGTCCCATTTCACCAAAGGAAAAAAGATTTATCCCTTGCTTTACATAATGTTGTACCCGTTCATAGCCAGCTTGAAAGGCACGATTAAATTCATCCTCAGTCATAGCAGGATGATTTAATATATTCTTTGTCCCCTTTGCGACCTTGCGATCCACTCCGATGCCATCATCTGAGGCAATTCCTACATCCACAACTTCATAAGGAAT
>NZ_CAJLUB010000158.1 GCF_905209685.1 uncultured Veillonella sp. | reverse complement strand
GTTTAGATACAAGTGGAATTTGTTTTGATCCCCACCAAGAGGTGGCATACCGTAAATTACTCAGTGTCACTAGTCTCGTCATCCTAGATATTAAAGAAATCGATCCTACTAAGCATCTGTGGTTAACAGGCAAACCGTTAGAGCCCATTCTCGGTTTTGCTAGATTGACGGCAGACGTGGGCATTCCCATTTGGGTCCGTCACGTTGTGGTCCCTACGATTACAGATAATGCAGATCATCATTATCGTCTAGGCTTTTTCCTAGGATCTCTGAAAAATTTACAAGCCGTTGATTGCTTACCATATCACGTTATGGGTACTGCTAAATATAAGGAGTTAGGTCTCACCTATCGCCTAGAGGGCATACCAGCCGCATCAAAAGATATAGCGGCTAAAGCGACAAGAACCGTGGTGGAAGGCATCAAGGCCTATCGACGCCATTGGTGGAGTCCCATCAAAACACAACATCAATCATAATCAAGTTCGAGGATAACTACCTCCCTTGATATATATACACATATATATTAAAAACTTGATCTATGATAGCCCTAAAACAATAGAGCCGCCCCCACACAACCGGGGACGGCTCTTATTGTATTTATAGACTATTTTAATATCTATAATTGGTACACTATTTTCACTACTATCAGTGCAGTGTTCAATTTGATATGCGATTTGTTCTAATATCTATTTTATTTAGATACTACGTTAATAGGTTCACCTTTAAAGAAGGCTTGTACATTGTCACGAATGATGCCTACCAAGCGTTGGCGTGTTTCGAGACCTTTCCAGCCCATATGAGGTGTAAGGATAACATTATCTAATGTATATAGAGGGCTATCCTCTGCTGGCGGTTCTACCTCTTGTACATCAAGACCGGCACCTGCAATACGTTTAGCTGCTAATGCTTCACAAAGCTCTGCTTCATTAATAAGAGGACCACGACCTGTATTGACAATAACAGCATTTGGCTTCATCTTAGCAATGGTTTCTTTATTAATCATGTGCTTAGTTTGGTCATTCAATGGGCAATGCAATGTAATATAATCACTATTTTCTAGTAATTCATCAAGGCTTACATAACGAACACCGTCGCCATCAGCCTTTGGTGTACGCGTATGGATTAAGATATTCATACCAAGTGCTTTTGCTACTTTGATAACTTCCATACCAATATGACCAGCACCAACAACACCTAAGGTTTTACCATTCACTTCTGTGTGGCTCACTTGCAAATATTTTGTAAAGTTGCTGCGATCACCTTTAGCGAGCATGCCGATTTGTTTTTGCATTGTAGATGCAAAATTGAGGATCATCATGATTACCATATGCGCTACACGCTCTGTGCTATACGCTGGAATATTGCACACAGTAATGCCTCGTTCCTTCGCTGCATTAAGGTCGATATTATTATAACCAGTACCTGCTTCTACAATGAGCTTTACTGTATCTGGGAATTGTGAAAGTAACTCAGCATTAACAGGGATCTCTTTTGTTACTACTACACGAGCCCCTTGGATACGTTCAATAAGCTCTTCATTTGTACTATTATCATAGACCTGCACATCATTAGATAAAATAGAAAAATCTAATGCATGGTCATAATTCATTTTACCTGCGTTTACTACTACTACACGTTCGCTCATGAGAACCTCCTACATAGATGCTATATTATATATTTATTAATTCCAAACCTACAAGTAATCTGGCTATGTTCACGATGTTAGATGACTACAATTTTGTCTAAATCATTCATAACCAACCTATTAGCTAGAAAAAGCATATATCATACCCTACTATAAATTATACTATTATTTATATAAATTTATACTATTAATATCACAGTTGACTATATCAATTAGTATACTTTCACAATTATTGTATATAATATATGCAGAAAAGCTATAAAATTCAAAATAATACCAATGTTTCTGTATAAAACTTTCACAAAAGTATTGTTTAATTCCCCAAAAGTTATAAAATAAAAGTAATGTTATATAGAATTGAGGAATACCATGAGACCCACCTATTTGACCATAAATACAAGTCTCGTTCGCGAGAACTTGCGCAAAATTAAAGATAGTTTACCGGAATGGAGCACATCTACAGCTGTTATCAAGGCCAATGGCTATGGCCACGGCAGCGTTATGATGGGCCGTATAGCCGTTGAGGAAGGTTATGAATCCTTAGCCGTTGCCATTCCTGAAGAATCTGTGCCGCTTCGCAATGCAGGTATTATGGTACCAATCTACCTTCTAGGTCTCACACGCCCACAATCATTTGAGCTTGTAGCAGATACGAACTCCATCCCTGCCGTATGCGAATCTACCGATTTAGCTGCTCTCGATAAAGTAGCGGAAAACCACGATATGATTATTCGCGTTGCTGTCGCAGTCGATACAGGCATGCATCGTATCGGTATCAAACCAGAGGATGCTGTGGAGTTTATTAAATGCGTTGAATCCTATGAAAATCTTGAAGTAGACGGTTTCTTCTCCCATATGAGTAACGCTGATGCGGCCGATCAAAGCCACGCTCATGGTCAGGCGCAAAAGTTCCATAAAATGGTCGATGAAATTCGTGCATTTAGACCTGATGCGGACTATCGCTTCTCCCTTGCCAATAGTGCTGGATTGTTGTCCGTAAAAGATAGCTTGTTCACCGATGCCCGTCCTGGTATTATTCAGTACGGCATTATGCCATCCCTTGATGTACCAAATCGATTAGGTTTGAAACCAGTTCTCTCCTTCCATAGCGAAGTAGTACATGTACAGCATTTGGAAGCTGGCGAAGGCATTGGCTATGGATCTACCTATGTAACACCTGAACCAATGACGATTGCAACCATCCCTGTAGGCTATGCAGATGGATATCCTCGGAGCTTATCTAATCGTGGTACAGTCCTCATTCATGGTACACGTTGCCCTGTAGTGGGCCGCATCTGTATGGACCAATTCATGGTGGCCGTGCCTGATACAATTACGGTACAACCTGGTGATAAGGTTGTGCTCTTAGGTTCTCAAGGTCATGAAAGCATCTCTGCCCTAGAGATTGCTGCCCTTGCCTCTACGATTCCATATGAAATCTTCTGTGGTTTCTCTGAGCGCGTACCTAGACAATACATATAAAGACTAACTATTTTACTAATAGCAAAGGCCTCATATACAAGAAGCGCAGATATACATTATCGTATCTGCGCTTTTTTATGTTTTCAGCACTTATGAAACTTACAACATGTATATATTTATATTAATATTATTACCCAGAAAAAAGCCCGTAGTACATGCAGCGGTCTACATGTATTACGGGCTTTCCTGCTCCCCTATACCTAGCGTA
>NZ_CAJLUB010000157.1 GCF_905209685.1 uncultured Veillonella sp. | reverse complement strand
ACCGCAGGTACCCAACAATTACAAGAAGGGACGGCGGTTAGTCAATGAAACAATTTAACTTAGCCGAATGGGCCCTCAAACATAAGTCCATTATCTACTACTTCATGGCTGTGCTCCTCACCTTTGGTATCTTCTCATACAACCATATGGGACGTATGGAAGACCCAGACTTTACGATGCGCACCATGGTGGTCGGCGTTGCTTGGCCGGGGGCTTCCCCACAAGAAATGTCGGATCAGGTAACGGACAAATTAGAAGAAAAACTACGCGACCTACCTGGCGTCGATTATACAAAATCTTTCACAGATGGCAGTAAATCAGTTATTTATATTAATCTGAAAGAAAATCTACCATCCGATAAAATTCGTCCCGCTTGGGAAGAAGCGCGGAACATGATCAACGATGAATGGAAGTCATTACCACAAGGTGTTCAAGGACCGACCATCAACGACAGATTTGATGATGTATACGGCATTATCTACGCCATTAGCGGCGATGAATTCTCGTACGAAGAAAAGCGACAACAAGCAGAAGACTTAAAACGTCAGCTGTTATCTGTTCCAAATGTTAAGAAAATCAGCCTTATTGGGGTTCAACAACAAACCCTTAATGTAACGATTAATAAGGATAAATTAGCATCCTATAAAATCAGTACACAACAGCTATTAACGGCTATCAAACAGCAAAGTATGATGGTTCCAGCTGGTATGATTACGACGGATACGAATAATGTGTATCTCCGCGTGAACGGTCTATTTGATAGTCCACAAGCCGTACAAGATATGCCAATTCGCATCAATAATCAAACCTTGCGCCTTGGCGACATGGCTGATGTAACCATGACATACCAAGATCCTAGCAACCCTCAATTCTACTATGAAGGCAAGCCAGCTATCGGTATTGCCATCTCCATGGATGCTGGGGCTAACAATGTGGAATTTGGTGAAGCTATCGATAAAAAGCTAGCAGAGTTGAAGAAAACCATCCCTGCGGGCCTTGAACTCGATCAAGTATCTAATCAGCCACATATTGTTAAGGAATCCATTGGGGACTTCTCACAATCCTTATTTGAAGCCATCGCCATCGTATTGCTCGTAAGCTTTGCATCTCTTGGCTTGCGAACAGGTGTGGTCGTAGCCCTCACTATTCCAGTCGTCGTATCTACTACATTTATTTTGATGTATGAAAGCGGCATTTATCTGCACAAGGTTAGTCTAGGTGCGTTAATACTGGCTCTAGGCCTCCTCGTAGATGATGCCATCATCGTTGTAGAAATGATGAGCGTTAAGCTCGAAGAAGGTTGGGGGCACTTTAGATCCGCTACCTTTGCTTATCAATCGACAGCGTTCCCTATGCTATCTGGTACACTCATTACCTGTGCAGGCTTCTTGCCATTAGCATTAGCACAAGGCATGGTAGCAGAGTTTACAAAATCTCTATCCATCGTTGTATTTATGGCGCTCATCCTATCTTGGTTCGCCTCTGTTCTCGTCAGCCCTGTTCTCGGTTATAAAATCATCGAAAATAAGGCACCAAAACCTGAATCAGAATGGAACAAACGAGACCGTATCATGCACAAGCTCAGTGTTACATTCTATGATAAATTTGAAAGACTGTTACATTGGGCCTTAGGACATCATAAGGTCGTATTACTCATCACCTTAGGTGCCTTTGTGTTATCCCTACTTTCACTACCATTGATCAAACAGGAATTTTTCCCATCATCAACGCGTAATGAAATCATAGTATCTATGCAATTCCCTCAAAGTTCGTCCATCGAGTACACAGCAAATCAAGCGAAGATCATCGACAAACATTTACAAGGTAACGAACATATTTCAACCTTTACATCCTACATTGGACAAGGTTCTCCACGTTTCGTCCTCACCTTGGAACCGGAATTGCAACGGAACAATTTCTTGCAATATGTAATCGTCACAAAATCCTTAGAGGACCGCGATAAATTATATGCAGAATTGACTCCATACTTAAATGAAGAATTCCCATCTGCCCTTGTAAATACGCAGTTCTTACAAATTGGTCCACCATCCAAATATCCAGTTATGCTCCGCGTTTCTGGACCTGATCAAAAGGTGGTAAAAGAAATTGCCAACAAGGTAAAAGATAAGATGCAAGGCGATAAGGATTTGCATAACATAGCCTTTGACTGGCCAGATACGGAACCAGTAGCCAATATTCATATCGATCCTAACAAGGCTCGTTTACTTGGTATCGATAGCTATGCCGTGTCCTTACACTTGCAAAGCCTATTATCTGGCACTAAATCTGGGGAATACTACGAAGGTAACCAAACAATTCCTGTGACATTCCGTTTAGGAGATAATGAACAACACAACTTAAGTGCTCTGTCCTCCTTACCTATTCAAACAGGTAATGGTTCCTATGTACCGCTTAGCCAAATTGCAACCATCACCATGACCCAAGAGGATGGTATTATCTGGCATCGCAACATGATGCCAACCATCAGCATTCACGCTAATGTAAATGCTGGCGTCCTAGGCAATGCAAAAACTAAAGAAGTGTATAAATCCTTACAAGACATTCGCGATTCCTTGCCTACAGGATATACCATTGAACTTGATGGGGCCGCTGAAAAGAGTGTAACAGCTGTACAAAATCTGTTAACACCAATGCCGATTATGCTCTTTGTAATTATGACAATCCTCATGTTCCAATTAAAGCGAATCGCCCTCATGTTTATGGCCTTGCTCACAGCGCCTCTCGGATTAATCGGCGTTGTATTAGCTCTGAATATTACGAGAACGCCATTGGGCTTTATGGCTATTCTAGGTATCATCGCCCTTTCGGGTATGATCATTCGTAACTCCATTATCTTGTTAGACCAAATCGAAATCCACAAGGCAGAAGGACAAAAACCACGTGAAGCGATTATTAACTCCGCTACACTTCGTTTCCGCCCTATCATGCTCACCGCTATCGCAGCGATTTTAGGCATGATTCCGCTCATGGGATCTGTATTCTGGAGCCCACTTGCTATCGCCTTCAGCGGCGGCCTACTAGTGGCAACAGTTCTAACACTTATCGTACTACCAGTTATGTATGCAACATGGTATAAGATAAAATAAAAAAATCCCCCTAATATAGTTTTAACACTATTATTAGGGGGATTTTTATCACCTATTAAACTACAACGGCTGTACCATTGCATGTAACCATGAGCATACCATTTTCTGCACCTACTGTGCTGTATTGGAAGGATACGCCGATAACAGCATTAGCACCCATTTTAGAAGCCCGTTGAGACATTTCATCAAGGGCTGCTTGGCGTGCATTCATTAAGGAGTTTTCATAGCTGCCACTACGGCCACCAACGATGTCGCGAAT
>NZ_CAJLUB010000156.1 GCF_905209685.1 uncultured Veillonella sp. | reverse complement strand
CGTCACCTGTTCCTGGTGGCATATCAACGAATAAATAATCGATGTCTTTCCAAATTACATCTGTATAGAATTGTTTTACAACATTGCCTAAAATAGGACCACGCCATAAAACTGGATCTGTATCGTTTTCTAAAAGAAGGTTAACAGACATAACGTCAATACCACCTTTGGATTTTACAGGATACATACCAATTTCGTCAGCATATGCTTTTTCCTTGATACCAAACATTTTAGGAATGGAAGGACCTGTAATATCCGCATCGAGGATACCTACTTTGTAACCTTTACGCGCCATAGTAATAGCCATTAAGCTTGTAACGGAGGATTTACCTACGCCACCTTTACCAGATACTACGCCGATTACATGTTTAACAGAACTAAGCTCGTGTAATGGAGCTGTAAGATCTTGAGGTTGTTGAGGCGCGCCGCCACCGCAACCAGAGGATTGAGATGGGCATCCGCCACAATCACTGCTGCTACCGCAACCCATAGTAAACACCTACTTTCTTTGAGGAACTACCTCACATCTATATGTAAAACCTTTTGTTTATATGGTAAATACAATGTATCTACTGTTACATTGTATCATGTCATATCAAACTTTATCAATATATTACTCACCACAGAATTCTTTAGTTAAAGTTCCAAGAATTTCCATGCCCTTTGTAATTTCTTCTACTGTTGGTACTGTATAGCTCAAACGGAATGCATGTCCTTCCCCTGCTCCATCTGCAGCAAAGGCACCACACTTAATAATCCCTATATTTCTGTCCATACATGCTTCGAAGAATTCATCACAATTTACATCCTCAGGCATCGTCATCCATGCGAACATACCACCAGTAGGCTGTGTTAACTTAACCTTAGAGCTTGCATACTTGTTAAAAGCATTCAACAAGGCATCACATTTTGTTTTATAAACTTTACGTACATTTTCTAAATGTGCGTCGTAATCGATTGTATCGAGCACTTTAGCTACCACTTTTTGTGTAACTAATGGCATTTGCCCTGCTGTATTATTTTTTAATGCTTGAATAGCTTCAATAACTTTAGCTGGGCCAAATAAGAAACCTACACGCAAACCAGCAGACAAGGTCTTCGAATACGAACCTGCATAGAGAACACGATTTTCTGTATCAAAGGATTTAAATGTTGGAATGTACTCACCAGCAAAGCGAATCTCACCGTATGGATCATCTTCATAGATAAACAAATCATATTTAGAAGCAATAGCGTAAATTTCTTTACGACGTTCCAACGGCATTGTAATACCTGTTGGATTTTGGAAGTTAGGAATAAGATAAATATATTTACCTTTACCAGATTGAGCCGCTTTTTCTAATTCACTAGGAATCATGCCATACTCATCAGTCTTAATACCTAATGCTTTACCACCCATATTGCGTACAGAATTAATGGCACTGGTAAAAGTGAATTCATCCATGTATACTTCATCGCCAGGTTCTAATACAGTAATCGGTACAAGACCTAAGAGTTGCCCCGCCCCATTAGAGATAATAAGACCTTGTCCTTCTGGATTCATCTTATGCGTTTTTACAAGACGATCTAATGTCAATTCTGCTAATCGTGCATCACCTTGCATTGGTCCATATTGTAAAAGACTCATTGGATTAGAGTGAACCACTTCATCAAAAGCCTTTTCGATGATTTCCACAGGAATCGCTTCTGGTGCAGGATTGCCAATACCAAAACTAATAAAACCTTCTACCCCTACACCACGTTCAAATACTTCACGAATAAAATTAGGACCTTTTAGGGTCACCCGTTCAGGAAGAGAAAAGCTCATACTATCGCCTCTTTCATATATACTAAATTGAATAACATTTAATTAGAGATTGTTAAGCATTAGGATCGTGCTCTTGCTCAGCATTTTTCTTATTGATGTAGTTCTTATATACTTTCCAAAGAATGAAGTATACAATACCTGCAACAACTACGATGATTCCTAATCGCCCCATATTCTCTTGAAAGTTTACGATATCTGTACCGATAGCTACCTCAAGAGCTGTGGATGGGAATTTACCAATTAAATTTGCTAAGATATAGTCTCTCGGTTTGATTTTACTAATGGCACCAAGTGCTGTGATCACACCAGATGGAAAATATGGTAAGGATCTAGCAAATAACATGACCACAAAACCATTTTGACCTGAAAAATCATCTACTTTCATCAATACTGTACTCTTAGCAATAAGCTTATCTGCTGTATCACGTAAAAAGTACCGCATAATATAAAAGCTAATGACTACGCCAATCGTTTCTGCAAGCCAAGAAATAATGATCCCTGGCCACATACCGAATACTAATCCATTTGCTGTAGATATAAAGATAGATGGCAAAAACCCGACCGCATTAACAAAAATATCGAGAAGCATACTTACGACCATGGCCATAGGACCAAAGCCTTGGATATACTCTGCTATTTCATCCATGGATCCACTCGTCGCTAAATGCCACATAGTTGGATAAAATGTAGGATCTACTATATTGATGGCAATTAATAGAATGACAAAACCAATGCCTGCTATTAACTGTACCCAACCTTCACCAGAAGGCTTTAATTTTCTTGTACTCATATATACCTCGTTTTATAAAAAACTAGTTCCATTATATCACGGATTCTATAGAACTGTTATATGTTATCTTTCAATTACTACCAGTTAAAAATATTGGGGTTATAAGTTATATGGTCTACTTTTATAGATACTACCAGTTAAAAGTAATTATTTTTAACTGGTAGTATCTATAAAATATGTATAATTACATTAGCATAAAAATTATCGAAAGATGTATAATACTATTATAACGAGAATATTCTTAATGAAAGAAGGTATATTATGGTATCAGCAGGTCAAACAGCTACGGCAACTGTAACAGTTACAGAATCAAATATTGCAAAAACAATGAAATCTGGTTCTTTAGAGGTCTTTGCTACACCAGCTATGTGTGCATTAATGGAAGAAGCCGCACAAGCAGCAGTACAACCACATTTAGAAGACGGTGAAGGCACTGTAGGTATCGCTCTATCCATTACTCATGAGGCCCCTACTCCACTTGGTGCAACAGTAACTGCTAAAGCTACAGTTAGTGCTGTAGAAGGACGTAAAATCACCTTTGACATCGAAGCATCTGATGGTGTCGGTATCATTGGTCGAGGAACTCATGAACGATTTGTTATTAATAACGAAAAATTCATGGCTAAAGTGGCTAGTAGAGCAAAATCTAACTAATAGTTTACTATTTTACCAATAGCTTTATAACTAATAGATTTATTGCTAATATCTTACTTTATTAAAATAATAAAATACAAATCATAACCACCCGTAGAACGGGTGGTTTGCTCTGACCCTATAAGGGTCTTTC
>NZ_CAJLUB010000155.1 GCF_905209685.1 uncultured Veillonella sp. | reverse complement strand
TAATATTTATAATGTTTATCTTTAATTAGTATGTATGAGGTTTACCTTAATTTGACGATATATCATAACCTTACTATAATATAAGAAGATAGTCAGACGAGTCGTAACGTCAGGCTCATCTCTGAAAACAAAAAAGCTTGAGAAATGGCCTTTCAGTTATCGAATCATCTAAGATAACGAAGGGCTATTTTATTTCCCCAACCTCGTATAACTATCCTAATCCTATTATATGATGCATTAATATACGATACAACAATCATTATATTATATAAATATACGAATAAACTAATAAAAGCCGAGCTAATTCTAAGGAATAAAAGCTCGGCTTTTAGTTTATTTAACGTTTGAAAGAATACTAAAGGTTTACCAATGGAATACTTAAAATAATGGAAGCTGTAATTAAGATATACACTACAAAATATAGCTTTAACAAAAGCAATAAACTACCAAATAGGACTTTATAGATAGGTGCATCTTCTTTCTTAGATCGTATCCATTCTTTAGTCTTATAATATATTTTGGGCTTATTAAAAGCTGGCGGTAATCGCTTACACCATAAAACGAGCCACAGAATACAGCATATATTCCCAAAGAGAAAGAATAGAAATAGACCAAAATGCTCCAATGAATATACTTTCAATACATAAATATTATAGAGTAGCTGAGCAAATGTCTCTACAAAGTTAATCCATAAATAGACAAGATAAGCCTTAAGCAAAAGCACTAATATAGTTTTGATATATTTGAGTTTACTCATTGGCACTCTCCTAGCTAATATTATGAAACTTAAAAACAAAATTTCTTATTGAGTTAATATTTTAATCCATTCCATATACCACGGATTAAAGATTGGATCCGCATCAAGCTTCTTTTTATGGCTATTACTTATACGCCATTGAGGTGCCTTTCGTAAACTTTCAACATTATCAAAATCTACATACTCAACCATATCACGCAATTGTTTATGCTTATACGAAGATTTGCTTTCATCATAATCAATGCGATAACTATAATAATATTCAGAATCCTTTGTAAAATGGCGTAAATAGGATTCCCCATTAGATTTATAGCGATCAACTAGAAATCCTGGAAGACCATTATTCCAAACTGTTGCATACTGTGTAGGCGCCTCAAGGTCACCATATTTATTCAAAAATGCAAAAATTTGTTTTTTTGCCAAACTTTTATCAACAACATTAGTGTCTATTTGAAAGCGTAACACACGGATCTTAATTCCTGAGGCTTCATAAGTACGAACCTCATATTTATTATCTTCCAATGCTTCGCTCACAAGCTTAGCCTTTTTAGGAATACGATAGCTAAAATTGTCCCAATGCTTAACATGGCTATAATTATCTAACCCAGATAAGGGCTCAATAGATGGAATAATATAATTACTCATTACCACTTCAGCAAATTTATCTTGGTATGGATCATTCACATCCCCGCCACCAAGATACGTAATACCATAGGTAGTGTTCGTGTTCTTAGGCGTAAACTCTGTATACATTACATGTGTCTTGGCTTTAAGGATTTTCCAAGATGCATTTTCTAAGCCTGGATATGTATAGATACCTTCATTGTGCATACGTTTACTAAATTCTTTACCATGTGGTGGCCCCACCATCAAAATACTTGTAAAACCACGAACCACAAATAAAGGACCATCACTTGATTTAGATTCAACTGTATCTCCACGCAAGCTAATATTTGGTACAGATAAACGAATATTATTTTTTCCTTCATGAAGTAAGATAACAGTAGATTCTGAGAATTCCCCCAGCTTAACAGCTTGAGCCAATCCAGTTTTCTCCTTAAAAACCTTTTCTATCGCAATCTTGGGTTTCTCCACACTTTTCTGTACTTTAACGCTAAATTCCTCCGCCTCTTGTATTGCCTTTTCATTAATATGAGAATAATTTTCGTAAGCATTGGCGGGAATGCTCGCATCTGCACCTGGAACTGGTGGTTGCCACTTTGGTACTTCGATCTGCACAGCGCTTACATGCATGGTAAAAGCAGTCGCTAATGCCATCATGATTATACTTTTACGTAACATAAAACCCTCTCTCCTCTAAGTTTTACAACACAAAATTACACTTACTTCTTGTCTTTCTTAGTTTTATTTTTATTACTAATATTAACACTTTTCTTACGAAGTAATTTTACATTACCAAAGTCTGAGAACTCTACCGTATTTCTTAATTGTATATGAGAGTACGGCGCAGCTCCATCAGTATAGAGTAAATCAATAGCATAATAATATTTATCATCTCGAAGAACTCTATGAATTTTAGATTTCTTGCCCTTCTGATAATTATCAATCATATAACTTGGCACACCATTGTTCCAAACAGAAGCAGATTGAACTAATGCCTCATTAGATAATGGTTGACCTACTTTAGATGCATTAATAACCTTTTTAAAAGAAAAGTTACCATATAGATTGTCCACTTTTACAGGCCATCTAAGCACAGAAAATCTTGCAGAAGGTCCTACATACTCTCTGACTTCAGTCGTAGTATTATCCAGATTTCTCTGAGCTTTCAACTTCATTCCCTTTGGAATCCGATATGTTAAATTTTCCCATGTAATCGTTTCACTATACGAATCCATATCATCCAGAGAATGAATGGACGGAATGATATAGTTACTCATTACCTGTTCCATTTTTTCTGTAACAGGATGATTCCTATAAGCAATTCCAACGATATATGGTCGATTTGGCTGCTCTTTAAGACGCACTACGGCACCCATCATAGGATTATTTTGATTTAAGAATTTATCATTCATAAACCAGGTCCCCTCTGTTATCTCTGGATATAGGAATTGCCCTTTCTGATCAGCTTTTGTCTTAACAATATCAAGAATATCCGTTACATTAGACCCCAACATAAAGAGTGTATTTCGCTCAGTTAAAAGCTGTAAATCTTCTTTCTCATTAGAACGACTACGAGACAAATAGTCCCCTTCTAGTATGGCTGCTGGCATACTAGCACGAATATTATTATCTTGATCATGTAACAAGATTACCGTTGATTCATTCGCAGCTAAATCTATTTGATTATAGCCCCTTTGAGCCTCTGCATCTAACTTATCCTTTGACAACTTACCATTAGCAACCATTTTATCTAACTTATCTTGGTATTTGGCCTTAGCCTTAACAATATCACTAGATTTATAATTACTAAGCTTACCTGCCCGATAGTTCTCATACGCATTAGCCGGAATACTCGCATCAGCACCTGGCATAGGCGGTTGACCGGCTGGGACTTCGATTTGAACAGCGCTAACATTCATGGTGAAAGCAGCCGCTAATGCCATCATAATTATACTTTTACGTAACATAAAACCCTCTTATCTTTTTCTCTCACATTTACAATATAAATAAGCACAACCTTATTAGCATAAGTATACTATGCAAATAAGGCTGTGCCTATTATTAATAATTTTATAATTTAGTATACATG
>NZ_CAJLUB010000154.1 GCF_905209685.1 uncultured Veillonella sp. | reverse complement strand
ATTGCGTAATCATCGTGAGATTCATATACCAGACCGCATCACCGATGATGGCGAGGTTGCGGTTGGTATGGATATCTTCTCATCTGGAGAAAATATAGCAGACATGATTATGACGGCCGATGAGGAACAACGACTACGGGCTCGTCTCGTATGGGCTCTTGGCAGATTATCTCCAGATCAACAAGATCTATTGCGGCGTGTGTACGGTGATTGTAAAAGCCTCGTATCCGTTAGCGAAGAATTGAACTGTAGCCGCCAAGCTATCCAACGGCGTCATGAACGAGCCCTGCGGAAGCTGCGTAGATACTTGACGACAGATTTTAATAAGATACGAGTGCACTAGATATGAATACAATAGGGCTATATATTCATTAGAGCTATACACGTATTAGATTCTTATGACTCTGAATTGATTAGAATAGGTAGTGTAAACGTATGAGTGTTAGTTTATTAGAGCAAGTTTGTATTAAAATGATATGTGTTAATATAATTTAATTTCTTATTTATATTCTGATTTTTGTATAATTACGTTAATTGCGATTAACAGATATACATAAAATATGCAATTCTCAATTTAAATGAGAAAATAATGACACATATAGGTAGATATTACTTTTACAAGATCATAAAGTCTTTAATTTTACATAAATTTCTATAGTTTTGTGTATATATTTACAAATTATACAGTGTGATATACAATTAAACCAACAGCAGATTAAAGCATGCGAATCTGCTTTCACAGAACACGTGTTCATTGTATTGTTGAAAGGAATGTTCCTAAGTTGAGGGGAGAGAATTCCTATGATGACATGTAATGAAGTACCAGTAGCGGTGGCCACTTGGCTATCTAAGGGAGAGAATTTGGATTTGATCTATACGAATCCGAAGAATCATATTGTTTGTTTTATTCCTACCTATGAACCTGGCGGCGGTGACAGCACGATGTGCTATTTCGTAGATGGCCGTCAAGAATTGGTGCATCTGCCAATTCGTACCATCCTGCGAGAGCTAGCCTTACAAGAAGGGTTGAGACCGAATTATATCATGACCAGTGACGGTCGACGCAGCAGCTATACGGCGCCTAAGACCTATGGGCCGCATTTGACCTTTGGTCATATTAAATGTCGGCGCCCTATCGGCAAGGACGTGGTGTACGGACTCTTTAACGTGGCGATACCTTATCAATATATCGTCACCGATGGCCCTGATCCAGATACGAGCTACATTCATGTAGGCGACTTTAAACCTATTTTGGTGTACCAAGCCCCACACCACGTGAAACACAAGCTGAATGAAGCCATGCTAGAACACTGTAACTACGTGCGTAAAATGCTGGCTCGCATCAAACTCAGCCAAAACCCACAAGTCGTGGCCGAACTATTTATCGCCTGGAGAGACCTAACAAGATAAAACATTAGGGGGAAGAGAAGAATAAGTAGGGGAGATGAAGTAATAGGGGGGAGAAAAAGAGAGGAGGAACTATAGGGAGACAATAACATAGGGGAGACATAAATAAAAGGTTATCATTAAGACACGACAAATAATGATTTACTCTCTTACAGAGCTATCTTGTTATGAGATAGCTCTGTTTTCATATATTTTTCATTCCCCTTGAAGCTGTGCTATAATAGACCTAGATTTAACCCTTGAAAAAACAAATCTGCGCTGTTAAACGACATTATTTTAGCTAACTAAAGTACCTTTTAGGGTCAAAATACAATCTCCGCCGTTTTTTGTATTTTAGAACCAGTAAATATATGCTGTTTTAAAGACAGGGTTAAATTTATTGATCCCCTGATGGGGACGGAAACTATTCTTTGCCATCTTGGTGGCTTAGATTTTGGCTTGTAAAAGTTAAATTAAACATCTCCATACAGGTATTTAAACGCTCTATCTTAATAGTCTTAAGGTAGAGCTTTTATGTGCAAAATTTTCCTCATTTATCTTGTTATAGTATAGGTGTAGAGTTATTGTTTATCCTAGTTTGTTATTAAATGAGGTGGCATGTATGGACGTTTTAGGTAGATCTCAGCTTAATTATGTTGTTCAGTCGTATATAGGCAAGCGAATCATGATAGTTGTGCCTAGTCAGTCCATAGGGCAAGACGTTGATGCGGAGGCGAGGGCTAATCATTTATCTCTTAACCGTCAAATAATATGTCGTTCAAATACTGACAACCAAGCGGTGCTAGGGTTGCCTTATTCTTATACGACAGGCCGTGATTGGCATCGACATCATATTTATGGGCATGTTGATAACGAAGCTTTTGGTATGGAGCTCATCTGTTGGAGTCCTGATAGCTTAGAGGACTTGCAAGAGGTGGCGGCATGGTATGCACAGAAATATGGAGCCCATCATGTACTATTCATTTCCTTAAAGGGTAAAACTAAGATTTGGAATTATGAAGGTTCTAGGATTGTAGGACATCGTAAACTTGGTCTATGGCAAGCAGATTATATTGAACTATATGGTCAAATGGTTGTGGATGATTTGAAGTGCAAGGGATACACTTATCAATGCACCTCTATTGAAGAGGATTACCGCCTAGTTCGTGCGCCTCATTGTGACCGTAGTAATTTAGATGATCTTGGACAACTATCTATTCATTTAGGTTCAGACCATATTCTCTTTATTCCGGCTCTTAATTATCAGGTAGAGGGCCGTACGATGCAGCAGTATCTCTCTTTTCTTGATGTGCCTTATGACAAGGTGCATCATTTCTTTGCTAATGGAGAAAATTCCTTATATTATGTCCTTTATGTTCGCCATTGCAGGCTGAAATTGGTACTCGATGTATTACAGCTATTGGTTGATGACTACGATAGTAAACCACTGTTATACGTAACACCAGAAGGTAATCTTTATATTTTGCAACAAGATATGAGCATACTGCAAGGCGGTGGAGTATTCTCTAGAACATCTTATATAGCGATGTTTACTAAGTTAAATAAAGAAATCCTACAAATACAATTAGACAGAGATTTTCACTATAATCGGCCTAATATGTTTACGAGAATGGGTGGGGTAATGATACTTGGACAAATAAAATAACTATGTATAGTGATTGGTTGGAAATTATATTCTTATTTAAATCCAAAATAGAGACTTAGGGGAAAGCATCATAAATATTAAGAGCTCAAAATGTTTTTGTGCAGAATTGGTATATCTAAAAGCTCATATAACATTGATAGTAATGGAATCGTCATATATATTGGACGACTAGCGTTACATACATATAATACAAGCTAAGCTAAGTTTTACGCTTGGGCCATACATAGTCACGTTCTCGAGGATATAGTATACTTATACTAATGAGAGAACGTGTCTATTATTGTTTGAGAGGTGTTGTATGAAACTAAAAAGTACCTTGTTGGGCTTAGCTGTGGCATTAGCTTTTACCATGCCTATTGATGCGGCGCAGTATACTGTTCCTGAAGGACAACCACCTGTACCAGGGGCTGATGCTAGTATTCCAGATAATGCATATCAGAACTATCGTT
>NZ_CAJLUB010000153.1 GCF_905209685.1 uncultured Veillonella sp. | reverse complement strand
TTCAAACACCTTTAACTAAAATGACTGGCAAACGTATTGCAGGTAAAAAATTGGGTATTATCCCAATTCTTCGTGCTGGCCTAGGTATGGTCAATGGTATGCTTAACTTGATTCCAACTGCAAAGGTTGGTCATATTGGCTTATACCGTGATCCAGAAACATTGAAACCTGTAGAATACTACTGCAAGTTACCTTCTGATGTAGGCGAACGCGACTTTATAGTAACAGATCCAATGTTAGCTACTGGTGGTAGTGCAGCAGCTGCTATTACATTGTTAAAGGAAAAAGGCGCTAAAAATATTAAGTTAATGTGTCTTGTTGCGGCTCCTGAAGGTGTGGAAGCAGTGAATAAAGAACATCCCGATGTTCCTATTTATGTAGCGGCCCTTGATGAAAAACTTAATGATCATGGTTACATCTTGCCTGGTTTAGGCGATGCTGGTGACCGTATCTTCGGTACAAAATAAGGGGAATTTTGTAGGGGGGAGTATTAAAATGATCATTATAAAATGTATATTGGGATTTATTATTTCTTGTATAGTTGTTGATGGTTACATGGATTTTGTCTATGATCCAATATGGACAAAACCTATGTCAATGATTCCAGTGATTGCTGCTTTATTTTTAATACCAGCAATTATTGCAAATAAAAAAGGACGTTCCTTCTTCTTGTGGCTGATTTATAGTAATTTATTGTGGATTGTTGCTTTAGTTCATGCTTTTTCACTTAAGGATAATGATAGTGTTAAGGTTAGAGATAATAATCTTAAGAAATGCCCATATTGTGGGGAATTTATTCGTAATGAAGCTATTAAGTGTCGATACTGTCAATCTGATTTATCAGAATTTTCATCTAAACACAACACTGATGAGAGCAATGGAGAATATGAAATAACTCCAATGGAATTAAAACCTTTTGAAGACTATACTAATCAGTCTAAATAATAATTTATCTAGAAAACGCCCTAGTTGGGCGTTTTTTTGCTTGAATAAAATTCACATAGGGTATAAAATAAATGTGTAAAGGTATTTTTTTATTTTAGGTGGGACGAATTTTGTTCACATGGGACGAAAAACGATTCATACAATCCCAACGGGTAAAGGAGGGACCCGATGAACGAGTTTCTAATGATATGTGAACGTATTGTTCCTGAAATCGTTAGTGTATTAAAGGAGCGATACAAAATATTAAACCACCTAGTTTATGAAGAGCCTATAGGCCGTAGAACATTAGCTACTGCAACGGATCTTCCAGAGCGAACCGTACGAAGTCATATTGAGCTAATGCGTGCTAATGGTCTAGTAGACATTTATAAACCAGGGATTTTTCTCACTGATGAGGGACATGCAATTGTTCCAAAGTTGCGAAATTTTTTAAATGAATTAGATCGTATTAACGAGCTAGAACATCGATTGACTGAAGCACTTCATATCGATAGGGTTATCATCACTCCTACAGAAGGAACGTTGATGGTAAAAAAACTAGGCTTTGCAGCAGCAAAGTTATTACAGGAATTATTAGAACCGAACTCTGTAGTTGCCATCAGTGGTGGTAGTACAATGGCTGCAGTAGCTGAGGAAATGCCTGTATTACCATTTAATCCTATTGTTGTACCGGCCCGTGGTGGCGTTGGTGAGGTTGTAGAATATCAAGCTAACGTAATTGCTTCGGTGCTTGCTGAACGGCTTCGCGGTACCTATAAAATGCTCCATTTGCCTGATGGACTTTCACAAGACTCATTGCATATGCTCATCACTTGCGAACCTCAAATCAAGGAAATTGGTGATCTTATTAGTAGGACTGACGTACTCTTGTTTGGTATTGGTACAGCTATGAGAATGGCGGATCAACGCCATATAGCTGATGATGTGCGTAAGCAGTTAGTAGATAATCATGCTGTTGGCGAAGCTCTTGGTCAATATTGCGATATAAATGGTAAGTTGATTTATTCCACTAATAATATTGGTTTATCACTTCCTGATGTTGCAAAAATTCCCAATGTGATTGCTGTGGCTGGTGGACAAGATAAATCGAGTGCCATTATTGGTGTTATGAGAGCTTGTCAAAAAGGCATACTAATCATCGATGAGCAAGCTGCAGAAGGTATGCGTCAATTGTTACAAATTTCAGCATTATAAATGAAGTTAGTAGTTAAATATTTTGTTAGAATATTTTTGTTATTAGGAGGATCTAACAATGGCAGTAAAAGTTGGTATTAACGGTTTTGGTCGTATTGGTAAATGTGTAGTACGTGCAGCGATTAATAATCCTGACGTAGAGGTTGTAGCAATCAATGCTACTGGCGATAATGAAGGTACTGCATTATTGTTAAAATATGACTCTGTTCATGGCACAATCCCTAATGAAGTAACATTTGATGATGAAAATATCTACGTTGACGGTAAAAAAATCCGCGTATTCCATGACCGCGATGCTTCTAAATTGCCTTGGTCTGAAGAAGGCGTTGAAATCGTTATGGAATGTACTGGTAAATACCGTGACGCAGAAGAAGCAAAAGTTCATTTGAATCAACCTACTGTAAAAAAAGTATTGATTTCTGCACCTGGTAAAAACGAAGACTTAACTATGGTTATGGGCGTTAACCAAGATATGTATGATCCTGCAAAACATCACATTATCTCTAATGCATCTTGTACAACAAACTGCTTGGCTCCATTTGCTAAAGTTTTATGCGATGAATTCGGTATCAAACGCGGTATGATGACTACAATTCATTCCTATACAAATGACCAAAAAATTCTTGATGCACGTCATAAAGACCCTCGTCGTGCTCGTGCAGCAGCAATGTCTATCATTCCTACAACAACTGGTGCAGCAAAAGCGGTTGCAAAAGTATTGCCTCAATTAAAAGGTAAATTAGACGGTTTCGCATTGCGCGTTCCTACTCCAGATGTATCTGCTACAGATCTTGTTTGCGAACTTGAAAAACCAGCTACTAAAGAAGAAATCAATGAAGCATTCCGCAAAGCAGCAGCTGGCGAATTAAAAGGTATTCTTGGTGTATCCGATGTACCATTGGTATCCTGTGATTTCAGCTCTGATCCTCGCAGCTCCATTGTTGATGCTGATTTAACCATGGTTATGGATGGCAACATGGTAAAAGTTGTTTCTTGGTATGATAACGAATGGGGTTACTCCGAACGTCTTATCGATATGGCAGCATTCGTAGCAAGCAAAGGCTTATAATCCGGGAGGCTTTGATGAAACTAACAATCGATGGTTTACAAGTAGACAACAAAACAGTATTTGTTCGTGTTGATTTTAATGTTCCTATGAAAGACGGTGTCATCACTGATGACACTCGTATTCGTAGTGCATTACCTACTATCAATTATTTAATTGAAAAAGGGGCAAAGGTTATTCTTGCTTCTCACTTTGGTCGTCCAAAAGGGGAACGCAAACCGGAAATGTCTTTGGCACCATGTGCAAAACATTTATCTGAGCTTATCAACAAGCCAGTAGCATTCGTAGATGACTGCATTGGCCCTAAGGTTGAAGAAGCTGTAAAAGCATTACAACCTGGCGATGTATTGATGCTTGAAAACTTGCGTTACCACAATGA
>NZ_CAJLUB010000152.1 GCF_905209685.1 uncultured Veillonella sp. | reverse complement strand
CCATCATAAGCAACTATGATTCGTATATTTCTCATAGACCTAACCACCACAATGCAATGAGTACAATGGTAATCAAAATAACAGCACCGACGCCAATATAATCAACATAAGTAACTTGTAGTTCCTTCATACGCGTACGATTTACGCCACCTCGATAGCAACGCGCTTCCATAGCAATAGCCAGTTCATCAGCACGTCTAAATGCACTGATGAATAAAGGAACCAATAAAGGTACCATATTTTTTGCCCGTTGAATGATAGACCCTGTTACAAAGTCTGCACCACGAGCAGATTGAGCTTTCATAATACGATCTGTTTCATCCAATAAAGTAGGAATGAAACGCAATGCAATGGTCATCATCATAGCCAATTCATGAGCTGGTACGCCAATACAACGGAATGGGTTTAGCAAATGCTCAATACCATCGGTCAAACGAATTGGTGATGTCGTATAGGTCAATAGGGAGGAGAACAAGATTAAAAAGATTAATCGTGCCGCCATTTGTAGACCCATAGCTAAGCCTTGATCTGTAATATTGATAATGCCCCATTGGAAAAGTGAATTACCTGGGGTCGTAAAGATATGAATACCCATAGTAAATACAATGATAATCCAAAGTGGTTTAATAGCTGACCACATCAAGCGTAATGGCAATCTTGATAACAACATAGCAAAGATGGTAAATGCCCCTACCAAGCCATATGCAAGAGGAGAGTTCGCTAAGAAGATGGCTACTACGAATATTGTGGTAGCAATAATCTTGGCACGAGGATCCATGCGATGCAAGAAGGAGTTTCCTGGGAAGTATTGCCCAATAGTAATGTTATTTAACATGGCTACCTCCTTCTAGAATGGCTTGTACTGCATCATCCACGGATAATACACGATTAGATACATCTAACCCTTGTTCACGCAAATATTCCATGGTTACAGACACGGGTGGTACATCTACGCCAACAGCTTGCAATGCATCTCGATGATGATTAAAGATATCCATCGGTTGTCCATCGAGAACGATACGACCTTTATCGAGTACCACGAGGCGAGATGCCATACGAGAAATATCCTCCATGTTATGTGATACAAGGATTACAGTAATGCCCTTTTCTTTATGAAGTCGAATGATTTCTTCAAAGATTTCTTCACGACCAAATGGGTCAAGGCCTGCAGATGGCTCATCAAGAACTAGGAAATCTGGATCCATAGCCACTACACCAGCGATGGCAACACGGCGCATTTGTCCACCAGATAGGTGAAATGGAGAGCGCTCCGCATAGGTGTCGTAATCAAGACCTACAAATTTCATTGCCTCCCGTACCCGTTCATCTACTTCATCAGCACTGAGGCCTAAGTTTTTAGGGCCAAAGGCAATATCTTCAGCAATAGTTTCTTCAAATAACTGATGTTCTGGATATTGAAAAACCATGCCTACCTTATGGCGCATCTTTTTAGCTTCCTCTGTAGAAGCACTAATATCTACACCATTAACGATAACCGTTCCTGTTGTAGGGTGTAATAAGCCATTTAAATGTTGTACAAAGGTAGATTTACCAGAGCCGGTATGACCAATGATGCCTAAAAACTCACCGTTTTCAACAGTAAGAGATACACCGTGAAGGGCTGTCTTTTCAAATGGAGTACCTACACCATAGGTATAAGTAATATTATCTAATACAATTGCCATTAGTGTGTGCCCTCCCCTCTTACTGGATTTACATCTTCATTGGTAGGAGAACTATTAGATTTAGCCCCTACATTATGATCACCTAGTAGTTGGTCAGCTAATTTAGAATGTTTAAGACCTACTGCTAATTCTTCATTATTGATGATACTTTTACCGATCTCATAACCTTTTTCATTTAATTTAAAAGCAATTTCAGACGCCACTGGAACATCAAGACCAAGACCTTTTAAGGTATCTACATGACTGAAGATTTCACGAGGAGTGCCATCATGTAATTTCACACCATTTTTCATAACTACTACACGATCAGCTGTGACAGCTTCCTCCATAAAGTGTGTAATGTACACGATAGTGATACCTTCTTCTTTATTGAGTTTATGAACTGTCTCTAATACCTCACGACGACCTTTTGGATCAAGCATAGCCGTTGGTTCGTCAAGAACGATACAATCCGGTTTCATGGCAAGTACGCCAGCAATAGCAATACGTTGCTTTTGACCACCAGACAACAAATGAGGACCATGCTCTCTATATTCAGTCATATTAACAGCCTCTAATGCTGCATCGACACGTTTTCTAATTTCAGCACTAGGAATTCCAAGATTTTCTGGACCAAAGGCAACATCTTCTTCTACGACAGCTGCCACAATTTGGTTATCCGGATTTTGGAACACCATACCTACATGTTGACGTATATCCCAAATGTGCTCTTCATCACGCGTATCATAGCCACATACATTGATATAACCTTCGCTAGGTTGTAATAACACGTTGAAATGCTTGGCTAGTGTACTTTTACCACTACCATTAGTACCGATAATACAAACAAACTCACCACGCTTGATGGATAAACTCACATCATTTAGTGCATGTACATCATTGCCATTTTCATCACTATAAATATGACTCATATGATTGACGTCAATCATAATGTCTTTTTCATTCATGGATAACCTCATATCTTTCTAGTCAATTTCGTCTTTGTGAAAGTATAACCTTTAAATTGTATATAACAGTATTGACCTATTAACAACAACAAATTAATGTAATCCACTGTATAGATTAAGCATTAATGATTGCCATAGATTTATGTGAAAAGGTTAACAATATTTATTCATTCTTTACGATAACTGCTAACATATTACGATATTATACTAATCGATTGTACCATAAAATTGACAATAAAAAAACGGTGCTGCAACATAAGTTACAACACCGTATGAGTTTGATTAAACTAACTCGATAATAGCCAAAGGTGCAGCGTCACCTTTGCGAAGACCAGTTTTGATTACACGAGTGTAACCACCTTGACGGTCTGCATATTTTGGAGCAATTGTATCAAACAATTTTTTTACTACGCTTTCATCCATGAGGTATGCAAGAACTTGGCGACGTGCATGAAGATCACCACGTTTAGCCAAAGTTACCATTTGATCAGCTAAAGAGCGAAGTTCTTTCGCTTTAGCTTCTGTAGTTTCAATACGCTCATATTGGAAGAAAGATGTTAACATGCTACGGAACAACGCTTTACGAGCGGAGCTGTCGCGGCCTAATTTTCTGTACATTCGTCTTCCTCCTTATTCGCCTTTTTGTTTAAGTTGAAAACCACCTGGATGATTGTTGAGTTTTTCCTCAATTTCATCGATGGATTTTTTGCCTAAATTGCGAACTTTTCCTAAGTCATCAATGGTTTTGTCTAGCAAATCTGCAATTGTATTAATGCCAGCACGTTTCAAGCAGTTATACGCACGAACAGAGAGTTCCAACTCATCGATGGAAATCTTTGCTGGGCCGTCATCTACAGCTGGTTCTTCATTATCGGAACCTACTGGATCAACAACGATACCGCCTTCACCTGTGTTTACATCTACAACATCTGCAGAGTGCGCTAATTTAGTGAAGTTCCCTAAATAACCAATCATAATGGCAGCAGATTTTGC
>NZ_CAJLUB010000151.1 GCF_905209685.1 uncultured Veillonella sp. | reverse complement strand
AATCATAACCACCCGTAGAACGGGTGGTTTGCTCTGACCCTATAAGGGTCTTTCTCTAGTGGTGGCCCTCTAAAGAGGGCATTGAATGATCTGACAACCACTCTATTACCACTGGCTGCCCCCTACTCGGGGGCTTTTGTTTTGCCTATTTTACTGGCTCACCCGTAAACGGGTCGGTGTATTCTTTAAAGTTTAATGTATCTTGCGCTATATCCTCTTGTAGTTGATTGCGAATATACTCTTTTATCGCTCCTTCATATCGTCCTACCGTATCCACATAATATCCTCTACACCAGAAATGTCTATTTCCATACTTATATTTTAAATTTGCGTGTTTATCGAATATCATGAGGCTACTTTTGCTTTTTAAATATCCCATAAAACTCGATACGCTTAAATGTGGTGGTATCGTTACTAGCATATGAATATGATCCGGACAGCATTCCGCTTCTATAATCTCTACATTTTTCCTCTTACATAAATCTCGTAAGATTTTACCTACATCAGCTTTTATCCGACCATAAATTATTTGTCTTCTATACTTTGGAGCAAAAACAATATGATATTTACATCTCCATTTACTATGTGATAAGCTTTTTACGTCATTCATTGACATTGAACCTCCTATGTTGAAATGTTGTGGTTGCCAGACCAACTTCATTTTACCACTAGGAGGTTCTTTCCTTTTCTCTAAGAATTTTTTACCGACCCCCAGTTTAACTGGGGGTTTAGTCATGCCTATTCGGCGTACAATAAAAAAAGAAGCGAAGGAAATCCTTCGCTTCTTTTTTATTTATATTATTGGTTTTCTTCTGTACGTTGTTCAGTTTGTTTCAAACTTTCACGATTTTGACGTAAGCTTTCCAATGTTTTCTCTAAGTTGTTTTCCACATATTTAAGAACATCACCAGCATATTGAATAGAGCTAGATTTCAATTCTTCAGAGGATTGGTTAGCTGCATTGATAATTTGATTGGCTTGTTCTTGCGCTTGTTTTACAAGTTCGCTTTCAGCAGTTAATTTAGCAATGTAGTCTTTTGCTTGATCAATTAAAGTTTCAGCTTGACGTTGAGCATCAGCTAATACTTTATCTTTATCAGCTACAATACGACGAGACTCTTCAAGTTCCAATGGTAAGGACTCTTGAATAGAATCAATAATACGCATAATTTCGTCTTCCTCAACCATACGTTTTGTAGTCATAGGAATACGGCTGCTAGATTCAATAAGAACCTCTAAATCTTCTAATAATTTTTCTGTTTTCATACAATTCACCCCTATTTATTATGGACCGTATTAAAGCGTTCTTCAAGTTTTTCCTTAACATCATCCGGAACTAACCCATCTAGCTTACCGCCAAATTTTGCAAGTTCACGAATACCTGTGGAGCTGACGAAAGAGTATTTATTATTAGTCATAATAAATACAGTTTCAATATCATCATCCAAATATTTTGCAAACAAAGCACGTTGAAATTCATATTCAAAGTCGCTTAACGCGCGCAAACCACGAATGATTATAGTAGCATTCTTAGATTTAACATATTCGTTAAGCAAACCGCCTGTACAATCAATCTCAACATTAGGAATATGTTTGACAGAATTTCGAATCATCTCAACCCGTTCTTCCATGGTGAACAAGGAATTTTTATTCGGATTAGAGCTAACAGCAATAATTAATTTATCAACTAATCGACTGCCACGTTCAAAAATATCAACATGTCCATTTGTAACTGGGTCAAAACTACCCGGACACACACCTATACGCACAGGTTTAGCTCCTTTCAGCTATGTTTACAAAATAGGAAACCATCGTATAACCAAATTTCTGTTCTTTTATACATTCCCATGATTGAGGCAAGGTAAATGCCTCATCCTTGTGGTGTTCTAATAGTAAAACACCGTCAGGCTTTAATAAATCATAGGTCACAACCAAATCTATGGTGTCTTGTATAAATCCATTTTCATATGGTGGATCAGAAAAAATATAATCGAACTGTTGTCCCATTATATAGTTTTTTAATTGTGAAAGTTTCCTCGGAATGATTTCTAACCGATCTTCCACATGACAGTGTTTAGCATTCTCTAAAATCAATTTTCCTGTTTTAAAGTCTACCGCTACTGCATGTGCTGCACCACGACTTAAGGCTTCAATAGCTACTGCACCTGTACCAGAAAATATATCTAATACATGAGTACCAAATATACCTCTATTAGATAATACATTAAACACACTTTCACGAACACGATCAAGTGTAGGTCTAGTATCTACCCCTTTAGGTGCTTTTATAGTATGTCCCTTTGCAGTTCCGCCAATAATTCGCATACAACCCTCACAAGATTATACTCATTAATTATAGTATATAAATAACCAAATTAAAAGTATCTTTTATTTATGATACTTCAATTTTAATATCTCGTCCCATCAATTCAGCTAATGCCAAAGCTGGAGATTTTTCTTCATATAAAACTTCATATAAAGCCTTAGTTATAGGCATTTCAATATGATGTTCACAGGCCATCTTATAAACAATGTCCGTAGCAAAAAAGCCTTCTACAACCATATTCGTATGATTAATGATATAGTCCATTGTTTTTCCATCTGCTAATTGTTGACCAGCGGCTCGGTTACGGCCATGTGGACTCATACAAGTGGCAATCAAATCCCCCATACCAGCAAGGCCAGCATAAGTTTCCTTTTGCGCCCCTAAGGCTACACCAAAACGAGTCATCTCATGTAAACCACGTGTTAAGAGTAAGGCTTTACAGTTATCACCTAACTTTAATCCGTCAACGATCCCTGCGGCAAGAGCAATAATATTCTTCGTAGCCCCAGCTAATTCAACACCAGTAATATCGGTATTTGCATAAATCCTAAAGTTTTGACTACATAATGTTTTCTGTAACATAGTGGCCACTTCAAGATTTTCTGTACTCAATACAGAGGCAGCAGGCAAATCACGACCAATTTCCTCAGCATGATTTGGACCAGATAAAACTGCGAGATTACATCCTACAGGGCCTAGAACCTCTCGCATAACTGTAGTCAATAACTTGCCAGTAGTACGTTCTACACCTTTTGAGCAAAGTATATAGGATTGTTCTTTATGCGCATATGGTTTAAGAGACTCTAAGCTAGTGCGTACATGTACAGACGGTGTAACCATTAGAACGATATCAGCCGCATTGATACAAGTAGCAAGATCTGAGCTATATAGTAATTCCTTTGGTAATGTTACACCTGGTAAGTACTCTTTATTCTCTAAATCTTCTGCTAATTGTGTAGCAAATTCTGGGCGTCGACAATATAAAGTTGTAGTATTTCCAGCTAATACGGATTTAATAGCAAGAGCAGTACCCCAGCTACCAGAGCCGACAACAACAACATTCATAGATTAATCCTTTTTGATACGTTCTACTTTTAACTCATTACCTGCTAGTAAACGTTTAATATTATCCCAATGTCGAACAATGACAAATAAAGCTGCCAAAGCGCCAAAGCCTACGAACCAATAAGATTCTCCTGTAAAATACATTAAAATTGGTACTAAAGCTGCTGCTATAATAGATCCTAGTGATACGAGCTTAGTAAAATAGACAATCACGCCCCATACCAAGAAGGCAATCAAAGCCACTAATGGTGA
>NZ_CAJLUB010000150.1 GCF_905209685.1 uncultured Veillonella sp. | reverse complement strand
CGATGGTTTAGCGGTACCAATATTGAGTTGTTTATATACTTGGTAAGCATCACCAGAAATAACCTCAGCATGTAGCTGTTCTGCTAAGTCCAAGGTAAGATCTGTTTTGCCTACCGCCGTTGGTCCAACGATGGTAATTAAGGGATTCACATTAACTCCTTCATATATACACCATAGCCTATACGACTATATTTTCCGCCCACCCATTGATGGGGTGGATAGTTTTGAAAGACCGAACTAAATGGTCGTTCTTTAATAATAACACCATACGTGGCAACACGCATAGCCTGTGCCATGATTTTATCATCTATATGACTTTCCACAGTATGTCCTCGAAGAGGTTTGAATTGAGGGCTTTCCTCTACAGGAACTTCAAACATAGGATCAAAATAAATAATATCAATACTATTGTCAGGTAGATTTGGTAAATAGTGTTCAAAGGTATCATGATTTACTTTAATACGTCGCAATGCATTCGTTACACTATCCTCACTATGAATATAATGAGCTAAACCATGACTAGTAGCAAGCCATATAGGTAAAGCCCCTTCTAGACCAGTTATTTGAGCTTGTGGGTAACCATAACTCACTACCATACTGTCACTACCAAGGCCAATTGTACAATCTAAAAACGTAAATTTATCTTTATTAGATAATCCCTTTTTATCTAATATGACTTGTACCGCATTAACGAGATGATCGCCTTCACCGCGTTGTAAACGTAATATACGTAATTGAGCCATAGACAAATGAAAGGTATGTTGTTGATTTTCTGGGAAATGAATAGTTAATCCAGAACCAGCAAGAACCGCAATATATTCGCATTGATACTTACCGAATAAGGCTGGTATCGATGTTTTACCTCGTTTAATATATGTCATATGCATAGAGGAAGCCAGTGCTTTGGCTTCCTCCTGAATGACCTCATTAGATTTTTGAGATGTGGTTAGTATATTCATATTAAGACCGTAAGAATAATTTACCTAATTCATCAGGTGTAAACTTGATTATCGTTGGACGGCCATGAGGACATACGTACGGTTTCTCAGTACTAAAGAGATCCTCAATTAAGGTAGTCATTTGATACATATTTAAATTATGACCTGCCTTAATGGCCCCTCTACAAGATGCATACGCTAGCATTTCATGACGTAACTGAGCCTTAGTAGGCTGTTGATGTTCGTGTAAGTAAGAGAATACATATTGGAGAATTTCAAAAGCCTTTGACTCTACTAAATCTACAGGCGCCCCTACTAATTTTATTTTCGTAGGACCACCTAACTCTACATCAAAGCCAAGATCTAGTAAGGTTTCTCGCTCTTCCTCTACCAAATTCATTTCATCATCTGTAGCCTCACTATATTGAGGCACAAGGATAGATTGCATAGGAATGGATTCAGAAGACTTACAAAGCTTATCATATCGTACACGTTCATGAGCTGCGTGTTGGTCTATTATATAGAGATCATCACCCTTTTTAGCCAAAATATAACAAGAAGCGACTTGCCCCATAGGTAAGAATCCAGAATTTTGAATGGTACGCTCTTCTGTATTTTCTTCACGAATATCTTGCGCTAAAGACTTAAATTTTTCGACGTCTTCCTTTGTATAACTAGTATATTCAGTAGGAACAGCATCGAAGCTTTCGTCTGTAAAGGACGACTGTTCATAAGTAGCCTTTGGCGGAGGTGGTGTAAAACCCTTAGTTTTAAGACTCTCTACAAACTGTGTAGTCTCACCGCGCATGACTTCGTATCCTTTAGTACGGCGACTACCAAATACTTTGTCATAATCTACCGCAGTAGCTATATGTTCAGCAGACTGCATCTCATCTTGTACAACAGAAGGTGTTCTATACGAATCATACGTACTATTGCCATGGTGAGATAAACTACTATAAGAACTAGAATTAGTAACTGTATCATTACTGTTAGTATTTACGTCATTACAATTGGTTTCATTATTACGGAAATCAGCTCCGTTATTAATTGTGCCATTTATATAAGAAGATGATTCTCGTTCGTATCGCTCATGTAGAGGATTATTTAAGGCGTTTAAAATACCATGATAAACAGCTTTAAATATTATCTTATCATCTGAGAATTTTACTTCACTCTTTCGTGGATGAACGTTAATATCAACCATACCAGCAGGTACAGTAATATTAAGTACCACTAAAGGATGACCGTTTTTAGGTAACAATGCATGGTAAGCATTATCGATAGCCTTCATTATTGTTTTATCGGAAATAACACGGTTATTAACGATAATAGTTTGCCAAATTCTAGTACTTTTAAGAAGGGTAGGTTTACTCACTACACCATCGATATAAATAGAGTCACTTTCATAAGCAACAGTGAAAATATCATCTTTCGTTTTATAGCCATATAATGCGGCTACCGTATCACCAATATTGCCGTTTCCAGGAGTAATAATAGCCACACGATCATCTACGATGAGTTTAAAAGAAATATGGGGGTTACTAAGGGCCAGTTTGCCTACAATATCTTGAATTTTAGAAGATTCGGTACGCTCTGTTTTCAAGAACTTGCGACGGGCTGGCGTATTATAAAACAATTCTCTAATTTCAATTGTCGTACCAGGTGCCGCACCATAAGGAATACAATCAGTGAAAGTACCACCATCTACGGTAATACGAGTACCCAAATCAGAATCAGCTTTACGTGTAGTCAAAGAAAAATGAGACACCGAGGCAATACTAGCCAAAGCCTCTCCACGGAAGCCGAGGGATGCTATATCAAATAAATCCTCTACCTGTTGTATTTTAGAGGTAGCATGACGCAAAATTGCCAGGCGTGCATCTTCCTCTGTCATACCGATACCATTATCGGTAATGCGCATATAAGCTACACCGCCATCGCCGATTTCAACTTCAATATTAGTGGCAGACGCATCAATGGAGTTTTCGATAAGCTCTTTAATAACAGATGCGGGACGTTCCACAACTTCGCCAGCAGCTATTTTATTGATTGTGGTTTCATCCAATACATGAATGGTTGCCATTATTTCCCGCCTCCTTTACGAGCCTCCTCTTGTAGTTCATATAATTTATTTAATGCTTCAATCGGTGTCATACTCATTACATCCACTTCGAGTAAGCTATCGACTACAGAATGAGTAAATAAATTACCTAGTGGTAAATCACTCGCTTGTTTTGTAGTCGTTTTAACCACATTAGTAGATTGTCCACCAATTACACGGTTATTTAAATCACTAGCATCATGACTTTGATCTTCCAATGATTCCAAAATTACCTCTGCACGTTTTAGCACAGAATTTGGTAATCCTGCCAATCTCGCTACATGAATACCATAGCTACGGTCTGCACCACCTCTGATGATGCGGCGCAAGAATGCAACATCCTTACCTTTTTCTTTTACAGCTACAGTGTAATTCTTTAATTTACTATAGCTTTCTTCTAAACAAATTAGCTCATGGTAATGGGTAGCAAATAATGTCTTGCCGTGAATATGCTTACAAATATGCTCAACTACGGCTTGGGCGATACTTAAACCATCAAATGTACTAGTGCCACGACCAATTTCATCTAAGATAATTAAGCTATTATGTGTAGCATTCTCTAAAATATAGGCTACCTCTTTCATTTCTACCATGAACGTACTTTGACCAGTAGAAATATCATCACTAGCACCTACACGTGTAAA
>NZ_CAJLUB010000149.1 GCF_905209685.1 uncultured Veillonella sp. | reverse complement strand
TCCCAGTCTGTACCAGGCTTGCCATAGTTTGCGTATGGATCGATGGACAAACCACCACGCGGCGTAAACTTACCCCATACCTCGATGTACTTAGGATCCATCAACTTGATGAGATCTTTCATGATGATATTGATGCAGTCCTCGTGAAAGTCCCCGTGATTGCGGAAACTAAATAGATACAATTTCAAAGACTTGGACTCCACCATTTTCTTATCTGGTACATAAGAAATGTAAATGGTCGCAAAGTCTGGTTGACCTGTCATAGGACACAAGCTTGTGAACTCAGGACAGTTAAACTTAACGAAGTAATCATTATCTGGGTGCTTGTTATCAAATGCCTCTAACACCTGTGGTGCATAATCAGTTGGGTAATCGGTCTTGTGACCTAACATCGTTACCCCTTGTAACTCTTTTTCAGATCTGCCGGATGCCATAAGGAACCTCTTTCTATATCTTCTAGAACTCTATAATTAAATATATTGAATAATTCATGTAACACTTAATTATAGCATATAAAAGAATACACTACTTATAGAGATAAATGATTTCAGACTATAGTTAAATGACCAGTTCATCCTATGTCTCTGCATAAACTATCCTATCCCCATACTCTAGTTCAATTATATTGCGCTCACATATAGATTGTACAAAATTAAAATTTATAATAAAATATTCATATACATTTGGTAATGTTAGTTTATTCAGAACGATATAATACCTTATGGAGGTCACTTATGAAATTAAAACAGCTTATTTTATCTAGCATCGCTGTAGGTGCTTTAGCTTTCACATTTGGCACGGCACAACCTGCACAAGCGGCTATTGGCATGGAGAATCCAGGTCCAGCTATGAACCTTGAAAAACCGGCATCTGTTACAACTGCTCATCATATCAATGTAGATGGTAAAGTGGTTGAACCTATCAACGGTCAACAAAATGTAATCTATGTAGATGGTCAGCCACTCGTAGCATTACGCCAAGTATCTGAAGCTTTAGGCTATAAGGTGGCATGGGATGAGCCTACTAAAACAGCATTAGTGGACATGAACATTGCTACACTGGCAATCCAACCAGATTCTGCAGAAGTTGTCCGTCATGGTAAATTAAAAATCATTAACCTTGATACTTCCGAATCCTTCTTGCCTGCAGCTCGCAAGGTAGATGGTACTATCTTTGTAAAACCACAAGTATTCAAATTATTATTGAACGATGTAAAAATTACAAAGGATGAAATCTTCATCGCCCCTCAACGTGCACAATTAGCATCTACTACAAACACAGAGGTATCTCACAAGAATGAACTCAACACATTCTTGCCACCATCTCAAAATGATGTAAAGAAAAAAGAAGATCCAAAGGCTACAGAAAAACCTCTTATTAAAATTAAGAAATCCTTAGCTAAAGATACTGTAACTACAGATGATCAAGCTCAATCTACAGACAAATCTGAATACCAACGTGCTAACGGATTAGATCGATAACCGAAATTAAGAGATTGTTGAGCAAGCTCTCAACGCATTAAAAAATTTATGCAAATAAAAAGGTCCCATACGGGACCTTTTTATTATATAGCATATATAATTATTCGAAATTAGTTTTACTAAATTTGATGACTATATTATCTGCCAAAACCATAACGGTTAAGTGCCGTATTACCACTACCATATATAGCCATGATCTTCGCCATGAAATAGTCAGCTACTGCTAGAGAGTATGCTGCAATATCATTATAATCAGAGTATTTTGGTGCAACATTAGTCACAGTAATGTTTTCAATAGTAGTACTAGCTTTAGGAGTAGTCAATTTATTTGTAGTAGGTGCAGGATCTGTAACAGTTACTGTAGAACCCATAGCTGGATTAACATAACCTGTTGGAGTAGATACTGGTGGACGTTGGGAATCAGTATATTTGTAGCCATAAGAAGCGTCTGCTTGTTGTGGTGCTACTGTAACAGCGCCAAAAGCAAGTACAGCTGCGGCCAAAACGATAGAGAATTGTTTTGATGCTTTCATAAAAAACCTCCAAATAACACAAAAGTATTTTATCAAAAATTATGATAACGGAGATTTATTATAAACCATCTAAATAAATGCACAATGAAAGAGAGTTAATATCATTTATATTTCATTTATCACTTTATTTTGATACCTTTGAAAGCATCTTTCACCTCATTCATTTGGCGTTTTACATCACCAACAGATTCTTTTACATCATCGGGAACCTTGATACTATCTATACCTTTAGCTGAATCAGAGGCACGCTTACTATTTTCACCAGCTTGCTTCATCCCAACTTTAATCCGATCCATGTTCTCATCAATCTCATCGAAGGACTCGTCATAGAGGATAAAATTACTGCCCCCATGCGATGTAATGTTAAGAGGCCCCATGGTGAGTTGCCCATTATCGATGCGCAACGCATCTGTAGAAATGGTCGTAATATTCGTATTAACTGTCACATCACTAAATGATAAATGACGTCCCTTATTATGAAAGTTTCCTGTAATATTTTTAATTGGAATGAGCATATAATGGCCTTCACCAGACCAGAAATTTCCCCACACCTCCATATCACGAGGCTTACCTTCGCTTTTAAAGTTCAAATTAGCCGATACAGGAACGACGAACTCAGGTGTTTTAAGGGCCTCACTACTATCTAAATCCTTAGCTACTCCTGTAATGGTATAGGCTCTTGTATCTAAATTGTATACCCCTTTTGCCTCTAATTTGCCACTGTACACATTAGCATTAACATTTTCAAAATTTAAAATGCCATCTTGGTACGTTACATCACCCACGACGTTTTCAAAGGTAAGCGCAGGAATACGTAAAATAGGCATCGTTACACGGCCTTTAGCTAACGGTCGATTAAAATCACCTGTTACCTTTGTCAACAAGGTCATAGCATCGTGAATATTATCGCCAAAACCAAGGGATGCTGGGTCTACGCCTTTCACATCAAACTGTAAATCCAGTTGAGGCATGCGATGCTTCAACACATCCTTTAAATCAACGCGTCCTTTTAGTGTCATTCCATCACCAATAGCGGTTCCACCAAACTTACCGGTTTCCATATCAACGCAAATAGCGCGCTTACTATCAAGATGAATTTTAGCCTCTACATTCTTCATCACATAGTGACGATTTTTCTGAAAGATTTCTAACTGATTATTTCTAAGTGTAATGGTAAGGTCCAAATGTTGGCCTTCCCAATTAAAATTACGAACCTTCTTCGCCAATTCCTCTTGCCGATCTTGAGTAGTCTTTTTAGGCGGCTTAGGGCGAGGTTCTACTTCATCGAGAGGCTTATTCACATCAGGCGATGCAGGTACGAAGTCTAGTCGGTTATTATCATCTAGATCGACTACGATTGTAGCATCGTTGAGCTCAATGCCATTGATAGCGGAAGCCTTAAAGTTACGAGTGACTACGTCCCACATATTGACGCGAATCTTACCACTTGGAACGGTAAGCAATTCACGGCCTTCAGGATCTTTCCACACCAAGTCGGTAAAAGATAATGTCCCCCACGGTGTTGCAGTTAAACTCTCTACGGTTACAGAACCACGCATCATCGTTTGCCGAGCCATAACCTCATTGAAGATAACGCCCATCCCACGACTCGCTATCGTAGCCAACACAAAGAAAATAATCGCTCCAATGGCAAGAAAAGCAGCAATGCCTTTTAGGCCTTTCTTATACAATTGTTTATATTTT
>NZ_CAJLUB010000148.1 GCF_905209685.1 uncultured Veillonella sp. | reverse complement strand
GGATTGCCTACACCACCGCCCATCCAATTAATGGCAACTGGCATCAAGTTAATACCGATAATGGTAATAATTGTACCTGTAACTACAGGTGGGAATAATCGAATAAGGCGACTAAAGAATGGCGCTATCAAGAATGTAAATAAACCGGCTACAATAATGGCGCCGTAAATAGCAGTCATACCATGCTGAGCCCCAATCATGGCCATAGGGCCTACAGATGCAAAGGTAACCCCTTGGATCATTGGAATACGTCCACCAATATTACCAAAACCTAACGTCTGGATTAATGTGGCAACACCGCAAGTAAATAAGTCCGCTGTAATTAAGCGAATCAAATCTTCCACAGGCAAGTGCATGGCCTGTGCCACGATAATAGGTACGGCAACGGCGCCTGCATACATGGCCAATACGTGCTGTAAACCAAAGGCAAAGAGCTGTGGTATTGGCAACATACTATCGACCGTATTCATTTGTTTTTGATCTGTCATAATGTCTCCTACATCAAACCTCGAAATAACACCCATTTATTTTACAATATCGTTCGGATTTTAACAATAGAAAAAAGAGAACCTATTATTTTTAAAAGCAATAATAAGTTCTCTTTTTTAATTTTTCCGAACATTATACTCTCAAAAGTATAAATCGTTCGAAACCGTTCAGATTTTATTAATTAATATATCTATATATCTATCAAGTTATTTCAAGCTATTATTTTAAATTGCTATTTTGAGCTAGTTATGCATATAAACCTATAATAGCCGCCTCTTTAGCATCAAGATCTTTTTCTATAGCATTCATTTTTGTAGTTATATCAGTTACAAAGGCTTCGTCTTTAATCCCAGATAAATTGATACGTACATTTAAGAATGCCGCCTTTACCGCAGCACGAGCATTAATAGCAGCGATAATACCATCTGTAATAAGATTTTGATTGCCCTTGCGAGCTGCCATATCCGCTAAATCAAAGATTTGATACGCTAATTCACCGATTTCAAAGGGCACCATAGCCGCATCTTTATAAGCTTGCTGAATTGCGGCACTACGCATAGCCTTTTCTTCATCAGTATTCTTTGGCAAACCTAATGCGTTCATAAAGATGTTAAATACATCCGCATCAGCTTGGGACAATTCAAGCATGCGATTCCGAATAGATTCCGCCTTCCTTTGAAGGTCTTTCATTTCAGCTTGAACCTCTTCGTATCCTTTTTTCCCAAAGGTTAAGTTTGCCACCATTTCAGCTAATGCAGCGCCCGTTGCAGCTGTTAAGGCCGCAATGGCACCACCACCAGGTGTAGGTTCTTTAGATGCAGTAGCGGCTAAAAAGTCACTTACTTTTTGTTCTACTAATTTCATATCTATACCTCATGTAAAGGAGATAACAAGAGGAACCTTGTTATCTCCTTATAATTACTATACAACTGTAACAGTTTAAACAATAAACGCTATAACTCTAATTAAAATTAGTCTTAAAGATTAATCCGTTTTAGAAAGACTAACTATAAGTATTTACTATTAGAATAAGCCTTTAATCGTACCATCTGCTTCTATATCCATATTGAGAGCTGCTGGGCGTTTAGGAAGGCCTGGCATAACCATTACATCACCTGTACGGCATACGATAAAGCCGGCCCCATTGGCAACGCGAATATCGGATACAGTAATAGTAAAGCCCTTTGGTGCACCGAGCAACGCAGGATTATCAGACAAGGAATATTGTGTTTTCGCCATACATACAGGCAAACGATCGAGACCCCAATCTGCTAATTGTTTAATTTGCTTTTTAGCTTTATCCGTAAAGATAACACCATCACCACCATAAATCGTAGTAACGATCTTATTTACCTTTTCTTCTAAGCTATCTTCTACATCATATACGAATTTAGGTGTTGGTTTTGAACCCTCAAGCAATTCAACGACCTTTTTAGCCATATCAATGCCGCCTTCGCCGCCCTTTTCCCAACATTCATTAAGCTCAACAGGGACGCCAAATTCATTACACAAGCGAGTTAACTCAGCGATTTCCGCATCTGTATCGGTAGCAAATTTATTTATGGCTACTAGTACAGGTACGTTAAAGTAACGCATGTTTTCGATTGCTTTCTGTAAGTTGCTGAAACCTTTTGTAACAGCCTCAACATTTTCTGTATTAAGCTCTTGTTTTGGTACGCCACCATGCATTTTAAGAGCTCGTAATGTAGCTACAATAACGATTGTATCAGGGAAAATGTCGCCGTAACGACATTTAATGTCGAGGAACTTTTCAGCCCCTAAATCAGCACCGAAGCCAGCTTCTGTAACTACAATATCACCTAATTTAAGACCTAATTTTGTAGCTACGATGGAGTTACAACCATGAGCGATGTTTGCAAATGGACCACCGTGGACGATAGCCGGCGTATGCTCTAATGTTTGTACGAGATTTGGTTTAATAGCATCTTTCATAAGAAGGGCCATCGCACCTTGGCAACCAAGTTGATGCACATACACAGGTTCACCTGCTAAATTGCAACCAATTACAATACGACCAAAACGTTCTTTCAAATCTTCTAGATCTTTAGCTAAGCAAAGAATAGCCATAATTTCAGAAGCAACAGTAATCATGAAGTGATCTTCGCGAGGGAAACCACATACTTTGCCGCCAAGTGCTACGGTTACGTTGCGAAGTGCACGGTCATTCATATCTAGAACACGAGTCCAAGATAATTGACGCAAATCGATTTGCAATTCATTACCTTGATGGATGTGGTTATCAATCATAGCGGATAACAAGTTATTGGCTGCTGTAATAGCATGCATATCACCTGTAAAGTGAAGGTTAATATCGTCCATTGGTACTACTTGAGCATAACCGCCACCTGCTGCGCCACCTTTTATACCAAATACAGGGCCCAAGGATGGTTCACGTAAGGTTGCAATCGCATTTTTACCGATTTTCTGTAGACCTTGTACGAGACCAATGCTCGTTGTGGACTTACCTTCCCCCGCTGGTGTCGGTGTAATAGCCGTAACAAGCACCAATTTACCATCTGGCTTAGCTTCTAAGCGACGAATGGCATCAAAAGAAATCTTCGCTTTATAATGACCATATTGTTCAATATCATCAGGTGTTAAACCACATTTATCGGCAATAACCTGAATTTTTTCCATTTTATTCTGTTGGGCAATCTCAATATCGCTTAACATAAAGCCTCCTCGGCGCTATGGCCACATAAACCTATATAACAACTATTAGATAGACATATACGTTTCATAAAATATGTCTACTGTGAATGTATATTTGTACACTTACATTACTCTATTATATGTGAAAGTTCCTCTAATGTCTAATACTTATGTCTAACAAATTTAGTAATCTATCTAATATATAGCAAAACAAACACTATATATACATAACCAAGAAAAGGCCCTGATGTAAATGTACATCAGGGCTTTCAATATATACCAAATACTTATCTTATTAGAATGGGAATAGGATTGGAAGTAAAATAAGTGCTACGATACTTGATACAACGATAAGTGGCAAACCAGCTTTCACATAATCCATGAAGCTATAGCCAGCTATATTGTATACCATAGTATTGGCAGGCATACCAATTGGTGTAGCATATGCCAAGGAGCCAAGAGTTATCATTACACTTGTATCCATATATACCTCCCAATACGTGTAATCTACCTAAAAAAGGGTACAAAAAAGGAGGATTGTACAAAATCCGTATAATCC
>NZ_CAJLUB010000147.1 GCF_905209685.1 uncultured Veillonella sp. | reverse complement strand
GAAATGACAGGGGCTACAATTGTTAGCACAGTAGGTCGTACAAACATTGGTACAAAAGACTTGTTAGAAGCAACAATTAGTGTAGCTGCTTCTCAAAAAGCTCCTGGTGTAACAATTAACTATGGTGATTTGTTAGAAGGTAAAATTAGTGAGCTTGTAGAATTGCTAAAACAAGCGGGCACTGTTACATATCCACTTCGTTGGATTGCTGTTAAGTTGTTAGAAAAAGATGCTGACGTTATTGGCAAAGTTATGCGCTTTGATAATACGGAAGCTGTTATTCAAAAGGCTGAAGCTATTCGTGAAGAAATTAAGGATCAAGTTGATCTTGATATTGTCTTCCAAGAATATCGTCACCGCTTTGCAGTAGAAGTATATAATACATGTTTAACACAAGCGCCAACTCAATTGGAAACACGCTCTGACCGTTATGACAAAATCTTAACGCATCGAATTTGGGGCTTACCAATCTTCATGGTTGTTATGTACTTATTGTTTGCGTTCGTTAACTTCGTTGGTGGTATTCCTCAAGGTTGGATCGAGGATGGTTTCGCTGCATTACAAGCTTATGCGGTTCAGACTATTCCAGAGGGCCAATTACAGTCACTCGTATCTGATGGTATTATTGCCGGCGTAGGTGCGGTACTTTCATTCTTACCATTAATTTTATTACTCTTCCTTGGCATTTCTTTCTTGGAAGATACTGGTTACATGGCTCGTGCAGCCTTCGTTATTGACCGTGTAATGCGCGCTTGTGGTTTGCATGGTAAATCCTTTATTCCGTTGCTTTTAGGTTTCGGTTGTTCCGTACCATCTGTAATGGGCGCTCGTATCCTTGATAACTATAAGGATCGAATGGTTACAATCTTGATTACACCATTCATGAGCTGTTCTGCTCGTTTACCGGTATATATCTTATTTGCAAATGCATTTTTCCCAAATGGTTGGGATAGTACATTTGTTGTATTTTCTGTATATTTCTTGGGCATTATTTTCGGTATTATCTTTGCAAAGATCTTCCGTAAGTTCTTATTTGCAGGTGAAGCTGAACCATTTGTAATGGAACTACCTCCATATCATTTACCTACATTGAAAGCTACTTGGATGCACATGTACGAACGTGCTAAATTGTACATCATTAAAGCTGGTACATTCATCATGGCCGCATCTATCTTGATTTGGTTCCTTACTGCGTACCCAATGGATGTAGAATACTCTAAAGACTATGATGCAATGAAAGAACAAGTTGCTCAAGAGTATGAAGTAAAAGATGCAGCTACATTATCTCAATTCGGTATTGCTACAGATGACCAAAAAGATGCAGTTGATAAAATTGTTGAAGATATGAAATCTACTGTACAAGATGCTACTGATGCTGCTAAGCAAGCAGGAGAAGATGAACCTGAAGTAGCAGTAGAGGATGATTCTGAAGCACCTGAATTATTCAATGATATTAAAGATGAAAATAAAGACTTGTTCCCAGCAGCATGGGCAATGTATAAAAACAGTGCTAACTTAGATGCTGAAAATGACAAACTTGATAAAGAACAAGCTGCTGAAAAAATTGAACAATCCTATGCAGCATCCTTTGGTAAAGCTATCAACCCAGTGCTAGAACCATTGGGCTTTGATTGGAAAATGGGCCTATCATTAGTAGCTGGTTTGGCGGCTAAAGAGGTTGTTATCTCAACGTTAGGTACTGTCTATGCTGTTGGTGGTGATGATCAAAATCCAGCACCGTTGACTGAGTACCTACAAAACGACTCTCACTTTACACCATTAATTGGTTTGACAATGATGTTGTTTATCTTAATTTACCCACCTTGTTTGGCAACATTAGCTGTTATCAAACGTGAAACAGGTTCCTGGAAATGGGTTGCTTTCATGTTCTTCTATGAAAACACATTTGCTTGGATTGCATGTTTCATCTTCTATAACATAGGTCGCGCATTAGGTTTCTAATCTAAAATCGCTAAATAGGAGAGTTTAGCCACTTTTAGATTCTTTAAACAAAAATGAATTTAAAAATTGCGATTTTGTTATAAGTAATTTAAAAATAATACTTGATAATTATCAATATTCGTGGTTAAATGATAATGAGAAAAGGGAAATATCCTTTAGATATTGCTTTTATCTTGTTTATCACTAAGACAAATATTGTAATTTAGTAGATATTGAGAAAGAGGCATAGTAATGGATAATCTTGTTATAGGACTCATAGTTGTATTAGCATTAGCTTATATCGGTAATAAATTTTACAAACAAATGTCTGGTAAAGGTGGTTGCGGCTGTGGTGGCGGTGGCTCCGATTCTGGCTCTAAGAAATCTTCTGGTTGTGGTGGTAACTGCAGCTGTGATGGTTCCAATAAAGCATTAGGCATTAAACGTACTGCTAAGTAAGCTAATACGAATTCTGAATTTGAAAGAGGGGTCTCTATAATAGGCTCCTCTTTTCAAATATAGTAAGTAATTTTTTTATATATTTATTAGTAGAAAGGGATATTATCATGTTCAACTTCAACCAAAACAATCTTAAAAACGCTAATTTATTCGCAGCAGGTCTTGCATTGGGTACTGTAGGTCTTAAAGTTTTAACTTCTAAAGACGCAAAAAAAGTATATGCTGGTATCGTAGCAGCTGGTCTTCGCGCTAAAGAAACTGTATTAGAAACAGCTGAAAAAGTACAAGCATCCGCATCTGATGTATTGGCAGAAGCTCAAGAAATCAACGAAGCACGCAACGAAGAAATCTTTGAAGAAAACAAATAATAGAAGGATTTAACTATGTTACAATTTTCTGTTGTACGAAAACTCAGAAATCGCTTGCATGTTAAGGTAACTGGTCATCGCTTTACAGAAGCTGAAGCAGCTTATGTAGAGGATACATTGCTCCTTAATGATGCAATTGTAGATGTAACCTTCTACACTCGTAGCAGTCAAATCGCCATTAAACATAATGGCGATTCTGATGCTGTGCGTGATGCGGTACTCGATCTACGCGATTTAGATTTGTCTGAAGCACCAGCTTTGAATGAATATTCTCCACGCTTGGTAAATAAAAAATACCGTGAAATGATGATCAACCGCACTGCAGTTTACTTAGGTAAGAAAGCAGTGTTACCTGCACCAATTGCAGCGGCATGGGCATGGTTTGATGGTATTAAATTTATCGGCAAAGCCATTAAAACATTATGGCAACGTAAGTTAACTGTAGAAGTGCTTGATGGTGTGGCTATTGGTGCTGCTTTACTTCAAAAAGATTATCCTACAGCTGGCGCTGTTATGTACCTATTAGGTATTGGAGATATCTTAGAAGAATGGACTCACCGTAAATCCGTATTAAATCTTGCTCAAAGCATGTCTTTGAATGTAGATAAAGTATGGGTATTGGTTGACGATATTGAAGTGAGCAAACCTGTTAACGAGGTTGTGGCTGGCGATCAAATTATCATTCGCCAAGGCGAAGTGATTCCATTAGATGGCATCGTTATCGATGGAGTTGTTCTTGTTAACGAAAGCTCCATGACTGGTGAACCTGAAGCGGTTCGCCGCGATAAAGATACTTCTGTATATGCGGGTACTGTTGTTGAAGACGGTAAAGCTATTGTAGAAGTACGTAGTACATCTAAAACATCTCGTTACGAAAAAATCGTTAACCTTATTGAAGAGTCTGAACAAATGAAATCTGGTATGGAACAACAAGCATACCGCATGGCTGATAAATTAGTTCCAATTAGCTTTA
>NZ_CAJLUB010000146.1 GCF_905209685.1 uncultured Veillonella sp. | reverse complement strand
CATTTTTTATCTACAACTTGTAACAATTTGTCATTAGGAATAACGATAATTGTATCAACTTTTTGAGTCAAGAACTCAATGCCTTTTTCTGCCGCAGCACGACGACGTTTGCCTTCAAATGCGAAAGGTTTAGTTACAACGCCAACTGTTAATGCACCAACTTCTTTAGCACATTCAGCTACGATTGGAGCAGCACCAGTACCAGTACCACCGCCCATACCAGCAGTTACGAATACCATATCAGCACCTTCAAGAGCTTTAGTAATTTCTTCACGGCTTTCTTGAGCTGCTTCTTCACCGATTTGTGGGTTAGCACCAGCACCAAGGCCTTTAGTAACTTTTTCACCGATTTGAATTGTTACATCCGCTTTAGACAATTCAAGCACTTGGTTTTCTGTATTAACGGCTAAAAATTGAACACCTTTAATTTGGTTATCAACCATACGATTAACAGCGTTATTACCGCCGCCACCAACACCGATAACTTTAATATTTGCAAAATCAGACATTGAACTTCCTCCTCTTATCGTTATCTATTGTATCAATATACGTCCCAATGTATCGATTTATATACTGACTATCTTATAACAATTACATTTATTTTACACTAAAATTTAAAAACTTTCCACTATATAGAATGTGATTTATTAGAACCGCTTAGTCATAATTATTTTGCGTATAGCGCCTACATTAATAAATACACGTAACCCAAATCCAATAAGGGCCACATAGTATAGGTTAATGCCTATTAAATCACCAACATATACAAGAATAACAGCTAATACCATATTTGAAAAGAACCCAATGACAAAGTTACTGAGATCAAAGGTTCTTTCCAATGCTGCTCGACTGCCACCAAATACTGCATCTAAAGCTGCTAGAACAGCTACCGAAGTATAATTCGAATAACTAGCGGGGATATGAAGTGGTGCTATCCATCCTAAGATAGCCCCTATAATTAGGCCAATGATGGCAAAGATATAGATATTCATTCTTTACCTCCTAACTCATTAGGCTTCATATGTTCTTCTCTAAAAGTACCTGTGAAAGCAGGAATCGCTACATCCTCTTCTTGCTTTATAGTTACCTTTATCCCCCAATGTTTAAGTGAATCTACTACACCACCGCGCATAGTGAGCGCAGAATTTAATGTCTTTGGATCTCCAATAGCTTTCACCGTAAAGGGAGCTCCAAAAACCTTCCCATTTACAGTAATAGTCGGGCCTGAACATCGTATTTCAGACGTTCCTATGAGGCGTTGATCATTAATAGCTATCGCTTCAGCCCCACCAGCCCGTAATTCATTAACAATTCTTAGAATATCTTCATCATGAATTACATATAAATTGGGATTTTCCCCGCTTTGTACAGGCTTTAAGCTATCTTCAATCAACACACTAACGCCCGGCCCTTTAACATTAGTTAAAGCCGCTTTCATCATGAGCTGTTCATCAGCTTTACCACCGCCATTGGCACCAGATTTTTTTAGTGACTCAATTTGCTTTAACAAAGCATCACGTTCACTCTGGGCCTCTCTCAATTGTACCGCCAAATCGCCAGTTCGTTGTAAGCGAATATTTTCTTCTATATTATCTTGAGTCATCTTATATTGGGTAACAACCATGAACCCTAATATACAGCTGACTATGGCAATTGCCCACCGTTCGTGTCTCACGACAATCATCTACCTTTATATTCAACATGACCTTATCTATCTTGTTTTTTATCATCCTTCTTAGTAGATGAATTTTCTGTAGTCGGTGCTCCATTCTGATGCTTTTTAACTTCCGGCATCACATCGGTTTTAATGTACGGCGATGAAACATTAACATCTATATACTGTACATTACCATGTGTCTTTTTAATATCTTGTAACATCGACTGAGTTAGCTCTGCTTTTTTAGCTAAGTCTTTGCCATCCCCCAGTCGAATCTGTACACCTGATACAGTATATGCCATTATCGCATCAGGATCTCCAATATTAACCTCTGCAATATTCTTGAATGTCTCCTCATCGAGTGAGTTCAAATATTCAAGAGCCGCCAATATCGGTTTATCTACTACCGTATCACCTAATAGTATATTTCCAGCTTTCACACCAGAAATCATAGGAACAGATGTGTCTTGTATAGCTGGCTCAGATGCAATCACTTGTCCCTTACTATCAAGGGTCAAGTATCCAAACTGAGCCGGTACAACTGCAACTGCCTTGCGTTCTACTACATTTACCACCATTGTCAGTGGCAACTGATAGCTAATTTGAGCCTCTTCGACACGTAAATCTTTCGATAATCTAGTTTTTAATTTTTCTGTACTAATCTGCAATATATTAACAGGTTCATGAATATCACCAGCTACCATTACATCTTGTACAGTTACCTTATCCGATCCAGTAACTTTTAAGGATCCAAAAGGAATAGGTAGTGTAAACAACCCCACCAACACGAGAGTAACTGCACCACCGATTTTTAACACTCGTTTTCTAAATACAGCCCGTTCATCACGAACAGGTGTAGAAGACTGCATCTCCCCAGAGTTGGATGGATGGTTTTGCTTATCATCCATAGTTAACTCCTTATCTTCTATTAGCCCTTAAAATTTCCCTATACTAGCTGTTAATAGAATTTTTTCACATAATGTTGGGAAGTCAATTCCCATTTCTTTTGCTGCTTTTGGTACTAAAGATGTTGCTGTCATACCAGGCACAGTATTGTATTCAAGAACATACATATTATCTGCATGGTCTGTCATAACATCAACACGAATTACCCCACTGCCTTGTACTTCACGATACACAAGTTCCCCAATGCGTTGCATTTCAGCAGTCATTTCTGCACTAATAGGCGCTGGTACTAAATACTCAGTAGCACCTACAGTGTACTTACTCTTGTAATCATATTCACCAGAATGTGGACGAATTTCAATAACAGACAATGCTTTACCATCTAAAACAGATACTGTAAATTCACGACCATCAAGAAATTGTTCTACCACAAGAATAGGGTCATATTTTAGAGCTTCCGTTACAGCCTCTTCTAACTGTGCTTCATCGCGAACAATAGTAACCCCAATGCTAGAACCTTGCGTAGCAGACTTCACAACTACTGGAATTGTAAAATCCTTACGAATATGTTCAATAATAGCTTCTGCAGATTCAAGATTACCATTAAAGGACTCGGATGCCGCAGTCGGAATATTGGCACCTTTAAATACATCTTTACTTACTTTTTTATTCATACCTACTGCATGAGCCATAATACCTGACCCAGTGTAAGGAATTTCAGCCATTTCTAATAGGCCTTGCAACGCACCATCTTCGCCGTAACGACCATGAATTGCATTAAATACAACCTCGCCACCTAAGTCTTCAATATCTTTTAATACAGTGCGCGGATTGAGTTCTAAAGTTTGGGCATTATAACCTTTGCTTTCAAGTGCTTCTGCAATAGCAGCGCCAGTACGACGAGATACCTCAGCCTCTTTGGAAGGACCACCCATTAATACGATTATTTTTTTATCTTTCATTGTAAGCCTTCCTCCAATATAGCTAATAATTTTGGCCCATATTGATTAATAGAACCTGCACCCATGGTGATAACCAAGTCATTAGGTCTTACTACTTTTGATAATACCTCAGGCAAATCGTCAACAGACTGTACATAATGTACATCTTGACCTGTAGCCGCTTTAATAGCATTTGGAATCGTATTGCCATCAATACCAGGGATTGGATCTTCACCAGAGCTATAAATATCTGTCATATATACTTCATCAGCGCTTGTGAAAGCAGT
>NZ_CAJLUB010000145.1 GCF_905209685.1 uncultured Veillonella sp. | reverse complement strand
TTTGAAAATCCACATCGTCATTACCTTGATATGAGTCCAGGATACTATCAAATGAAAATGGATTTATTAAATCGTATTTTCCGGAAAAAATAGGAGGGCTTATGTTAGACAATCCACAAGCAACAAAAGAGGCTCTCATTCAATGGATTCGAGATTATTTTAACCAAAATGGACCTAGTTGCAGCGCTGTAGTAGGCATTTCAGGGGGTAAGGACTCCACAATCGTGGCAGCCCTTTGTAAAGAAGCCCTTGGGGCAGAACGCGTAGTGGGAGTGCTCATGCCAAACGGCATTCAATCCGATATCGATGATGCTAAGGCCGTTGTCAATCACTTAGGTATTCCTCGTATTATTGTGAACATAGGGGCTGCGTATACAGCCTTAACAAATGCCATCATTCAAGGCGAAGGGTATGAAGTTGTAACGGGTAGAAATGATTTATCTCGAGATGCAGCTATAAATACACCACCGCGCCTTCGCATGGCAACCTTATATGCTGTTGGTCAAAACTTACCAAATGGTGCACGTGTGGCCAATACATGTAACGGCTCTGAAGATTATGTAGGGTACTCTACAAAATATGGCGATAGTGCAGGGGATTTTAGTCCTCTCGCCAATCTTGTTGTAGAAGAGGTGCGTCAAATTGGTCGACTCCTAGATATCCCTAAATATCTTGTAGATAAGACACCTAGTGATGGTCTCAGTGGTCAATCTGATGAAGATAAATTAGGTTTTACCTATGCAGTTCTAGATCGCTATATTAGAACTGGTGAAATAGATGATTTAGAAACAAAAGAACGTATTGATCATTTGAACCGTATTAATAAGCATAAATTAGAATTGATGCCTTCCTTTCAGCCCCAACGTTGATTAACAAATGATTCACTATTTTATGTATTTTATGATGGAGGTAATATGGAGACAAAAATAGCTTTGATTGGTACGGGTGGTACGATTGCTGGACAAGGCGCATCCGATACAGATTTGACTGGCTATACTGCAGGTGTGTTGGGTCTCAATGAAATCCTAGATTCTGTACCTGGCACAGAACCATATGGTCCATATACATATACTCAGTTTAGTAATATTGAAAGTTCCGATATTACTGTCCAGCATTGGTTGGATTTAGCCAAGTTAGTACAAAAATTAGTTGATCAAGCGGATATCGGTGGTGTTGTTATCACTCATGGTACAGATAGTATGGAAGAAACAGCCTATTTCCTTAATCTTACTGTTCATACAGATAAGCCTATCGTTATTACTGGATCTATGCGACCTGCTGGGGCAATCAGTGCAGATGGTCCGATTAATCTATTACAAGCGATTCAAGTGGCGAGAACGCCAGAGTCTGTAGGTAAAGGTGTACTTGTTGTGCTAAATGGCTATATTGATGGAGCACGCGATGTTTCTAAGCGGAATACAACGAATGTAGCAACCTTCGATAGCCCATTAGTAGGACATCTTGGCATTGTACAAGATGGAGTGGCTCATTATTATAAAGCATCTACTCGTCGTCATACGAAAGAATCTGTCTTTGATGTACATGATTTAAAAGAATTGCCTCGTGTAGTCATTTTGACTTGCTATGGTGGCATGGATGACATGGTACCGATGAGTGTAGTGGCGACTAACCCTGATGGGCTGATTTTGACGGGATTAGGGCATGGTACAATTCCTCAAAATGTACGTCAAATAACACAAAACACAGCCTTTCCAACTGTACGCGCCTCTCGTACAGGGAGTGGCATGGTGTCTGCCGTACCACAAGATGCACTAGCAGGCTATCTTGTAAGTGATACATTGAGTCCACAAAAAGCTCGTATTTTATTGATGCTTGGCCTTACTAAAACTAAAAACCTTAAAAAGTTACAACAGTTCTTCTATGAGTATTAATTAGAAAAATAAAAAAAAGATTTGAGAAAAACTCTCAAATCTTAATTTGATATTCATTTTCAAATATTATACTGTGTGTAACAGTTTTATATGCAATGAACCGCACATCCCGATCGCCTAGGATGTGCGGTTTTTATTTTGCCTAGGATGCGTATTTTTTATTCGGCGCCAATAGCATTTTCTAAGGCCCGTTGTATACCTATATAAACAGCCTTAGCCAAGGTATCTCCAAATAGGGAGAAGGAGCCTGCATCTGTTAACACATCACCATTGGTATCGATAGTGAGAACTACACCATCTGTAGAGGTACCGGTGGCAGAAGTCTTGCGCTCTTTTGTTATTGCATCAGGAATATCTTCGTTGATAAATGGATAGAGTCGTACACTTTCAACACCCCAATCTTGAAGGGCTGCTGTTTTAGCCTCTGTAATTGTCATGATGGCTTTCACCATAGCACTATCTGTTAAGGCCTTGTTTGTAAAGACAAGAATGTTAATGGTACCAGGTACTATGAAACTGCCATCTCGCTCTTCGTAGCAATAGCCTGTGCCTGCACGATGGGCCGTTTTTTCGTAGCCTGCAGTAACGATGGTTTCCACAATTGTATCGTGCTCTTCAACCTTAGCGTACGCGTGAAGGTTCATTGTAGCAGATGTGAGTAGTGCTGTACTAAAATGAACAGGTGTATCAATGTGTTCAAACTCTTGTGCTAAATAATTTGCTACAGAGCCGCCAGGTAAATCTTTTTCTGTTTCGATTTGATAGGTTAATTGTTGGTTTCGTACGGCCAAGGTATGGTGATACCCGCCATTGAGTTGACCACTAGATAAGGAATAATGGATGTCATCAAAGTGTACTGTAACGGAATTTAACTCTTTCGTTACATGGCCTCCGGTAGCAAGCTCTTGCGGCGCTTCATATGGATTATTAAACATATAAGTCTCCCTAGATTTAGATTGTTATATATGTCATATAACGATATAATAACTTTACTATCATTTTATAAATGCATATGTAAAATTATAGCATATATGTATACTGTTACTATATCTTAATAGTACTTATAGCGTATAGAGCTTTGTTTTATAAAAGGTTACCATGGAGGTTTACTATGGGAAATATTTTAAGTACAATATCTGAGCTGCTCTTTAAAGATGCTAATGTTCTTGTTCAGCTGAGAGATTGGTTTTTTGCACAAGCGGGCAATATATTATTGGCCCTTATCATATTTTGCGTAGGTCGCTATGCTATTAAATGGGTGAAAACCTTTGCGGTTCGTATTATGACAAAAGCATCTTATGATACTGCAGCGATGAGCTTTATTACGCAGATTATCAATTATGCATTGCTAGTAGGTTTAATTTTGATTTGTTTAAATCAAGTTGGTGTTCCTACCACATCATTTGTGGCTGCTTTTGGTGCCTTTGGTTTGGGCATTGGCTTGGCCTTGCAGAACAACCTTTCCAACTTGGCATCTGGCTTACTAATTCTTATATTTAAGCCTTTTAGAGCTGGCCATGTTATTCAAGTTGGAGATGTAGTAGGTAGCGTTAAGTCCATTCAATTTATGTATACTGTTATCACTACAAAAGACCAAAAAAATGTGTACATGCCAAATTCCCTTCTTACATCTCAAGCGGTAACTAATATTGCATATACAACTGAACGTGTGATTCCATTTATGTTTGATATTGGGTATAACAATGATCATCACGAAGCAATCAAAATCTTGAAAAAGATTTTTGCTAATGATAAGAGGGTTCTAAATCCTAAAAATATGGAAATTGGTATTGCTGAATTTGGCGATAACTCTGTGCGCATTGCTGCCTATGCTCGTGTTAAGTCAAAGGATTTCTTAGATGTGCAATATGGTATTATGTCTGATGTGAAAGATGCATTCGATAAATATGGTATCGACATTCCATATCCTCAACGTGTTGTATATCTTCAAAATGTAGATAATTCTACTGGTGAAATTAAGGGGACTAAGAAAA
>NZ_CAJLUB010000144.1 GCF_905209685.1 uncultured Veillonella sp. | reverse complement strand
GAGGTGTATTATGAATATTCCATTCTTTACAGATTACCTCATGTTAAGCAATCCATTAAGTATTGGTATTATCGCAGTGTTTGTGCTCGCGTTAATCGGTATTTATGCTTTGCAACGCAAGGGTACATCCTTTGGTAATCTCGTTATTATTGGTACTATTGTTGGTGCCGTACTTGGTATTGCTATTCAAATTATTGCAGGCTTCCCAGATGATCCTTCTAAAGTGGTTTACATCAAGGAAAGTACTAAGTGGTTCTCCCTTGTGGGTGGCGGCTTTATTGATTTGATCCGCATGCTTGTTATTCCTATTGTATTTATCTCCATTGTACATGTTATCTTGCACATGGAAGCAGGTGCGAACCTTAAGAAATTAGTGGTTGCCATGGTTTCTACAAATCTTGGCATGGTAGCTGTTGCTGCTATCGTTGGCCTTATCTTGGGTAATGCTTTCGGCTTAGGTCAAGGCTTTGATATCGTTGAATCTGGTAAAAAGATTCGTGAAATTAAACCGATGGTTGATACATTCCGTGCATTGATTCCAAGTAATCCAATTCAAGCTGCAGCTGAAACAAATGTTATCGGTATCGTAGTATTTGCAATCATCTTGGGTAGTGTTGCTCGTTTGTTGAAGAAAACAGGCACAAATAGCATGGAAATCTTTACTAAGCTATTTGATGAGCTTCACCAATTAATCTCCTGGGTTGCAGACTTCATTATCGGTCTTATGCCTTACGGCGTAGTTGCTTTATTGGCATCTACATTGGCAACACGTGGCTTGCAAGCTATCTTAGACATGGGTCTATTCGTAGTATTGATTTACGTTGGCCTTTTGGTTATGTTCGTTGTTCAAGCTATCTTGATTGCTAGCTTCGGTTACAACCCGATTACATACTTCAAAAAAGCAAAAGCTCCACTCTTGTTAGCTTTCACATCCCGTTCCTCTATGGGCGTATTGCCTTTAACTGTTGAAACATTGACAAAACGTCTTGGCGTAAATGCTACAACAGCAAATACAGTAGCATCCTTCGGTACTACTGCAGGCATGCAAGGTTGTGCCGGCGTATTCCCAGCACTTGTTGTTGTGTACATCTCTAACGTGGCGGGTATCCCATTTGATTTGACTATGTATATTATGAGTGTTATCGTTATCGCTATCGGTTCCGTTGGTATCGCAGGCGTTCCTGGTACAGCTACAATGGCTGCATCTGTATCCCTTAGTGGTACAGGTCTTGGTGCGTACTTCACATCCATCAGCCCAATTCTTGCTATCGATCCATTGATCGACATGGGTCGTACATGCTTGAACGTATCTGGTTCCTTAACAAATGCTCTCGTAGTAGATAAGATTATGGGCACTATCGATAAAGACGCATATAATAACCCTAATGAAGGTCGTGTCTAATCTTAGGCCTTAGAAACTGACTTGAAAGGATGGTTAGTTTCACATTAAAACTAAACAAAAAGAACAGTCTTCGGGCTGTTCTTTTTTTATTTTAAAATCTACTCTATGTTGATTTGGCTCTTATTAAAAGTAATTATTATTACAGATTGTAAAGCATATTATTTGTAATTGATATTAAAATTGTGAGCTTGGCTACTAACATACGTATGCGTGTATGGTATACTAGCCTATGAAAAGTTCTGTATTATGCTTAATAAATATAAGCCAAGAGGGTACTAATATGATTACACAAGAGTTGAAAGATCGATTAATTGCAGATTATCCAAAGTTTGAAGATATGACGCATAAGTTCTATAAGAAAGAAATGTCTATTGCAGACTATAAAGGGCAATCCGGTGCCTATGGTAGTTATGCTGAGCGTGGTGCTAACTCTGGTATGAGCCGTTGGCGCTTCAACGGTGGGCGCATGACACGCGAGCACATGCAGTTTTTAGCGGACTCTATTCGCAAATATAATTTGCAGCACGTACATTTCACTACTGGCCAATGTTTGCAAATGCATGGCCTCGATGGTGATACAATTCTAAATCTATATAAAGAATGTTATGATCACGGTATCTATAACCGCGGTGCTGGTGGTGACAATCCAAATGTGGTAGCTAGTATTTTGCGCGGTATTGATCCTCGTGAAACCTTAGATATTACGCCATATGCAACGGCTATTAGCGAGTTTCTTCTAGAGCAAATGTTCTACATCAAAATCCCTCGCAAATTTAAAATGGGTATCGATAATGGCTTTGATAGTACGCCGCATGCTACGTTCAAGGACCTTGGTTTCAATTTAACGAAACACAATACCTTTGATGTATACGCTTGTGGTGGTATTGGCCCAAATCCTCGTATTGGTATTCCTGTAGCGCACGATGTGGCGCCTGAGGATGTTTTATACCATGTGAAAGCTATGCTTATGGTCTTTGCTAACCATGGAAATTTCAAAAACCGTGGCAAGGCTCGTACTCGCTATATGCCTGCGGAAATGGGTGGAGCTGAAGCTTTCATCAAGACCTATGAAGAAACATTGGCGATGGTGAAAGAAGTGGAACAATTAACCATTAATCCAGCTGACTATGCTTATGAAATTACAAAAACTGGTAAGCGTGATAATTCGGTGGAAAACGATCGTATTCACCGTCAAAAACAAGAAGGTTTATACTACGTAGAATACCATCCGGCAGGTGGCGATGCTAATGTAGAACACCTATTGGCTGCTCTTGATTATGCTGTAACACTTGATCAAGTAGAAGCGCGTATTGCGCCAGACCAAGCATTGTTCTTCATCAACCTTACTGCTGATGAGGCTCGTAAAATCGCAGAGTTAACAGACGACAGTGCGGGAAATGATTTCCGTCGTTCCGTATCCTGCGTAGGCTCCACAGTATGTCAAATTGGTATGCAAGACTCCAATGGCCTATTGAAAGATATCTTCGGACACCTTGAAGAAAAAGGTGTAGATACAAGTAAACTCCCTCGTTTACACATCTCGGGCTGTCCACACTCCTGTGGTACACACCAAATCGGTGAAATTGGTTTCCACGGAGCTGTAAAATTAGTAGACAAGAAACCTACCGTAGCCTTTATCCTCGTAGACGGTGGTTCCGAACACATGGGCTCCGAAAACTTCGGTAAAATGGCAGGTAATATCGTAGCCACAAAAATCCCAGAATTCTTGGAAGCCTTGGCAAACATCCTAAACCAATCCCCAGAACCAGACTTTGGTACATGGAGAATGACACACAAAGCGGAATACATGGAACTTATAAAAGCATTTGAGTAAATTTCCTTTTCCGCTTGTGATGGGGCCCCGTTAGATTGCGACAACTCAATAAATAATAAAAAGAGGTCCCTCTTTGCTCCGTTCTTCGCAAAGTCGCTGCATAGGGACCTCTTTTTATTATTTGAGCGTCTGCTATTAACTAGTCCCATCACAAGCTACATCTGATCTTTACTCAAATGCTTTTATATGATGGGGAAAGGGAGAGACTAGCCGCAGGCTAGTCCTTCCCCTACGGTGGGCATAGCGCCACTACTCTAAATCCTAGTTGCAGGCTATTTTTTCCCACATGGTGGGCGTGGCGCCACTACTCTAAAGCTTATTATAGGGTGTAAAATTTTAGTGTTTTCTAGATTTATTTTATAGATTAATTGTAATGGTGCTTGGGAGTGCTTATAACTTGATTATAGTTGACTTTTGGATGGGACATCTTTACAAATAGCGTGATAAAAAAGTAAGGATGCGCTTGTGCAGCGACTTTGCGAAGAACGGAGCAAGCAAGGGTATCCTTACTTTTTTTACCAAGTTGTACTAACGAAACGGGGCCCCATCCGAAAGGGCAATATATAGTGATAAGCTAGCATCATTACAATTAGAATGATTGGTTAAAACTAGATATCACTTGATTTTGTGTGTTATAATAGGCTTTATAGTAGTGTTTGGAGGATTTATCAGATGTTATTTAC
>NZ_CAJLUB010000143.1 GCF_905209685.1 uncultured Veillonella sp. | reverse complement strand
TATGATATACTAAGTATAGAAATCGTAAATTTTCGATATATTGGTGTTTCAGGTATCGCTAGACACGATTGATATAGCAGTTTTATCTACTATTTTGATATGTCTATGGATACATCAAATTGAAACTTTCAATTAATACAGATATAGATATTCAAGTGAATAGAAGAGGAATACATATGGATTTTGAAGAAAACCAAGTGCCAGAGGCGATTCTGGACAAGCTTACAAAGGTGTGTACATGCCGTAGCATTACACGTAAAACGATTAAGGAAGCCATTTTGAATGGTGCTCATACATTTCTTGAAGTAAAAGAGGCAACACGTGCCGGTACAGGCGCTTGCGGTGGTAAAGGCTGTGGCCCTCGTATCGTAAAGCTCTTAGCAGAAATGAAAGAGCAAGGTAAAATTTAAAACTAAGCAAAATTTAAAACTAAGTAAAATTTAAGATTAAGCAACAGTTAAGTGTAAGTTTGCCCTTAACTCATATAAAGACTATTACTTTAAACCAATACGGTATATATTCGTAGATTTGGGGTAATAGTCTTTTTTGCGCTAACGATTCATGAGATGTATTGGCGTTTTGGGGTTGTCTTTATTATTTGATATACTATACATAATACTTTTTAGAGATTTTGGAGGTATATATGTTTCGACGTATCGTAGCAGCTACGATGATCGGCGCATTGGCGCTCACAACGGGTTGCGGTTTACATAATCCATTTACTTCTAAGGCGGAGCCTGTGACCTATGAATCTGTAGCTCAGAGCGAGCTTTCACCAGAGGAAAAGGTGGACAAATTAGTGGCTAATATGTCTGACGCAGACAAGGTGGGGCAATTGTTGATGATTGGCATCCACGGCAAGACCTTGAACGATGATGCAAAGTTTATGCTCAATGAATACCGTGTGGGCGGCATTATCTTGTTTGACCGGAATATGGAGTCCAAGGATCAAGTGAAATCGCTGATTGCGGATATTAATAAAACTGGTAAAAGCGCGGGTTTAACGCCGTTATTCATCGGTATCGACCAAGAGGGCGGTGCCGTAGCGCGCATGGAGGATCAGCTCATCAAGGTTCCTCCAGCAGAAGAGTTAGGCAAGGAGCCTATTGAGAAAGCGGTATCCTTGGCCAAACAGTCTGGTACGGAACTTAAAGACTTGGGATTCAATATTAACTTTGCGCCTGTAGCGGACTTGGGCTTAACCTATGGCCGTTCCTTTAGTACAAATCCTGATGAGGTCGTACGCTATACCAGTGCAGTAGGCAAGGCCTATGATGATGCGGGCTTGTGGTATTCTTACAAACATTTCCCAGGTATTGGTAAAACAGACGTGGATTTACATGCTGATACCAGTGTTGTGCCAGTATCTAAGGAAACATTGCTGAATGAAGATACGAAGGTATTTGTAGACCTTATTAAGCAGTCTAAACCGAATACATATGCAATTATGGTGTCTCATGCGATGTACCCTCAAATCGATCCAGACCATCCATCTAGTTTATCTAAAGCCATCATTACAGACTGGTTGCGCAAGGATATGGGCTATAACGGCGTTGTCGTAACGGATGATATGGATATGGGCGCTCTTGCAAAACACTACACCTTCGGTGATATGGCGGTTCAATCTATTTTGGCTGGCAGTGATATCTTGCTTGTATGCCACGAGTACGAACACATGCAAGAGGCGTACAATGGCCTTATGAAAGCTGTAAAAGACGGCCGAATCTCTAAAGAACGACTCGATGAATCTGTGAAACGAATCTTGCTTATGAAGATAACTAAAATTTCTTAGACTATTTGTTTTTGTTGGCAGGAATTAATTAATCATATAACGAATATAGAAAGTGGAAGTACTATTCATTGAAATCGCATCTGAGTTGACACTCAAGGGAGAACTTTGTTATAGTTATTACACAGAGAAACTGTGCGAAGCTTACGGGCAACGTACAACGCTCGTCGACTCAAGGGTCGGCGAGCTTTTTTGTTTGTAGGAGGGACTTATGTCTAAGCCGTTTAAGTCTTTAGATTCCCTATTACGCTTGATGAGAAAACGAAATATTACAATTGGAAAGGGGAGCGAAGGTAGTAGAGTTAAAAGAATTTTAGCGAGAGATAACTATTATGCAGTAATTAATGGATATAAAGACATTTTTTTAGATAATAATGCAACATTAAATAGTGGTGATGACTATTATGTAACTGGGACAACATTCTTTCAAATATATGGATTATATTGTTTTGATCGTAATTTGCGAATTATTTTATTAAAAGCTCTATTGCAAGCTGAACAAAATATTTGTACTAAAGTATCTTATCGTTTTTCGGAGGTATATACATCTGAATTTAGTCATTTGAATGTAAATAATTTTTCTAAAACAAACTTACCAAAAGCGACGGAATTAGTCTCTAAATTATCTAATGCTACACAACGTAATGCGAGACATACGATGTTTTCTCATTATTTAACAACACATCAAGATTTACCATTATGGGTATTGGTAACAAAACTTACATTCGGTGAAATTACTAATTTTTATAAATTAATTACACCTAATATACAAGAGAGAATATTAAAAGATATACATAAGGAATATACTGGTGAGTATAAGGTATCTATTACTGATCCAACATCTACTTTGATACCTGTTTTTAGTGAAATACTAGATGTTCTTGTGGGTTATAGAAATGTATGTGCGCATGGAGACAGACTTTATAACCATAGAATTATAGGTCCAAAGAAAACTATTAAAAAATTAACATATTATTTTGTACAAACTCCAAAAGGCAGTGAATCTTCAGTATATGGAGTGTTAATATCTTTAAGATTACTATTGCCTAGAATATCGTACAAGTGTATTATTGATGAGGTAATTAATGAATTAATACTTTTAAGTGAATCGTTACCTGTTATACAGTTTAATCAGGTCCTAGCCAGAATGGAGTTAACACTTCAATGGAAACAAACCTTAGAATTATTACAATGATTATATAGTGTATACATAACACAGCTTCAAGGATTTTTATAAACCGATAGAGAATTACTTAGTATAGTTATTCTCAATCGGTTTATTTTTGTATAGTTTGTTTTGTTAGGAGTGAATTATATGGCTCGCAGAATTATGTTGAACGGTACGTCCTATTTTGGACAAGGGGCGATTCAGGAGATTGTGAACGAAATTAAGAATCGCCATTTTAAAAAGGTCCTCGTTACGTCTACACCTGATTTATTTGAGTTTAAGGTGGCTACAAAGGTAACAGACCTACTTGATGCGGCAGGTATTGCTTACGATGTATATGACAATATTAAGCCAAATCCAACCATTGAAAACGTAACATCTGGTGTGGCTGCTTGTAAGGCGGCAGGTGCTGAAGCTATCGTTGCTGTAGGTGGTGGCAGTGCTATCGATACTAGTAAAGCCATTGCTACGATTATTACAAATCCTGAGTTCGGCGATGTGCGTAGCCTTGAAGGATTGGCTCCTACGAAACATCCATGCTTGCCGATTATCGCTGTGTCTACTACATCTGGTACGGCAGCAGAGGTTACGATTAACTACGTTATTACAGACGTTGAAAAGAATCGTAAATTCGTTTGCGTTGACCCTCATGATATCCCAATCGTAGCCATCGTAGACCCTGATATGTCCGCATCTATGCCAACAGGTCTTTGCGCATCTACCGGCATGGATGCCCTCGTTCATGCCGTGGAAGGATATATTACAAAAGGTGCATGGGAACTTACGGATATGCTTCATTTAAAAGCTATTGAAATTATCGGTCGCTCCTTGCGTAGCGCTGTAGCTGGTGACTTCGCAGGTCGTGAAGCTATGTCCCTTGGTCAATATATTGCCGGTATGGGCTTCTCTAACGTAGGTCTCGGCATTGTTCACTCTATGGCACATCCATTGAGTGCTGTGTACGATATCCCTCATGGTAAAGCGTGTGCCATGCTGTTAACAGCAGT
>NZ_CAJLUB010000142.1 GCF_905209685.1 uncultured Veillonella sp. | reverse complement strand
GCCTGAGCCTGAGCCTGAGCCTGAGCCTGAGCCTGAGCCTGAGCCTGAGCCTGAGCCTGAGGTGTTACATCTGTAAAGCAAGCACAATTTTCGTGATCCATAGGATTGCGCCCTGTGCTGTGCATGATTTCACTAGCGTATTGTTCAGGAGAGCAAAGGTGACCTTGGCCATTTGCGATGTGGTAGATATTAGTTGAATTGGCTAGGGCCATTTCAAGGTTATGTTCTACGGAGATAATTGTAATGTGGTGTACTTGGTTTAACTCGCGCAAAAGGGCGTAGATGCCTTCTTGGCTTTTCCGGTCGATACCAGTAGATGGTTCATCGAGTATGATGAGGTCAGGGCTGCCGATGAGGGCACGCGCGATAGATACGCGTTGCGCTTGACCACCTGACAGTTTACTGATTAAACGATCTTTGAACTCCGTCATATTGGTAAGCTCTAATACGCGATCTACTTCATGCTTATCTTTAATCTTTAGCAATTTACGGTAGGAATCGAGGATTTCTTTTACCGTAATAGGAAATCCTGCATGGGAGAAATCATTCTTCTGAGACACGTAGCGAATGTTGTTTGTATCTCGCTTGATAGAGCCTTTTACAGGTGTCAGGAATCCTAAAATGAGACGTAGCAAGGTACTTTTACCACACCCATTATCCCCAACAATGGATATATAATCACCCCTGTGAATATGTAAGTTAAGGTCGTTCAACACATAAGGTGGCTGACCTTGATAGGAAAAATAAAGATGTTCAATAGATAACATATAAAAACCACTTTTCTAATTGACAAAATCTTGAGTAAGTTTATACTATAACTATATTACAAATGCAACTGAGTCGCAACTGCAACTAAAGAATGGTTACTATTCTATGAAAGCATAGCGATCAGGATTTCACAAAGGAGGACTACGATGGTCAAGAAGCTGGTTTTGTTAATGATAGGCATCATGATGGCTGCATTATTTGCAGGCTGTGGCAATGATGCACCAAAGGAACAAGCAGGTAAGAAGATCCAAGTGGTAACAAGTTTTAATGCCATGGCTGAATTTGCAAAGGCTATTGGTGGTGACAAGGTAGAGGTATCTACCATTATTCCAGATGGCGTAGAGCCACATGATTTCGAGTTGAAACCTGAAAATATGAAACAATTGGCAACAGCTCAAGTATTCGTGTACAACGGTTTTGGTATGGAACCTTGGGCACAACAAGCAATTGATGCGGCTAAAAATAGCAAGCTCATCACTGTTGTTGCTACAGATGGCGTAGAAGCTATCAAAAATACTGATCCTGAAGAAATTAAAGAACATGGTGCTGAAGATCCTCATGCATGGTTATCTTTGAAAAATGCGAAAATTGAAGTGAAAAACATTAAGGATGCTTTTGTAAAAGCTGACCCAGCAAACAAAGATTACTATGAAAAGAACTATAATGAATATGTTGCTAAATTAGATGCGATGATCAAAAAATATGAAGATCAATTCGCTAAAGCTCCTCATAAAAACTTCGTTACTGGTCATGCAGCATTTGCGTACTTATGCCGTGACTTTGGGTTAGAACAAAATAGTGTAGAAGATGTATTTGCCGAAGGCGAACCAAATGCGGCTCAATTGGCAGAGCTCATTAAATACTGTAAAGAAAACCATATTACTACAATCTTTGCAGAAGAAATGGCTAGCCCAGAAGTATCTAAGACTTTGGCAAGCGAAGTTGGTGCTAAGGTAGAAACTATTTACACAATCGAAAGCAACGAAGATAATAAAACTTACTTAGAACGTATGGATGAAAACCTTACAAAAATTGCAGCATCTTTACAATAAGATGAATGAAAAAGCAGCCCCTAAAGGGCTGCTTTTTTTAGTTCTACGCATTGTGCGTAAGATTTAAAGTTATAATATCTTTAATTTTTATGTCTATAGTATAATATATATAATGAAAATAAATAAAAAGGAGGTCCAACATGGTTATCACTAATAGATTGGGGATTACCGATTCCCCAACATTGGCTAGAGAAGAAGAACGAATTAGTAAAAAAGCAGCAACAACACTGTTTGAAGAAAACTTACTTAATGATATGCCTAGTGGTACGTGGACTACCTTGCAAAGAATCCATACTATATTATTCCAAGATATATATGATTTTGCTGGTGCATTACGAAGTGTGAATATTGCTAAAGGTAATTTTCGCTTTGTTCCTGTCATGTATCTTGCTGAAGCAGTTAGAACCATTGAAGATATGCCGCAATCTACTTTTGAAGAAATTGTAGAAAAGTATGTTGAAATGAATGTCGCTCATCCTTTTAGAGAAGGTAATGGTCGTAGCATGCGATTATGGCTTGATCATATGTTGTGTACAGAATTACAAAAGACCATCGATTGGAGTCAGGTGGATAAAGAGCAATATTTGTCTGCTATGGAACGAAGTCCAGTAAATGACCTAGAAATAAAAACTGTTCTAGCTAAGGCACTTACGAGTGATATCAATAATCGAGAACTATTTATGAAAGGCCTTGACCATAGTTATTATTTTGAAGGATATCAATTATTTAAAAGTGAAGACTTATAAGGTATAGAATTATGAATGGTATGTTTGGCCCATATATAGAAAAATGGATGCGTTTTATTACTGTTAAAAATATGTTGTTATTAGCTGTGACATCAGCAATCATAGCTGATATAGGGTTATATATATTAACGCTAATTTTCCCAAAGAGTCCATTTTTTAAAACATTTATTTGGGAGGTTATAGGCCCTATAGAACTTGAAGCAGTTCCTCTTATAGGATATATACTTGGAATTGTAGCGTTTGTTCTTGTATCTTCTGGTATTTTATATGGTATTTTTAAGGTCTTTAAGGGGCAGGTTACATATAAGCAACTTGTGGCAGACATGCTTTTAAATAGTTGTATCACTAGTTGGATTCACTTGATTTTTGTACTTTTTGCTGCGCCTATTTATCTTTTCTTGGATTTACATACTAAAGGTGGATCCGGTGGATTAAGTACCATAGAAATATTTAATGTCATTATCATGGCGCACCTGATGTCTAAGCAATTTGAATTGAGTCCTTGGATAACAGGTATTTCCTTTTATATCGTATCCTTTGTCTTTGGCATAGGTGGCATTATCTTGTCCATGTCTCTTTAAATATATATGTAATCGAAAAGTTGATAGATGCTATTAGGTGTCTATCAACTTTTTTATTACTATATTTGTTTTGATAATTTATAATGAATTTATATTTAATTTAAAAGTGTATTATGATACAATGATAGACATATATGTGCTTTAGATGTATTTGGAGGGGAACATATGGAAACAAAATGGTATTCAGATATTTGGCAGCTTATTGTAGCTCCATTTAAACGTGGTATTCCACAGATTGTAGAGCATGGATCTTGTCGAAAGGGGTTTTATGCTACTGTGGCTATGGCATTGGTATCCTTGGTATTCTCAGATATCTTGCCTATTATTGTGAGTACGATATTTGCAGATAAACTTGATGGTGCACTTACTATTGTGGCAGCTCTTTTTGGGGGCGGTATATTGAATCTAGTATTAGGTTTGCTATTTACTTTTATTGGCATTGCTATTTATTCTGCTATTTTCTCTTGGGTCGCTAATAAATTTGATGCCAATACTACATATGAGTCTGTGTTAAAGATTATGTGGTATGAACAAGCTTATAACCAGATTATGGGATTAGTATATTTTATTGGACTAATATTAGTATCAGTGCCATTCTTTGTGATACTAGGTTTTAATCTTAATTCTACAGTAAATAGTATCGTATGGTTAACTATTGTTATATTTACATTAATTGCTTTTTCAGTCTTTATATTCTGGGTGTGGTTGACTTTGTTGAGTCACCAAATTAATAAATCTCGTTTAGCAACTTTTGGCATTTCTATTATTACGAGTTTAATTCCTGTAGTCTTTATTGGCATACTGGTGGGCATGGTTATGCTTGCTACATCTAGATAATTACATAGTATGAAAAATAT
>NZ_CAJLUB010000141.1 GCF_905209685.1 uncultured Veillonella sp. | reverse complement strand
GCCTTTTTATATATTAACTGCAACTGTTCTTCATCAGTTACAGACATGAGAAATCTTAGCTCATCCTCTGTTAGCCATTCATCGCCAACGAGGTCTTTTGCGAGAATGTCTTGCACTTGCAAACAATCACTTCCTTTCATAACGAACCGTCATCGATTCGCTTGGTATGGTAATGGATTCAATATCTGTAACACAGATAAATCCATTAATTTCACGGGGCAAATCCCGTACATGCTTCACTTGCTCTGTCAAACATGCATGAGCCATCATGCCACGACTCATTTTAGAGGACGTACTCATCTGTTTAAATGTGTCGCCTCGCAATTCCCAAAACTCAACGGTTACCACCTTAGGATGGTTCACCATTTTTGCATATTCTTTAGACGCTAGATTTAGGATCCAATCTTCCTTGTGAAAGTATGCATCCACCGTTTCGCGCCACGTATCGTATAAATTAATGCCCACCTTATCCACCATATCAAGTCGATAGTCTCTAACGCCCATCGTAGGCTCTACAATACCGTACAAGGCAGACATCACAACAAGATGGCTTTCACCAAAGACCTTAGCCGCTTCAGGCAAGTTCGACCAATCCAAATATTTGAAAGCAATGCCATCGTAGCTTTCACAAGCTAACCCAACAGGATGGGCCTCAAAATCTTGATAGAAATCAAAGAGGGCCTGCGCCTTGTCATCCTTGAGTTTCAAAGCCTTACCAAGAGCAGCTACATCCAGAGATTGCACATGCTTTACTATCTCTTGTGTGATATGCGGTTGAAATTGGCCGTCGCGAACTGCATGATTGACCGCCTCATCGTGGCTAGCAACATTAATAATTGTTTTGGTCTTACTAGGAGAGAGGACGATTTTCATGAGATAATTCCGCCTTGATAGTTTCCTCTGTCAAATTGTCGATCAACTCAGGATTCCACAACATAAGAGGCACAGCCACTACGTGACTTGCTTTCATTTCTTTACATAAATTAATGCATTCTTTGAGGTAATCAGAATCTTCATCTACAAGGTCACATACGATAACAACGTGGCGGCCTTTAAGATTAACACCTTCATAGTCGATACTTCCAGCAGATACGGTAAGCATACCTGTTTCCAAACGACCTTCGCTCATGTCGTTCAAGCGAGACATCAACACATGCTCAAGCATAGTGGATACAGGTGTCACTACGCGGCCAATGCCGATAAGAGCTTCAGGTTGTGCATGAACGATAACAGTTTTCTTGCGTTTATCTGTTCTAAAATCAACGAGAGCTTTTTCTAAAGCACCAAAGAACACGAATAATTGCCAGGGATCAAAAGAACCTGTTTGGAACATGTCGATAATAGAGCCATCCTCATCCATATTTAGGCGCGTTAATAATTCCTCTGCAATATCGTTTACTACAACACTGAAATCAGATTGCATTGCATCTTGTACTTTTACTTCGTCTGCCATTAGGTCCTCCTAATTTCTATCTATTACACTGGTGAGGGAATTCTCCCTACAGATTTATGCTATCTTTAATTGTAACATATTTTATAGCCCCCATGGGTATTCTTGGATACGCTTTTTACATAATCAATATACATGACCGAATATGAAAAAAAGACCGCCACCGCGGTCTTTTTCTCTATCATTATTAGCTTTACACTATGAGCTAACGATTCGATTATTTTCTCAGCCTTACTACTAGTCTACTAGCTTCATGCAAATATAAGATTGTGTATTATACACCTACTATAAGCTTATATGTTATGCACCTACATAGAGTAGGTAGATATTCATAACAGTTACCACAATACCAATGCCCCATAATAGTACATTTGTATATGTATGGTTCGCATATTGCCCCATCACCTTGCGGCTACTTGTCATATAGAGCTGCAAGAAAATCGTAATAGGCAGTTGCAAGCTCAAGAACATTTGAGAGATCAACAATGCTTGGAATGAATCGGTAACAAATACAATCAATAGCAATGCTGGAATATAGGTTAATGCCAAGCCTAATCGCGTATGGAAGTCTTTCATATCGTAAGACTCACCAAACATGCCGGCAAAGATACTAGCCCCTGCCATGCCTGCCGTAGCAGATGATGCAAAGCCTGCAAAGAGCAATGCAATAGCAAAGATTGTGCCTGCTGCAGGTCCAATGAGAGGACGCAACAGTTCCTCAGCCTGTTCAAGCTCCGTTACTTCAATGCCATGAGCAAAGAACACTGCCGCCGCCAATAAAATCATGGCGGAGTTAATCATCCATCCAATCCCCATAGATAATAAGGTATCTAGGAATTCATAACGCAATTGACGCTTCATTACAGAAGGATCTTGCGTGTTGAACTGGCGACTTTGGATGATTTCTGAGTGCAAGAACAAATTGTGAGGCATAATAACAGCCCCTAAGATACTCAAAATAACGAGCATCGATCCATTAGGAACCTTAGGGTCTACCCAACCAATACCAGCTGCCGCCCAATCTACATTGACCATGTTGACCTCTACGAGGTACGCCAACGCAATAAGGGATACGAATCCTGCAATGATACGCTCTAGCTTCCGATAAGAGTTTGTTATGAGCATAATGGTACAGATAACAGCCGTCAAAACACTGCCTATCAAAAGAGGAATGCCAAATAGCATTTTCAATGCGATGGCTGCGCCGATAAACTCAGCTAGTGCAGTCGCTGCCGCTGCAATGCCCGCCGTACTCAATACGAACCTGGACACGTAACGCGGCAAGAATTCATAAGCACATTCGGATAAACATTGTCCTCGTACAATGCCTAAGTGGGCCACGTTATGTTGCAATAAAATAAGCATAATCGTAGATAGCGTAACTACCCACAACAGTTCATAGCCATAACTAGCACCAGCAGCTAGATTGGCCGCCCAGTTGCCAGGGTCGATGAACCCAACTGTGACAATGATGCCAGGCCCTATATATTTAAAGACCTCGCTCACCTGTTGCTTACCGTTTTGGTGGACGGTAAACAGCTGTTTCTTTAAAAAATCAATCATTATAACTCCTTAAATAGGGTTATAGAGTGAAAGTCATCTCCGTTTGCATACGAGCATCGGTTTTAGATTTTGTATCCTTACCACCTGTATAACGGATGCGCACATTATTATTTACTTTAACGCGAGAGTCATCAATTTTGAATTTCTTCATCTTTTCTTTGATTTGTTCATCAGTTAACGCGCGCTCTTCTGGTTTTGCCACTTCGTCATTAGCTGCATCTAAAGCCTCTTGTTGAGATTTAGATACTTGGTATGTCTTACCAGATTTCTTAGCCTTTTCAGCACGTTTTTCATCTAATTTTTGACGACGCTCTCGGGTAACCTTCTTATCGCGAGCAATACGATAATCCATTACATCACGCATATTTTCTTGGTAAATACGCAATGCATATTGGCGATCGTTATCGTTCATTTGCTCCCGTTTTGTTACGACTTCGTCGATAAGAGGCATGAGCTCATCCTTTGTATAGCTTGTATTGCCATCAAAGACAAAACCATGTGTATCTGTAATAGCACCGTGCTTAACTAGTGTTTGTAATGCTGTATACGTCCAATCATTTGGCGTAATCACACCTGTACTCACGTGATGTTGTGCTTTGCTAGAACTACTAACAGTCTCTACATCGGCACTCACACCATCTACCATAGGACGTGCGCTTGGAATAGCAATGCTTTCAGCATGCGCGAAACCAACAGAGGCAACGAGACATAATGCACCGATGCCAACAGCGCGACGAAGTAAATGTATGTGACGTGTATATTTTGTATTCATAAGAATCTCCTTAAAATTACATTTGATACAATCTATTATATGAAACCCCTTATCATACGTCAACTCTATAACCTTACACACCTGTATAAATCAATATTTACAAGACCTCAGGCTCACTTGAGCCCTTACACCTTTAGGTCCATCCCCAGTAAATACCACAATAAACAAAAAGACCTCACATCGCGTGATGTGAGGTCTCAGCATGGCGGAGGATTAGGGATTCGAACCCTAGCGACGGTAACCCGCCCTAACGATTTAGCAAACCGTCCTCTTCAGCCTCTTGAGTAATCCTCCATGCTTTACTGGGTAATCATATCA
>NZ_CAJLUB010000140.1 GCF_905209685.1 uncultured Veillonella sp. | reverse complement strand
AATATCAGGTATAACGGATACGTTTCGTACTGCTTACATTGAGTCTCCAAAAACGATACCTTCCTTTATCTGATGTCCATTAATAAAATCGGTAGCAGAAATACGCTTTTTATTTTCCGGTTGTACTTCTGTTAATAGAAGTATATTTCCATCACCACAAAATACACCTAACCCGGCTGTTTTAGATACGATTGTACCAGGAACAGTTGTGGCTGAAATAGCAATTGGTACATGTTTACCATGAACATCTATCAAACAGTGAGTCGTATCACTGGGAACCACTTCTCCAGACCATACTTTTAAACGTTTTCCATCGAGATATGTATAACATCCAGGAGCTGGGTTAAGTCCTCTAATGAGGTTTGCAATTTCATTAGCAGGCTTAGACCAATCAATGTGTCCCATTTCTTTTGTAATTTTGGTCGTATGTGTAGCTATTGAGTCATCTTGTGGAGTAGCTACAATCTCTCCGTTAACCCAACGAGTTAATACAGGTACAATCGTTTCGCCACCAAGTACGGCCATACGTTCAAATAATTGACCCGTTGTTTCACCAGGTAAAATATCGGTCTCTACGATATCGATGATATCACCAGTATCAAGACCATCATCCATATGCATAATGGTAACACCTGTTTTAGTATCCCCATTTAAAATAGCATAGTGAATCGGCGCAGCCCCTCTATACTTAGGTAAGATAGATGCATGAACGTTAATACATCCATATTGAGGTAAGCGAATAAGCCATGGCGGTAAAATTTTACCGTATGCAATAACCACTACTACATCTGGTTTTAATGCTTCTAATTCAGCTTGCACTTGCTCATCCCGTAAGGTAACAGGTTGGAAAACAGGTAAATTATGTTCCAGAGCTGCCACTTTTACAGGTGGCATTTGAACTTGTTTACCGCGACCTTTTTGTTTATCAGGCTGACAGTATACACCAACTATAGAGTGTCCAGCCTTAATTAATGCTTCTAAAGTAGGAACCGAAAAGTCTGGCGTCCCCATAAATACGACGCGCAATTGTTTTTGATTAGACAATTTCTTTCTCCTCTGGATGATCCGTAATCAATCGTAAGTTAGTTGCTTTTTCAATAAACAAATGCCCTTCTAAATGGTCAATTTCATGTTGAAAAATACGCGCCAAGAATCCTTCAGCTTTAATTGTTACCTTTTTATTATGAGGGTCAATTCCTTTAACGGTAACTTTATCGAATCTTTCAACATCACCAAAATAACCTGGTACACTCAAACAACCCTCTGGTCCCACTTGTGAACCTTCGGCATGAGTGATTTCAGGATTAATTAAAGCAATGAGACCACTACCAGCATGATCATCTACGACGATAATTCGTTTAGATACAGCTACTTGAGGTGCAGCAAGTCCAACGCCTTCGGTTTCATACATTGTTTCAGCCATATCATCGATAAGGGCTCTAAGTTTTTTATTAACATGTTCTACAGGTTCCGCAATTTGTTTTAAAACGGGATGGCCTGCTTTCACAACATCTAATACAGCCATTTATACTCCTATACTAAACTGGATCTACATCAATCAAAAGTCCTTCTTGTGTAAAGATCCATGAATTATATATATATTCTTTTAAATTAGATAAATCGGTACCGCGAATCATAATCGCTAAACGATACATGTCCCGTACCTTTTTAATACTCGCTTCATAAGGACCATTGATGAGAATATCGCTATTATCTTTATGAGCCTCTAAATCGCTTACAATGCGATTAGCAATGGTCTCCAAGGTGTCCATGTTCTGATGACGCACTACCATATGTATCATCTCTCTAAATGGAGGATATCCTAAGGCTTTACGATTTTGAATTTCTTCATTGTAAAAGCCTACATAATCATGAGCCTTACTCTTTATTATAGCATAATTTAAAGGATTATATGTTTGTATAACAACACTGCCCGTTTTATCACCTCTACCAGCCCTACCAGAAGTCTGGGTAAGCAGATCAAAAGTTCGTTCAGATGCAGTATATACAGGAATATTTAAAACGGAATCAGCCGTTAAAATACCAACAGCTGTTACATCTTTAAAGTCATGCCCTTTTGATACCATTTGAGTTCCCAATAAAATATCATATTTATGGGCCCCAAAATCATGTAAAATATCTTCTGCTAATTGCTTATTCTTTGTCACATCTTGATCAAGTCGAGCAATACGTGCAGATTTAAAGTGCTGTCGTAATTCTTCTTCAACCTTTTGTGTACCTGAGCCAAAGAACTTAATACGTTTGCTATGACATTTTGGGCATACTGTAGGAATTGGTTCATGATGTTCACAATAATGACAACGTAATTCCTCACCAGCCTGGTGATACACCATGGCCACATCACAATGTGGACACATAATGGTTTCCCCACAATCTCTACACATAACAAAGGTATTGTAACCACGTCTATTCAAAAGAATAATCATTTGATTATGTTCATTCAATGTTTTTTGAATCAAGCTACTCATAGCATCAGAAAAAACAGAATAGTTACCATGAAGAATTTCTTCCTTCATATCAACAATCGTTACCTTTGGCATGGGTTGTTCAAAAATACGGTGCGGCAACTCTAGCAACTGATACTCCCCTTGCTTAGCTTTATAATAAGAAATAACAGCTGGTGTAGCGGAACCTAGTATTACAGGACAACCATGTGCTTCTCCACGCCATAATGCAACATTTCTCGCATGGTAACGAACCATGTCCTCTTGCTTATAAGATGTATCATGTTCTTCATCGACTACGATAAGACCAATATCCTCTGCTGGAGCAAAAACTGCTGATCGGGCACCAATAATAATATGACTATCCTTACGACGTAAACGCTCCCAGTTATTATTGCGTTGTTGGACCGTCAATTTACTATGAAATACTACAACTTCATCACCAAAGGTTTCTACAAAGCGTCGTACAATTTGATCTGTCAAAATAATTTCTGGAACCAGTATAATAGCTGTCTTATCTTGACTTATACAGCGGGCTGTGGCTTTTAAATACAGTTGCGTTTTCCCACTACCTGTTACACCATGCAATAAAAAGGTTTTATGTTGATGTGAATTCATCGCCTCTTGAATAGGCTCATATACCGCTTGTTGTGCATCAGTTAATGGTATATTGACTTCTTCTGTAAACAGTTCATCAAAGGTAGTCTTTGTAGCTTTAAATCTAGATTCAATGGTAATCCCCTGAGCTTCACTCACTTGTTTAATGACCATACGGGAAAATCCTTTGGCCAATAATAAAGCTTTTGATGCACCACCTACTTCAAGTAAATATTTGGCTAACTCTCGTTGCTTCTTTTTTCGCTCACTAAATTGTTCTACAGAAAAAGCAGGCGTAACAACAAGCCATTCTTCCTTAGGTGCTTCATAGGATTTAAGAGTTTTATTAACTGTAAACAAACGTAATGCATCGCCATAAGAGAATAAATAATATTCATTTAAACGACGTGCAGTATCCATCATTTCAGGAGTAAACCACGGTTCATTGTCTAATACTTGAACAATATTTCGTAATTTAAATTCAGGGGGTTCTAATAATTCTTCATAACCAATTAGAATACCCTCTTCACGACTATTGCCTAATGGAATGAGTACACGTGTGCCAGGTAAGACATTCCCAAACTTTTCAGGCATTAAGTAGCTTAATGGTTTATGAAGTTGTTTAGCAGGTCTATTAATAATAACTTTTGCGACACGCATACACTATTTCCTTTCATTTATTATAAAAGGTCTCAGTAGAAATTCTACTAAGACCTTTTGTATTATAAGCCAGCTTCAGCTTTTAAAATTGCTGCTTTGTCAGTACGTTCCCAAGGTAAATCTACATCAGTTCTACCAAAGTGACCATATGCTGCAGTTTTGCGATAATGAGGTTTTAACAAATCAAGCATTTCAATAATACCTGCTGGACGAAGGTCGAAATGTTTCTTAACGAGTTCTTGAATTTTAGTTTCCTCAACATGACCTGTACCAAAAGTATCAACTAAGATAGATACAGGATGAGCAACGCCAATTGCGTAAGCAACTTGTACTTCACATTTATCAGCAAGACCTGCTGCAACAACGTTTTTAGCTACATAACGAGC
>NZ_CAJLUB010000139.1 GCF_905209685.1 uncultured Veillonella sp. | reverse complement strand
ATCCATGTGTTTAGGCTAGTAAATAATATGTGTCCAGGAAAATGGGTACATATCACACAAAATCATAGGGCTTATTTATAACAACTTATTAGGGATTTTATTTATATACAAAAAAGAGCCGCCTAAGCAGCTCTAGGTTTATTATTCTACACCAACCATTACGTTAGTAGCCTTGATAACAGCATATACTTCTTTGCCTACTGTTAAGCCCAATTCTTTAACAGATTGAACTGTAATGTCAGCAGTAATGATATTATCGTTACCTACATTAATTTTCACAATTGCATTTACGGCACCTTCTTGAATTTCTACGATAGTACCTTTTAATTGGTTTCTTGCGCTTAATTTCATATTTGGCTCCTTATAAGAATTATATAATACATTCAAATTTATATTTATTATATCATTATATATAAAAAAGGCCATGATGTATATCACATCATGGTTTTTTATGCATGGAGCGGGCGAAGGGAATCGAACCCTCCTCTCAAGCTTGGGAAGCTCGCATTCTACCGATGAACTACGCCCGCAGGATGTACATATTGTATCATATATGTATCTATACATTCAAGTAAAGTTAGTCGTCATGAATATACCTATAGTGGTAGTTGTATTGTATTGTTATAACAATAGAGGTATAAAGTAATAGAAAAGGAGGCATATGTATGTCAAAGATTTATAAAATCCATAAATGGTTATCTATAATATCTGTAGTGTTTTTCTTAATGTTTTGTATTACTGGGCTTATCCTTATGTTTAGGACTGAGTTAAATGCATGGGCTCAAGGAGGAACACACAATACTTCATCATCTATGGCTATGAGTCAACAAGAAATGTCAATTTTTAATTATGCTGATGAAGGAGCTTCATTAGTTAAGCAAACCTATCCATCTAAGGATATTTTAAATATTTCTCCTGCTATGGGGGCTGGACATATTTTACGTTATCGTATTATTGATTCAGCTGCTACCATAGCTCCTCCAGCACGTATGGGAATGGGTGGTGACTATGCATTATATAATCCTAATACGAAAGCTCTCATTACTACGCATCATGAAACATCTGCTCATCCTTGGGTGCGCAGTATATTACATACTCTTCATCAACTACATACGCGATTAGATCTCGGAAAAACTGGGATTTATATTGTAACAATTTTATCTTTTTTATGTGCTTTATCGATTATTTCTGGTATTTTCTTATATGGTCCATTTCGTAAAAGTTTTGCAAAATCTGCAGTATTGTCAAATCATATGAAATTAAGTTCATTGCATCGAGAGTTTGCAATGGTTGCTACTGTATGGGGATTTATCTTATGTATTACAGGTGTATGGATAGGTGGATTTTTTATTGCCAATGACAGCTATAATGCAGATGTACTACATACTGCAAAGCAAGAGCTTTCATCGGATCAATCCGAAATTTTACAACCATCCGAAGCTATTTCTCGCATTATGAAAGCTTATCCAGATCGTCAGCTTATATCTATTGATTATCCATCCAAATTTAATGACCATCACTATGCATTTTATTTAGGTGCTGAAAATGATGATGATCCTGCTATGTTTTTGGGACAGCCTGTCTATGCTAATTTACATGCTGATTCTGCTAAGGATATGTATTCTACAAAAACAATACCATGGTATTTTACTGGTATGACTACAATGATTAATCTCCATATTCATAATCATAATACAATGGTGCTTAAAATATTATGGGCCATCTGGGATATAGTTCTTATTATAGGTATTATAACAGGCATTATGATGACTATTATAAAGAAATTTGTTAAATCTCGTGCTATGGAATCTAGAGCACCCGTTGAGATACAACATGTTTGGCGTAAACCTATCCTTTATAGTATTTTAGTTCTCCTAGGTTTTATTGTGCCTCTTTGGTCTAATCCAATCACAAATAGTATAGCTGCCATTTGTTTAAGCATTCCACTTATTGGATTCTTAATTTCTCTGATCAGAGGGAATAATTATTAATCAGTATTTTATTAGCTTGCTCCATAAGTATAAGTATGTCGCAAATGTTTGATTACTCTAGACTTAATCCGCATGGTTCATCATTAGTTTATTGATTATTTTCGAAGTGAAATGATATAATAAATTTAAATAAATAGTTTTTATGTATAAAATTCTGTATTTATATTTATAATTGAGAAAGTGGTAGTTACTATGAATTATATAAAAGCATTTATTCAGTCTGAATCATCTGGCGGTATTATGCTCTTACTTGCCGCTATTCTTGGTGTTATTACGGCAAACTCTCCATTAGCAGAACAGTATTTTTCTTTAATGCACGTCTATTGGGGACCTATGGATATACTGGAATGGGTTAATGATGGGTTAATGGCACTCTTTTTCCTATATGTAGGGCTAGAGATTAAATCAGAAATGATTTCTGGCGAATTGAATACAAATTCAAAAAGAGTATTACCACTCTTAGCTGCTTTTGCAGGTGTTGTTACACCTGCTTTAGTATATTTCTTAATTGCTGGTTCTGTCCCTGAGTATACCCATGGATGGGGGATTCCAACAGCTACAGATATTGCATTTGCCATAGGTGTTATTATGATGCTTGGTAAACGTGTATCTCAAGCTATGAAAGCTTTTCTTTCTGCCTTAGCTGTTATTGATGATTTAATTGCTATTATCGTTATAGCTATCTTCTACGGTGCCGGCGTAGATTTCCCGTATTTGATTGGTGCCGCTATCGTAACAGGCGCATTGTGGTATACTAATAAACAGGGGTATGTGAGACCTGTATTATATGGTGTATTGGGTGCAGTTCTTTGGTATTTTGTATTAAAGTCTGGCGTTCATGCAACTATTGCTGGGGTTGTCTTAGCTATGACGATTCCTGCAACAGGTAAACTTGATGGTGAAACAGTATATCCTATGCATAAATGGGCAGATAAACTGAAGCATTGGGTTAATTTTTTAATTATTCCTTTATTTAGTTTCTTAAATGCAGGGGTATCCTTTGCTGATGTTTCTGTAGATCATTTATTCCATCCTGTTGTACTAGGCGTTTCATTAGGCCTTATTTTAGGTAAACAGTTTGGTATTTTCTCTGCAGTTTTCGTTTTAGTTAAATCTAAGATTATCAAGATGCCTACTAATACAACATGGCCAGAGGTTTATGGTACTGCCATCGTTTGTGGTATTGGTTTTACTATGAGCTTATTTGTAGCTACATTGGCATTTCCACCTGGTGTCAATCAAGAAATGGCTAAAATTGGTATCTTTATAGGTTCTATTATTTCTGGTTTATTAGGTGCTATAGTTTTAATTTTGGCATATAAAATAAGAACTTTTAAGCATAAATAATGAACGTATTATATTAGGAAGGAATCATATGGAACGGATATTTGTATTTTTACGTTCTCCTGGTTCGGCGACTGCTGTTCTACTAGGAGCTACACTTATTGCATTAATCGTAGCAAACTCTCCATTGGCGACACAGTATATGTCACTTGTTAATTTGAAACTAGGTCCACTAACAACTATGGAGTGGGTAAATGATGCATTAATGGCGATTTTCTTCCTCTTTGTTGGGTTAGAAGTAAAGCGTGAATTGGTAAGTGGCGAGCTTAATACGAATGCAAAGCGTATTATGCCAGGTATTGCTGCATTATTTGGTGTGTTAGTACCTGCTATTATTTATTATCTTATTGCAGGCTCTAGTGAAGTGTATGTTCATGGTTGGGCTATTCCAACAGCGACAGACATTGCTTTTGCTATAGGTGTTATAACTGCATTGGGATCTAGAGTTCCTAACTCTATGAAGGTCTTTTTGACCGCCTTAGCTGTTATTGATGATTTGATTGCTATCATCGTTATTGCTATATTCTATGCATCAAATCTGAATCTTTTCTATTTATTTGGTGCCGTTGTTGTAACGGGTTTATTGATTTACTGTAATCGGTCTGGTTATGTTAGATCTTTATCCTATATAATTCTTGGTTTGATTCTATGGTATTGTATACTTCGCTCTGGATTACATGCTACTATGGCCGGTGTAATCTTGGCGATGACAATTCCAGAACGCGGTAAGATTGGTCGTAAATATGTTAGACCAATGCAACATTGGGAACATTATTTATCTA
>NZ_CAJLUB010000138.1 GCF_905209685.1 uncultured Veillonella sp. | reverse complement strand
AATCTGAATTGATGAAAGTTATCGAATTATTCGACCGTATTTATAGCCAATTCGGCTTAAAATACCATGTAGAATTGTCTACTAAACCAGACAATGCAATGGGTGACGATGCAATTTGGGAAGCGGCTACAGAAGCATTGCGTAATGCTATTGAAGCTAAAGGTATTCCTTACGTAATCAATCCTGGCGACGGTGCATTCTATGGCCCTAAACTTGATTACCATATTGAAGACTCCTTAGGTCGTACATGGCAATGTGGTACTATCCAATTGGATATGAACTTGCCTGAACGTTTCCAAATCGAATACATTGGCGAAGATGGTCAAAAACACCGTCCTATCATGATTCACCGTGCATGCTTCGGTTCCATGGAACGCTTCATCGGTATCTTAACTGAACACTATGCAGGCGCGTTCCCAACTTGGATGGCTCCTGTACAAGTTAAAATCTTGCCTATCTCTGAAAAACATGTTGAATATGCTAAAGAATTGGCAAAACAAATGCACCGCGACTATGTACGTGTAGAAGTGGATGATCGTAGCGAAAAAATCGGCTACAAAATCCGCCAAGCACAAATGGCAAAAGTTCCTTACATGCTTGTTGTAGGTGATAAAGAAGTTGAAGAAGGTACAGTTAACGTTCGTAAACACGGTGGTGACGAATTAGGTTCCGTACCATTCGAAGAATTCTTCAATTCCATTAAAATTGAAATTAAAGAACGTAACTAATTGATTTAGATGACTTATTCATCAATATAGATGATGCAGTTAAGATGAGTTATTATATTTAATTGGTTATAATCTAATCTCTTATATGTATTAAAATAAACATATAAATTTAGCCCCCATATACTAAGCCTTTCATTAGACTTAAGTCTAGGAGTTTGCCATTTGTATAGTGGGGGCTATCTCTTTAATTGTTACCTGTGAGTAGCGAAAGGAAATATTATGAAAGAAGTAAATTCATATGGCTGGAAAGCCGTCATTGGGTCCTCTATTGGTTATGCAATGGATGGTTTTGATCTCTTGATTTTAGGCTTTATGCTAACCTTAATTTCTGGAGATTTAGGATTAACTACAGGTCAAGCCGGTTCTCTTGTGACGTGGACCTTGGTAGGTGCCGTACTAGGTGGCTTTATCTTTGGTACCTTGTCCGATAAGTTTGGTCGCGTTCGCGTATTGACTTGGACTATCGTGCTTTTTGCGGTATTTACAGGTCTTTGTGCCTTTGCTCAAGGGTATTGGGATCTTCTTATTTACCGTACAATCGCTGGTATTGGTCTAGGTGGTGAATTTGGGATTGGCATGGCACTAGCTGCCGAAGCTTGGCCTGCTAAGCACCGTGCTAAAGCAACAAGTTATGTTGCGCTTGGTTGGCAATTAGGCGTATTAGCGGCCGCTTTGTTAACACCGTTACTCATTCCTATTATTGGGTGGCGCGGGATGTTTATGGTCGGTATTATTCCTGCCTTGGTTGCTTGGGTATTCCGAGCTAAACTACATGAACCAGAAATCTTTGTACAAAGTAAAGAATCTAAGGAACATTCACATACTAACTCTTTCAAGTTATTAGTAAAAGATGTAAGAACAACAAAGACATCTATTGGTGTTGCTATTTTAACATCAGTTCAAAACTTTGGTTATTACGGTATTATGATTTGGTTACCTAATTTCTTAAGTAAGCAATTAGGTTTCTCCCTTACAAAATCCGGTTTATGGACAGCTGTTACTGTATGTGGCATGATGGTTGGTATTTGGCTATTTGGACGTTTGGCAGATAAAATCGGTCGTAAACCTACATTTATTCTATTCCAAGTATGTGCTGTAGCATCTATTTTGATTTACTCTCAACTATCTGATCCAACAGCTATGCTATTTGCTGGGGCAATTTTAGGGGCCTCTGTAAATGGTATGATGGGTGGTTATGGTGCCTTGATGGCAGAAGCATACCCAACAACTGCCCGTGCAACTGCGCAAAACGTACTATTTAACATCGGCCGTGCTGTAGGCGGCTTTAGCCCAATGGTAGTAGGCATGATCATCTCTATGTACTCCTACCAAGTAGCAATTGCATTCCTAGCTATTATCTACGTACTTGATATTCTAGCAACTGTATTCTTAATTCCTGAACTTAAAGGTAAAGAATTAGAATAATGTATTGAATTAATTTAGAGTAAATATATTGTGCTCTTTAGGTTATTAATCAATTGAAAATAGTGAATTTAAAAGGCTCTGTCTTATGACAGAGCCTTTTGGTTTATATATAATTTTTATGAAAGTACAGTATTATGCGATACCAATCCAGTGCCAATATGTAAGGGCAAATACGAGCATCATTACATAGCCAATAATAGTCAATGGAATGCCTGTAGTCATAAATGTTTTTACGTCGAATGTGTCGGTACCGTAAGCTACCATACCTTGTGGAGAGTTTACAGGTAATACTAGACCGAAGCAGATGGCATATTGCATAAGCATGGTTACACCAATTGGATTAAGACCTTCTGCGTTATGTCCTACTACAATAGAAATTACAATAGGAATCATAGCAGAGGAGAGGGCTGTAGCAGATGCAAAGCCTAGGTGAATGACAATGAGGAAGGCCGCCATTACAGCAATTAGGATGAATACGCTGGCGCTTTCAAGGGAGAAGGCGTTTACGAATACTTGAGCAAGCCATGTAGCCGCTTTTGTTTTCAGTAATACAGAGCCAAGACCTATACCTGCACCAAACATAACGATGGAACCCCAGTCGATGTTTGGCTGTGCAAATTTCCAATCCATAATGCCAATCTTAGGGAAGAAGAACAATGCGATAGCTACAATTGTTGTAGTTGTTGTATCGATAGAATGTAGCTTGCCACCGGTAGCCCACAATGCGAGAAGACCGATAGAAATACATAACAGTTTCTTTTCATCAGTACTCATAGGACCGATTTCTTGGCGCATTTTAGCGAGTTGTACATCGCCACCTACAAGTTCTTTAAACTCTGGCTTGATTAATGCTTGTGTTAAGAAATAGGCGATGATAACCATAATGATGGAGAATGGAGCCGCCGCAGTAAGCCAATCTATCCAGCTAATAGATGTATTCATCTGAGTTTGTATAAAGCCTACAGCCACAAGATTTTGAGCGGCAGCCGTTTGAATCATAATATTCCAGAACGTATCGGCTTGTACGGCACCTACCATGAGTAGAGCGGCTACGCGACTTTTACGTTCAATACCTAAGTTTTCAACAATACCGATAATGATTGGTGCTAAGCAGGCAATACGAGCCGTTGCACTTGGAACGAAAAAGGCAAGAATAAGACCTGTAATAATAACACCTAAGTAAATACGACTTACCTTAGTACCAACGCTAGACAATACTAACATGGCAATACGACGATCGAGACCTGTTTTGCGCATAGCTACAGAGATAAACATGGCAGCGCCTACAAGAATCATAGCCGGTGAAGAATAACCAGAAATGATAAGCTTTAAGGCATTGGCGGTACCCATAGCCTTGGCAGGTGCTTCAGGATTTGGTGAAAAACCTAATAATAAGGCCGTAAGCGCTGTAATCATAGTGGCACTCACTGGATAGGAAACGGCTGACGTCATCCATAGGATGATAGCAAAGGCGAGAACCCCAATCATACGATGACCACCGGTAGATAATGTTTCTGGTGTAGGCAATAATAAAATGCCACCTAAAACAATGAAGGATAAAATAAGTCCAATATTTTGAGCAGTTGTACGCGCCTTTTGTGGAGGGGCAGTGGTTGTTACACTCATAATAAAACTCCTTTCTATTTGTGTAATACCTATTACTATATAATACCAAATAAGGTGAACTATATAAGTTAGACTATGCTATAAGGCACACAATATTGACTAGATTATGCTATAAGGCACACTATATAAGATAGTCTATGCTATGAATATTATTGTATCGTACTTTCTATAGAATTTGTTATTTAAATTATAAGAATATTGTATACATAAAGGGGGATAGGTGTCAGTAAGTATACCTATATACAGAAATTCTAATGTCTGTTATACTATAAGAGTTGTGATAACAAATTTATTGTTGAAAGCTCAATATTTTTTGTTGACTTTCACCAGTCGATTTGTTATTATAATTAAGTAATTTATGAAGCAGAGGCCATCCGCCACTCACCTA
>NZ_CAJLUB010000137.1 GCF_905209685.1 uncultured Veillonella sp. | reverse complement strand
TCATAGCTTTCACCAGGTTGAGCCTCGTATTGTTTGTCGAGGTCGAACCACAAGTTTGGATAGTATTCATAAGGATGAGTTTTGAAGAGTTCATGTGCATCTTGATCTTCAACCCAGTTGATATGAATGTCTGCATATGCAGGGTTTTCTGCAACGAGTTCATCGATAGCACGGAATGCGTTTGCACAATAAGGGCAACCGTTTAAGTGGAAACCTAAGATTTCTTTCATGATTTTACAGTCCTTTCCAGACATAATTAACATATATTTCTATAAATTTGAGATTTAATACATACTCATGTACCACAACATGTGGTACACTACTGAGTATAACACATCTATATAAGATATTCAATTTTTTAGATATACAAAATGAGAATATTGAGAACAGAATATGCATGTTTTACATAGATAAGGAGGCACCTATGATTTCAGGCGCAGCATATGTGGTAAAAGCCCTTCAAGAGGAGCAGGTAGATATCCTATTCAACTATCCTGGGGCGGCCACTATCGATATCATGGATGAATTATATAAGCAGGACAAGGTAAAAGTAATTTTGCCACGTCATGAGCAAGCATTGGCTCATGCAGCAGACGGTTATGCTCGTAGTACAGGTAAAGTAGGGGTATGTATGGTAACCTCTGGACCGGGTGCTACCAATCTTGTAACAGGTATTGCTACAGCTTATTCTGACAGTGTTCCTCTCGTATGTATTACGGGCCAAGTTGACCTAGGGCTTATGGGTAACGATGCATTCCAAGAGGTGGATACTGTTGGTATCGTTCGGAATGTTTGTAAATATGCTGTTACTGTTCGTGACCGTAAAGAGCTGGGCCGTATTTTGAAAGAAGCCTTTTATATTGCTCGTACAGGCCGTCCTGGTCCTGTGCTAGTTGATATTCCTAAAAATATTCAAAAGGCTATGGGCTCCGATGAGTATCCTACAGAGGTTAATATTCGTGGCTATAAACCAAATACAACAGTTCACGTAGGCCAAGTTAAAAAGGCGTGCTCCATTATCAGCAAGGCTAAACGACCTCTATTCCTATTAGGTGGCGGCGTTAGCATTAGTGGTGCTAACGATCTTATGATGCAGCTAGTGGAGAAAACAGGCATTCCTGTTGTAACTACATTGATGGGGAAAGGTGCCATCGATAGTCGTCATCCTTTATACCTTGGCAATATTGGTATTCATGGTGGCTATGCTCCGAATGTGGCTCTTACGGATTGCGATGTTATGATTTCCATTGGTACCCGCTTTAACGACCGTATTACAGGCAAGTTAAGTACCTTTGCACAAAATTGTAAGATTATCCATATCGACGTGGATGCAGCATCTATTTCTAAGAATATTAAGGTAGATATTCCAATCGTAGCAGATGCTAAATTGGCCATTGAAAAACTATTGGAATATATTGAACCTCATGATCTTGGTGAGTGGACTGAGCAATTACAACAGCTTAAGGCGGAACGTCCTGTTACACAAGCGGATGAGGTAGGCTTAACACCTCAAATAGTTATTGACTACATCAATAATCACTATGCACGCCCTATTGTTGCTACTGATGTAGGACAAAACCAATTATGGACCACACAATTCCTTGAACTTAAAGGACAACATCAAATGTTGACCTCTGGTGGCCTTGGCACGATGGGTTATGGGTTCCCAGCTGCCTTAGGTGCTCAAATCGGCAACCCTGATAAACGTGTATTTGCTATCTGTGGTGATGGTGGCGTACAAATGAATATCCAAGAATTTGCTACGGCTATGCACTATCGCTTACCTGTAACACTTATTATTTTGAATAATGGCTTCCTTGGTAACGTACGCCAATGGCAACAATTGTTCTACGATAAACGATATGCGTGTACAAATTTATTGATGGATGAAAGCTCCATTGTGACACGTGAGATGATTGATAATGATGAATTTGAATACGTACCGGACTTTGTAAAATTGGCAGAAGCTTATGGTGCAAAGGCAATGCGCATTACTAAGGTAGAGGATATCGAAAAAGGATTCCAATTGGCGGATACTTTCAAAAATGGACCAACCTTACTTGAATTCATTATTCCTACAGAACTTAATGTATTGCCAATGGTACCAGCAGGTAAGTCCTTAAGCGATATGTTATTAAAGGATAAAAAATAGGAGGGGCTATGGAATTACATATGGAAAAACGCTGTATTTCAGCGTATGTAGAAAACCAAATCGGTGTATTGGCTAAAATTTCAGGCCTCTTCGCAGGTAAAAACTATAATCTTGATACATTGACTGTAGGGGAAACGGAAGATCCTACTATGTCTCGTATGACAATTGAGCTCACATGCGATGATTTGACATACGAACAAATTATTAAACAACTCAATCGCAGTGTAGAGGTTATTAAGGTTATCGACTTTACGGATATGCCGATTACGAAAAAAGAATTACTATTTATCAAGGTTAATAGCTGTAAAGAAGCGGATAAGCAAGAAATCTTCCGCATTGCCCAAACCTTTGATTTATTAGTTGTGGATTACAATCGTAAGTCTGTTCTCGTACAATGTGTTAAAACAGTATCTAAAAATAATGACATGATTGCACTATTTAAAGATATGTTCGTCAACCGCATTGAAGTCGTGCGCGGTGGTAGCGTTGCTATTGAAGCGTTATCTACACCAGATAGATAAGGTGTAGCTGCAGCTATTATAAATCTATTTTAGAGAATAATAGCGTTAAGCTTGCTAGTGATTTAAAACGTGTACAACTCGATATGATATAATATTTATATCGACCATTATTAATATAGAGACCTTGGTTGTATGCCAAGGTCTTTTTTATATAGGAGGTACTATGAGTTTATTAGAAGATATTTTAGCCCATAATCGTGAATATGTAGAAGATCAAAATACAGGTTACGTAGAAACAGATACAAAGTGCAGTAAAATGCCAAGTCGTGAAATGGCTATTGTTACGTGTATGGATACGCGCCTTGTAAACTTCTTAGAAGATTCTATGGATATTGGCCGTGGTGAAGCGAAAATCGTAAAGACTGCTGGTAACTGTATTACAGGTCCTTTTGATGGCATTGTACGTAGCTTACTCGTTTGTATCTATGAACTAGGCGTTAACGAAATCTTTATCATTGGTCACCATGAATGTGGTATGGCTAAAACTACAGCGAAAGATTTAACAGAAAAAATGTTAGCTCGTGGCATTGCGCCAGAAGCAATCCATATGGTACGAAAAGAAATGGAACGCTGGGCTGATGGTTTTACACATCCTGCAGAAAATGTAGAAGAAACAGTAGACGAATTGCGTATGAACCCGTTAATTCCTAAAGATGTGCCTGTTCATGGCCTTATTTTCCATCCTAGAACAGGTGAAATCGAAGTCATCGTTAATGGCTATACACAAATGAAACAATACTACGAAAAATAATAGGTAAATAATTTAATAGAGGTATTGTGAATTGAGCAATATGGATAGACTAGATACATTTGAGGTAGCGTGTAAACATTTTCTCGGAGACTTTTCAAAATTTAAAGATCTTATTTCCACCGAAGTTCAATCATTGGATGGGCTAGAATGGTCTTTGGATAAAGGTTCTACTAAGGTTTGTAGTACTGGTGAAAAGGGCTTAAAAAAACGCTGCAAAGTTGGCATAAAATATAGTTTACTAGTTGAGCTATCTCAAGCTGATGCAGAAACTATTTGGAATGAATTTAGTCGATTTTGGGGTGACACTACTTTAAATCAGGTTGAAAGAGTATGTAGTAATGAAGAACTGGGGCGCTATCAATTTATAGCTAATAACTCTATAGGTGATGAGCTTACCTGTGATATCTATTTACCTAATGAATGGAATATACCGCAATTAAATATGTTGGGATGTATTTCTGCTAGATATAGAAACGTAGATGTTCAAGAATTTTATGAGAAGAAATAGATTAGTAAAAATGACTGTAGCTATTGTAGCGCTAGCTGCTTTAGTTACTGGAGGCTATGTATATAAGGATGCCATACAGAGTCGTATAGCTCGGACTGCGGCTGTCGTAAGTGGCCAAGAGATTAAACCGCTTCTTGATTCTGAAGGCCGTTATATTCGACAAATTGTCGCTCAAGATAATAGCACAAGCCGTACCATTATGTGGCAATCAGATAGCAGCGAAGCTGATGCGGTAATAGAGTATCGTCTAGCAGGTTCTGAAAATACTCAAACGATAGGGGCAACGGATAAAG
>NZ_CAJLUB010000136.1 GCF_905209685.1 uncultured Veillonella sp. | reverse complement strand
CATGTGTTTAGGCTAGTAAATAATATGTGTCCAGGAAAATGGGTACATATCATAGAGTCCTTTTTTTTCCATTAATATGAAGGTTATAATTTTGAACAGAAAATTTGTTAACGTCTTGTACTACGTAAAATATAATTCACTATGTTTGAGTATCATATCCATAACTATATTTTCATAAAAGAAAACCCCGCATCGATCCGACTTACGAGGTCAAGGCCCTAGGCCGCAGACCTGATAAGTATGGAGGAGAGATGCGGGGTTTCTTTTATCACTTAGTTTAGAAATGTGAATTATATTTTGTTGTATCGTCCATTGAACGTAAATTTTCTGTTCCAGAAAATTATACGTTCATGTTCGCGCTTTTACGTACATAGAACCAGTAGCATACTGCTACAGTTACGATGTTGAAGGCTAACAATACAGCGAAGGCTGGATAGATATTACCGAATGTGGAATATGTGAAGCCGAAGATTTTAGGTGTAATGAAAGCACCGTATGCAGCTACGGCAGCTACGAAGCCTGTAATTAAAGAGGAAAGTAATGGATTGCCGAATACGTGTGGAATCATACGGAATGTTGCACCAGTTGCGAAGCCACAGCATACAAATGTCAATACGGACATAGCGAAGAAGAATGGGAAGTTGTGCATATCTACGCCAAATGCAATCAATGCAGTTGTTGCACATAAACCGAGAAGACTCACAAAGGTAACTTTTGTACCGCTGTTGATTTTATCGGCTAACCAACCACCTACAGGACGAAGCGCACCTGCTACAAGTGGGCCTACGAATGCGATTGAAGCAAATGGAATTTCAGGGAATTCTTTACCTACTAATAGACCAAGTGCTGCTGCATAACCAGAGAACGCACCGAAGGAACAAGTGTATAGCAATGTAAGTGCCCAAGTGTGTTTGTTACCAAAGATTTGTACAAGATTTTTAGGATTTGGTTTTTCTAGTGGTAAGTTATCCATGAAACGTGTCATAAGTGCAAGGATAACAACAAGTGGTACAATCCACATGAAAGCCGCATTGGCAAGGTATACTGCATTACCTTTGATGATAGCTGGTGTTACACCAAATACGCTACCTAATGCAGCGGAACCCATAGCGAATGGAGCTAAGAAGTAGATTACGGAGATACCAAGGTTACCAACGCCGCCGTTGATACCAAGAGCTGTACCTTTTTCAGATTTAGGGAAGAAGTTGCCAATGTACGCCATGGAGGACGAGAAGTTGGCGCCCGCTAAACCGATGAGGGCAGTTAAAATCATAAATGTCGTATAAGAAGTTGTTGTATCTTGAACAGCAAAGCCAAGCCATACAACAGGAACTAATAAAATAAGTGTGGAAATAAATGTCCAGTTCTTACCACCGATTAAGGCTGGCATGTAGGTATATACGAAACGTAATGTAGCACCTACAAGACCTGGTAATGCGGCTAATGTAAATAATTGATCTGTTGTAAAGTTAAAGCCAGCGCCATTTAGTTGTGCTGCAATGGTTGCCCATAAATACCATACACAGAATGAAAGGGTTAATGCAATTGTGGATATAACCAAGTTTTGTTTAGCAATTTTTTTACCAAACTTTTCCCAAAATTCTGGATTATCTGGTTGCCAATTAGCCACAATTTCGCTACGGCTTGCCCCTACTTGAGGCATTTTTAGTTCGCTCATTTTGAACTTCTCCTTACTGAAAAACTATACATGCAATGAAGACATGGAAGATACAATTATCAGTCAATGTATATGAATATTGCAATCTATAGAGTTTCTATAGAAAGTATTCGAATTACTTAGAGAACTGAGTTATAATTATTGTATCAACAAAATTTGCAATGTCTTATATCACAAATATATTATATATTGTAAAAATTTTTGTGAATGTGACATAAAACACACATATTCTGAAATTAATAAGTTATAATAATCTTATATATACAAAAAAGTATATAATACATGTACTTTTACTATAAATAGATTAGTATAACTAATGGATTTTATTTTAAAAGTACAATGGAGTGGTGAAGGTATGGATAAAAATTTAATTAACCAATTACTTGCTTTGCCGGGCGAGGAACTCCATCTTAAAAAAGGTGATTTTCTCTTCCATGAGGGGGACAAGGCAGAACACTTTTACGTAGTGTTAAAAGGTAGAATGAGCATTAAGAAATTCGAATCTAGTGGGCACATTTTTGCGTTGCGTCTAGTAGGTCCGAATAATGTAATTGGTGAGGTTCCGTTGTATGAGGAGAACACAAGAACGTATGTGTTCAACGCCATCGCTCGGGAGGATTGCTCTGTTTATTCCATTCGCTATGATGTGTTAGAGCCAGCTATTGCAAAAGATCATTCATTGGCTATTGCGATGATGCAAATCTACACATTACATATGCGTCGTCAACAGGCAAAATACCGAGACTTGCTACTATATGGCAAGAAGGGAGCATTTTATTCTACCTTGTTGCGCTTAGCCAATAGTTATGGTGTAGAGCGCGAGGATGGTATCTTTATCGATATCGCCCTAACAAATCAAGAGTTGGCTGAATTTGCTGCCACATCAAGAGAAAGTTTAAATCGCATGCTAAGTGAGTTGCGTAAGTTGGGCTATGTAGCCTATGACAAACACCATCTAGTAATCTGTGATTTTGATGCTTTAATCGGATTGCTTGATTTAGAGGTTGATAATATAGACCCTAATATTAGTAATATCGAATAACAGTATTTTCTCCTTTGTGTTAGCTCAGCTAGCACAAAGGATTTTTTTGTAGTTTTGAAGGAGGACACGAGATGAGCTTGTTGTCTCAAAAGTTTAAGTTTCTTCGCAAGAAGAACGTATCTCCAAGCGGCCATCAAATAACTGAAGATGGCGGTCGCGAGTGGGAAAATTTTTATCGTGACCGTTGGTCTTACGATAAAGTTGTCCGCACAACGCATGGCGTAAACTGTACTGGTTCTTGTAGCTGGAATATCTACGTTAAGAATGGTGTTGTAGCGTGGGAAAATCAGGCTACTGATTACCCTGAAACACCAGATGATATGCCGGATTACGAACCACGTGGGTGCCCTCGTGGTGCAACATTCTCTTGGTATCTCTATAGCCCATTGCGCGTAAAATATCCATATGTGCGCGGCGAATTGGCTGAGCTTTGGAGAGAAGCTAAAAAGCATGCTAAGAACCCAATCGAAGCTTGGAAATCTATCGTAGAAGATCCTGAAAAAGCGAAAAAATACAAATCTGCCCGTGGTATGGGTGGCTTTGTGCGCTCCACATGGGATGAAGCGACAGAAATTACTGCTGCATCCTTATTATATACTGCAAAAACATACGGCCCTGACCGCAACGCAGGCTTCTCTGTAATTCCAGCGATGTCCATGTTGTCCTATGCAGCAGGTGCTCGTTTCCTTAACTTAATGGGTGGTTCACCATTGTCCTTCTATGACTGGTATGCCGATTTACCACCTTCTAGCCCTCAAGTTTGGGGTGAACAAACTGATACACCTGAATCTGGTGACTGGTACAATGCTGGTTACATCATGACTTGGGGTTCCAACGTACCATTGACTCGTACGCCAGATGCTCACTTCTTAACAGAGGTTCGTTACAAAGGTACTAAAGTTGTATCCGTATCCCCTGACTATGCGGAATCCACAACTTCTTCCGATGCTTGGCTCAATGTAAAAGCCGGCACTGATGCGGCTCTTGCTATGGCAATGGGTCACGTTATCTTAAAAGAATATTACATCGATAAAGAAACTCCATACTTCAAAGAGTATGCAAAAGAGTTTACTGATATGCCATTCCTTGTACGCGTTGAAGATATCAATGGCACTGTACAACCAGGCCGTTTCTTGAATGCTAAGGACTTAGGTCGCCAAGAGGAAGGCGCAGACTTCCAAATGGTATTGATCGATGAACTTACAAATGAAATCGTTGTTCCTAATGGTACGATGGGTGAACGTCACACGAACCCTCAAAAATGGAATTTGCGTCTTGAAAACCGCGATACAGGGGCTAAAATTGACCCTCGTTTATCCGTATTTGATCAACGTGAAGATGTAACTGTTGTTAAGTTGCCATACTTTGGCGATGAAGAACACGAAGGCGTTATTGAACGTGCTATTCCAACGATTACAGTACAAACTGTTGATGGTCCTGTAAAAGTAACTACAGTATATGACCTTATTCTTGCTAACTATGGTATCGATCGTGGTATTGGTGGTGAAGTGGCTAAAGCTTACACTGATGACACTCCTTACACACCTACATGGCAAGAAAAAATCACTGGCGTAAAAG
>NZ_CAJLUB010000135.1 GCF_905209685.1 uncultured Veillonella sp. | reverse complement strand
GCTTCATAGGTTTGACCAGGACGACCTACAAGTTCTGCCAAGGTTGGAATGATTTGAATACTCATGCCAAACGCATTAGGAGCAAGCCAATCTTTATGAATGCCTCGTCCATAGAAGATAATCGGAATAGTAGATGCCACATTAGGACTTACTTCACGAGCAAAGGTAAAGCGTTCGCTATGGTCCCCAGTGATAACGAAGAGCGCCGATGGATCTGCTTTTTCTTCACTAGCGATAAACTGGCCCATTACATGGTCTGCATACCAAATATGACCCATTTCGTTCAATTGCTTATCTGTTTCAGCGATTGTATCAGGCAAATGACCTTTTACCTTGTTCACATCATAACCTTCTTTAGCAACGTTAACGCTATATGGAGGATGATTAGATGTAGTCATGATTACGTTGAGGATTTTTTCCCCTCTATGTTGGTCCATGTACGCAGAGATGGCTTTAAACATATCCTTATCCGCTACGCCCCACGCATTGCTTTCATCGCTTGGCATTTCGGATGCATCATGGAATTCATCAAAACCTTGAGACAAGGCGAAGTTCTTAACATTTTGCCATGTACTAAAGCCGCCGTACCAGAATACTGTTTTATAGCCTAGTTTTTTCATAACAGAACCAATGCCTAAGCCGTACGGTTGTTTGAAACTTTCACCTTCATAGTTAGGATATAGACCCGTATCAGGCATGCCAGTCAATAAACCGTTGATAGCAGGCATTGTACCTGTACCTTGGGCAAGGGCTAGCTGCGTGCCCATCGCTTGAGGGCTAGCAGCATATTTACGGCCTTGTTCAACAAGGTAGGCACCAGGTTCATTGTATTCAGCGAGGAATGGCCACAAACCATAGGATTCACCAAGAACGATATTAATAGATTGCGGTTGCTCTGCTAAACGTTGGGTTGTAATCGTTCTTGTGAAAGAACCATCAAAATCCTTACCGTTAAACTTACCGCCGATAGCACTAATTTTTTCACTCAATTCTTGAGGTGTTAAATTGATGACCTCAAGCTCATCTGCACGCTTTGCGATGCTTTTAACACGATAAAGAGCCTGCACATCATCAAGAATGGTTTCGTTTAACAGATTAGAACTGAGTCGCGCCGCACTTTCCCAGTTAATGGAATTTGTATAGTTAAAAGCACCACCAAATCTAAAGAATAGTCCTAGTACGCCGATAACTACAGTCAATCCAATGCCTGTAATCCATTGCGTTTTCTTCGTCTTAGGATACCACGTAGTACAAACTAGTTGAGTATTAGCGTAATCGCTATATTTCTTTGTGCCCCACGCCAAGAAACGAACGAGGAACCAACAAAGGGCTGCACTCAACACAACAGCACCAACGATGTACATCAACGCATTATATTCATTGATGGCTGTATTAATAATGGCACCGATATCATCGTTTTTACCATTAATGAGCATCGCATTATAGGAGGAATTAAAAATCTTATAGAATGGAATACGCCCCAAGAATAAGAAGGTTAACAGTACCGTTGCAATAGAATAGATAACCTGTTTAATGCGCAAGGATGGCCATTTTGGTACAAAGGTATGCACCAATGTGCCTCCTAAGAAACCCAATAAACACAAAGAACCAACTGTCTTGAGACTCAATCTAAAGCCTAGCCATAAGGACGTAAGGATATTTTCCATCGTCACAGATGCTAGCTGTGATTGGAATACTGCAAGAAACACGATTCTAAATGCAGTCAACAAGGCAGAGAAGAAGATAAATACCTTAATCTCTGTCTTTATGCCTTCAAATAATCGTTGCCATCGGTTCATCATTAACCCCTTACTGTTCGTTCATATAACTTAACTACTACTCTATACTACCTAACTGTAATTATGTTGGATATTTCTTACATTTAGGTCCCTTACATCGTTTGCATTTACCGCATCCGCGGTCGATAGTCCCAGCACTGGCTGATTTCTCAGCACTAGTACTCTCCAACGCCTTCTTAGAGACCTTACTATTCCATACGGGAACTATCGTTTCTACTTTTTTTCGGATTTATCTTTTTTCTTATCCTTTTTCTTGTCTTTTTTACTGAAAGTATCACCTAAAAAGACTGTTTTTAACTTGTCATTTAAGACTTTAAGCTTCTTTTCAGCCTTGTCTTTCTTTTTCTTTAACTTATCTTCGGATTTAGAATGTTTATCTTCCTTAGACTTTTTATGTTTTTTGTCCTTTTTATCCTCTTTAGACTTCTTGTCATCCTTAGATTTCTTGCCTTCTTTAGATTTCTTTTCGTCTTTGGATTTTTTGTGGTCCTTAGATTTTTTAGACTTTTCGTCAGTCCCATTGATACGCGCCCATTCATCATCTACGCGTTTCAATTGCTTTTTAAGAAGCTTTTCCATCTTCTTATTGGCTTTATTGGAATCTAAACCAGCTTTACCAAATAATAAAGCATTTACTGCTGTATACGGATCAATAGCAGATAAATCATCTTCGTCCTTATCCATATCATCATCGAATTTATCATTTAAGGATTTATGTTTATTTTCTTCATCCAAGTGATAGACTTCTAAACTTTCAACGCCATCTAGTGGATTGACATCCATATGTTCTACAAGTGCTTCATCAAGGTCAGACATCTCATGTTGGGAGCTTTCACCAGATCCTGTAAAAAGACCGCCCATAGAATGCAATTCGTTCAATTTAATATGGTTCATGCCCACTGTAGAGTCATGCTGCGCAGGAATATCCGATAATTGGACCTGTTCCATAGCGTACACGTCGTTATTATGACTAGCACCCTTACCAAGATACGATTTATCAGCAATGATGATATCATCTTGATCGTCGCCTAACACATTGCCAAATAAATCCTCTTCAAGAGAATCATAGGTATGTAACATGGACATCCGTTTTTGAACCTCTTCAATTTGATTCCATAAATCTACGAGAGAGGATGTGTAGTAAACGCGTTCCTTAACCTCTAAATAAGCTTGGTAAACGATAGCCAATTCAGACTCATTGAGTCCCTCTTCGGCACCGATTTCTTCTATCATTTGTTGGATCTGTTGATCTCGATCATAACGTTTAATTAAGGCCTTGCGAATACGTTCAATCAATGCTGTATCGATGATTTCCACGGGTACCTCCAGTCTTCAATACACTCAGCCCTATCCACTAACTTAGTGCATACGAATCAATGTATAGAACCATAAAAAATAATTTGATTTTATAATCTCTAATATATTATTATATCAGAATTTATCTGCTTTTTCCTTAATAATCTAGGTGAAAGTTCCTTAAAAATAGAATAAAACCTCAATTTGAATGATGTCCTAGTCGTACAAATTTAGAACCACTAAAACAAGCCTTCAACATTGAGGTTTCTTACATACTAAAATAAATAGAATGAATACATTAAAATAAGCTGACAGAATATACTAAAACAAGTTAACGGAATACACTAAAATTCGTTCTTTTATATCACGTTCTTCAAAGAGATCACTACAATCAATGAGTTCTTCTTGTTCCAATCGCACATGGTTATTCAAGAAGTTTTCTACCTCTTCGTTGACATAGTAGAAAAACAGCTTAATCTCTCGCGGCCGATGGTATAAGGAATCAAAGATATTTCCTAAGACCCGCTTAATCGTATGGAGTGCAAAGGGATTAAAGAAAAAGCAACGATCTGCTTGAGCTGGCAATTCATAGAGCGCCGCATCACCATGCACAAAGCTTACACGATTGCGAGCAGCTGGGCTTTCACCATTGATAAGAGCCCTTTCATAGAGTCGTTCATCGTATTCAATGCCGATAGAATGACAACCTGTTTGGTACGCCATAAAAATGCTGACACGGCCCTTGCCACTGCCATAATCGATGAGCGTATTTTTCTTGCGAATATGACCACTATTCGCCAAGCGCTCCAGCACGCAATAATCCGTAGGCTCGTAAGGATGATGCTCCGTATCGGACCGACTATCATCGCGACCTGCTGTCTTAATTTGTAAAACCTGTTCCCATTCCTGTTCACTTGTCATAAATCTAATCCTATCATGAGGTCCAATTATATGGCCTAATAATTAATACTAATCTTAATTCATATACATACTATACCCATATTAGAGCCATATTTACAAATTAAAGGTAATCATGTATCATAATATATGACAAAGGAAGTCAATGTGAGACACGTTTTCACGCAAACAAAAAAGGAGGGTGGTGGCCCTCCTTTTTTTGTGCTAGTTACTGACGGAAGTAACCATCTAGCCACTTGCAGATGTAGTGACAGGTTACACCTGCTACGATGGATACTATTAAGGAAATCAAAGTGTCAAACACGTTTTCACCCCCTTTCTGTTACCAGTCTGGGGCAGTAACACCTATAGTATACAACA
>NZ_CAJLUB010000134.1 GCF_905209685.1 uncultured Veillonella sp. | reverse complement strand
CCGTTTTAGCTTTTGATCCAGGTCATGCTCAAGAGATGGCTAAAGGTGGCGTATTAATCGGTTCCATCATTTCTGCTGTTATTGGCTATACATACTTACGTATTATTGGTGCTAAGCGCAAGGAATGCCATATAGGTGTATATCATAACTGCTAAAATTAAATAGTTATTATAAAAGTCTCCATTATTGACTGTCTATAAAATCAAAACATAAAAACTTTACTTGATTAGGCAGACTTTAATGGAGATTTTTCATTGCTATACTATATTTCTATGATATATATGTAGTACTAGATTTGAGATATAGTTAAAAACGTGCATTATATATGCATTTTTGGTATTGCTATGTCAAAATGGTTTATAGATTATTTAAAACTGTATAGTATACTACTGATGTAAGGTGAGGTGTATATGGTTAAGAAAATAATTATCGCATGTACGCTTGTTTGTATGACTACAGTGGTATCTTCCGTATCATTGGCAAAAACAATTGATCGGGGACAACGGGGACACCATGTTAGCAAGGTGCAAACCATGTTAAAGCATCAAGGTTTTTTACATGATTCTGTAGATGGTATTTATGGTCATAATACGGAACAAGCTGTACGGAAATTTCAAAAGTCAAAGGGACTCGCTGTAGATGGTCGCGTTGGTCCTAGTACGATGAATGCTTTAGAAAAGATGGAGACTCGTTATGGTGGACATGGTACAGAATTAAGTCATAATGGTGTACCAAATAAATACTCTCGCGTTTTAACTATGCAAGCTAGTGCTTATTCTGCTCAAGATCCTGGCAATGGTAATTATACGGCTACAGGTAGTCGCTTAAAGAAGGGCATCGTATCTGTAGATCCAAAATTAATTCCATTAGGTACGCGATTATACATTGAAGGTTATGGTTATGCTGTAGCTGATGATGTTGGTGGCGCTATCAAAGGTCATAGAATTGACTTAGCTTATGATTCTCGTTCTGAAGCATTGCAGTTTGGTCGTCAAACTGTGAAGGTTTACGTTTTATAATAAAAACTCTCTAGTACATATAATAGTGTAATAGACTATAAGGTCTAAACTTACAGTATTACATGAGGACTAGAGAGTTTTTATTTTGCCGAATTATAGTGTTTCTATAACCTCGAATATTCGGAAATTATGGTATAATAAATATAGATATATTTGAAATAACTCATGACATTTGTTACATGAGTGTAATCAATAGTTATATGATGAATGGTAAAGGAAATTTTATGGATAAAGTACGGCGCGTGGAACGCATGGTGGCAATGACTAAATTGTTAGTTGATTCACCGCAAAAATTGATTCCTTTAAATTATTTCTGTGATTTCTTTGGCATGGCAAAGTCTACGGTTAGTGAAGACTTAACCTGTGTGAGACAGTCTATGGAGCATTTTCAGCTTGGTACATTAGAAACCGTAGCTGGCGTAGCAGGCGGAGTGCGTTTCATTCCTCATCGTAAGGGTGCTCAAGCTAATGATATTTTACGAGATGTGCAAACTCGCTTGATGGAGCCAGACCGTATCATTCCTGGTGGGTTTATTTACATGTCTGATATCTTATATGATTGGCATGTAATGACACGCCTTGGAGAAATCATTATGACCCGTTTTATGGACCGCAACCCTGATTATATTCTGACCGTTGAAACAAAGGGGATTCCTTTAGCTGTCATGGTAGCACGAGCTTTCAACAAACCTCTCGTCATTGCTCGTCGTGATAGTAAGGTAACAGAAGGATCCGCTATTAGTATCAACTATGTAACAGGATCCTCTGGTCGTATTCAGACCATGACGTTAACAAAGAGAGCGATTCCTCCCAATGCTAGGGTTTTAATTATCGATGATTTTATGAAAGCAGGGGGCACTGCAAAAGGTCTTAAAGAACTTGTTTTAGAAATGAGTGGTGTCGTTGTTGGGACCGGTGTTCTTGTAGCAACGGCAGAGCCAAATCCAAAATTAATCGATGATTATGAATCATTATTTACGTTCTATGGTATTGATGAAAATACAAAGAAAATTAATATAGAACCAGTATTTGATGAAGAATAAACAATTAATATTAGATACATTATAGTTAGATATAATGACTTTATATCGCATATTGGACAATGGGCTAATATGATGTAAGTACTATTAAAAAGTCAGATATATGAGAGATAACAGATAGGAGATTACTATGAATATTGCAAGCCTTATTTTAGCTGCTGGTAAGGGCACGCGCATGAAGTCTAAATTGCCAAAGGTATTGCACAAGGTTGGTGGTAAGGCGATGGTAGAGCGCGTTCTTGAAACGGTTCAGTCTATCGGTACAAATCGCGATGTGGTTATCGTAGGCTTTGGCGGTGATGCGGTACATAATTACTTGGGGGACCGCGCTGAATTTGTTCGTCAAGAAGAGCAAAATGGTACAGGTCATGCTGTAAAAATGGCTCAACCAGTACTTGGCGATTATGATGGTACTATCTTATTACTTTGTGGCGATACACCACTTGTTACAAAAGAAAGTTTAGAAGCACTGTTAGAAGAACATAAAAATTCTGGTGCAGCAGCGACAATTTTAACAGCTCATATGCCGAATCCAACAGGTTATGGTCGTATTATCCGCAATGAAGAAGGTTCTGTAGTTCGCATTGTAGAGCAAAAAGATGGTAAACCAGAGGAATTAGCTGTTCAAGAAGTTAATACAGGCATGTATGCTTTTGATAGTAAAAAATTATGGCCTTGCTTAGACCAATTATCTGATGATAATGCACAAGGTGAATTGTATATCACAGATGTAGTTGGTATTCTTGTAAATGGTGGCGACAAGGTAAGCGCATATATGACAAAGGACTTTGAAGAGTCTCTAGGCGTAAACTCTCGCTTGCAATTAGCGGAAGCCGAAGCTATTTTGAAACATCGTAAAAATGTTGAGCTAATGACAGCTGGTGTTACTATTATTGATCCAGCCAATACATATGTAGCTCCAGAGGTAACAGTAGGAGCTGATACAATCTTGCATCCTGGCACAATCCTCGAAGGAAATACTGTCATTGGTGAGCGCTGTGAAATTGGTCCACATACTCGTTTGACGAATGTAAAAGTAGGTAATGATACGATTATCCACTTCACATATGGTCATGACTGCGAAGTAAAAGAGGGTGTAGATGTAGGTCCATATGTTCACTTGCGCCCTAATACCGTGCTTGGTAATAAGGTTCATGTAGGTAACTTCGTAGAGGTTAAAAACTCCAATGTTGGGGAAGGTACTAAGTTCCCACATCTTTCCTATATCGGCGACAGCGACGTAGGCTCTGGTGTTAATATTGGCTGCGGTACGATTACTGTAAACTATGATGGTAAAGTTAAACATCGTACGACAATTGGCGATGGTGCTTTTGTAGGCTGTAATAGTAATTTAGTAGCTCCTGTAACAGTAGGTAATTATAGCTATGTAGGTGCAGGTTCTACCATTACTAAAAATGTACCAGATAAGGCGTTAGCCGTAGGCCGTAGCAAGCAAATTGTGAAAGAAAATTGGGTAACTGATGATACTTTCAAAAAGAAATAAAAAAATATTATAATTTTTTAACACAATTAGGGCAAAATAGTATACAATAAAAAGGCAATAGTGTGTATCTGTAATGGATGATTATGGATAAGTAACCAGTATAGGAACAAATGAAAGGGTAACAAAATGGCATTTGAAGACGGCAAAAAACTTAAAATTTTCACAGGTAATGCGAATCCTGCATTGGCAAAGGAAATTTGTGATTATTTAGGTTTGCCTTTAGGTGAAGCATTTGTAGGTCGCTTTAATAATGGCGAAGTACAAATTATGATTGATGAAAGCGTACGTGGCAAAGATGTATTTATCATTCAACCAACTAGCTATCCTGTAAACGACAATTTGATGGAATTAATGGTTATGGCTGATGCGTTGAAACGCGCTTCTGCACGCCATATTACTGCTGTAGTACCTTACTATGGCTATGCTCGCCAAGACCGTAAGACTCGTGGCCGTGAACCAATCACAGCAAAATTAGTAGCAAACTTGATGCAAACATCTGGTATTACACGTCTTGTAACAATCGACTTGCATGCAGGTCAAATTCAAGGCTTCTTTGATGTGCCAGTAGATCATTTATATGGTGCTTCTATTTTGGCTAAATACATTAATGAAAAAAATCTTGAAGATGTGATTGTTGTATCTCCAGACCTTGGCGGTGTAACTCGTGCTCGTGATTTGGCTGACCGCATCGGTGCGCCAATCGCAATTATCGAGAAAAAACGTCCTGAACCAGGCGTAGCTAAAGTTATGAACCTTATTGGCGATGTAAAAGGTAAAAACTGCATCATCGTTGACGATATTGTAGATACAGCAGGTTCCCTTGTAGAAGGCGCTAAAGCATTAGAAGAATTTGGTGCAAAATCTGTTATGGCTGCTGTTACCCATGCTGTATTAACAGATCCAGCAAGTGAAC
>NZ_CAJLUB010000133.1 GCF_905209685.1 uncultured Veillonella sp. | reverse complement strand
ATGTTGGTTACGAAGATAACTCCAACACATTGACTGAACGCGTTCGTCGTAATCCTTACTCCATCGTATTGTTCGACGAAATCGAAAAAGCAGATCCTCAAGTTATTACATTACTTCTTCAAGTATTGGATGATGGTCGCTTAACAGATGGTCAAGGTAACACCGTAAACTTCAAAAATACTGTTATCATTGCTACATCTAATGCAGGCTTTGGCTATGGTCAAGATAATGATGATGAAAACAAAGTTGATGTAATGGACCGTATCGCTCCATTCTTCCGTCCAGAATTCTTAAACCGTTTCAACGCTGTTATCGAATTCAATCAATTGAAAAAAGAAGATTTGAAACAAATCGTAGATTTAATGCTTGATCAAGTTAATAAAACTTTAGCTAAAAAAGAAATTACTCTTGATGTAACTGAAGCAGCTAAAGAATTGTTGATGGAACAAGGTTACGATAAAACTATGGGCGCTCGTCCATTACGTCGTGTTATCGAATCTGAAATCCGCGATAATGTAACTGACTTCTACTTGGATCACATCGATGCAAAACACTTGCTTGCTGATGTTGTAGATGGTCACATTGTAATTAGCGACAAAGATGCTGCTAATACATCTGATGATAAATCTGCAGATGATAAAGCTGCAGACGACAGCAAACAAGCTGATGATGCTGCATCCAAGGATAATAAATAATCGATAGGCTATCGACACTAACTAATGAATCCCTTACAACTCTCTCCATATACAAACTAATGATAGACCTATTGATACTGAGAGCACCCCACATAATGTGGGGTGCTTTTTTGTGTCTTACTATGCATTTTAATATGTGTATTAATAAAGAAATTTTGTATATATGATAAAAATCATTGCTAATATATCGATTTATTTAGTATAATCATATCTATAAATTCAATATTCTATAGAATTTAAAAAAGAGATGAAGAAAGGGAGGAGATTATTGATGTCACATTATGTAGATCTAAATAGTGATTTAGGTGAAAGTTTTGGCAACTACACATTAGGCATGGATAGTGAAGTGTTAAATCACGTCACAAGTGCTAATGTTGCCTGTGGATGGCATGCTGGGGATCCTCTCATTATGGATGCTACAGTTCGCATGTGCAAGGAAAAGGGCGTAGCCGTAGGGGCTCATCCTGGGTATCCTGATTTAATGGGCTTTGGCCGTCGAGCAATGGCAGTCAATCCTGCAGAGGCTAAAGCATATATGATATATCAAGTTGGTGCACTACAAGCCTTCTGCGATAGTTATGGTGTTACATTACAACATATGAAATTACACGGTGCTTTTTATAACACCGCATGTGTAACTCCTGCATTGGCAGATGCTGTATTAGATGGATTACAAGCGGTAAACCCTAATATTGCAGCCATGGTGTTAAGCGGTAGCTATATTGCTAAAGAAGCACAGCGTCGAGGCATTCCTGTAATTCAGGAGGTATTTGCTGATCGTGGTTATACTGATGAAGGTACATTGGTACCTCGTACAGAACCTGGTGCTTTCATCAAAGACCCTCAAGAGGCTCTTGAACGAGTTCTTATGATGGTTACAGAAGGCAAGGTTGTAACAAACACAGGTAATACTATCGATATTGTAGCTGATTCCGTATGCGTCCATGGGGATAACCCAGAAGCGATTGCTTTCACAAATTATATCCGTGAAGGCCTTACAAAAGCGGGCGTTACGGTAGCTAATTTTCAGAACCGTAAATAGTAAAACGGCCATTAGAAAATAAGCGATAAATAGAAAATACGTAGTAAATATGTAATAAACAATACGTACATAATAGATAATTAGTTGATTAATGAATAAATAAGTTATTGTGTGGAGGTTTTTATGAAACCAATTGCAGGTAAAGCAAGTTTATCTGTCCTGCTTGGGGCAGCTTTCTTGATGGCCACGTCCTCTATTGGGCCGGGCTTTATGTTACAAACGGCGGCATTTACGAATGATTTAAAAGCAGACTTTGCGTTTGCCATCATTGTATCTGTTATTTTTTCAATTATTGCACAGCTTAATGTGTGGACCATCATTGGCATATCTAAAATGCGCGGTCAAGATATTGCAAATAAAGTATTGCCAGGACTTGGCTACTTCGTAGCATTCTTGATTTCCCTTGGGGGCCTTGCGTTCAATATCGGCAACATTGGGGGCGCATCTATGGGCCTAAATATTGTATTTGGTATTGATACAACGACTGCAGCGGCTATCAGTGGTATCCTTGGTATTCTATTATTCGCCTCTCCAAAAATGGGTGGTGTACTAGACAACACAGCCAAAATTCTTGGTACGGTAATGCTTGTATTAATTGGTTATGTGGCGTTTTCTACAAATCCGCCAGTGGCTGAAGCGGCTACTCATGCGGTGGCACCGACGCATTATCCATGGCTTGCAACTATTACCCTTATCGGTGGTACCGTAGGTGGTTACATTACATTCTCTGGCGGTCACCGCCTCATTGATGCGGATATTACTGGTCAAGAACATTTGAAAGATGTACGTCGTGCAGCCTTCATGGGTATGTCCGTAGATGCAGTGGTTCGTATCTTGTTATTCCTAGCCGTTCTGGGCGTTGTGTCTATGGGCTATGCACTAGATCCTAAAGATCCGGCTGGTTCTGCATTCCTTCTTGGTGCTGGTGAAATCGGCCATAAATTATTCGGTATCGTATTCTTCTGCGCAGCCTTAACATCTGTAGTAGGTGCAGCGTACACATCCGTGTCCTTCTTAAAAACATTATTCAAAGTAGTAGAACGCAATGAAAAATTGACTATTATGACATTTATCTTCGTTTCTACATGTATTTTAATCTTCATTGGTAAACCAGCATCCTTGTTGATTTTGGCTGGCTCCGTAAACGGTTTGATCTTGCCGATTACATTGGCAGTAATGCTCTTTGCTACTCATAAATCTGAAATCGTAGGAGACTACAAACATAATAAACTGTTATACTATACAGGATGGATTGTAGTACTTGTAACAGCTTACATCGGCGTTACATCCTTACAAGGCATTGCTAAATTACTTGGTTAATTTGATAATTATGAAAGTACCATTATTTTCGTTTGAAGGTAATGGTTCTTTCTGGTTTTAGGAAGGAGATACCTATGAAACCTATAATTTCACCTGTAGGGGATTGCGCTATCTCTATTGATTTTGGTCAAGTCATCGATCCAAAGATTAATCGACATATTCGTCAAACGATAGAGCGAATTCAAGAGCTGAATCTAGAGGGTATTATTGAATTAGTACCTACCTATTGTGCATTGCTTTTGCAATATGATGCTATGTTATACTCCTATGCAGAATTGTGTAACATCATTGAGCCTACATTGGAGCAGACTGTAACAGATAATGCTAATGAACTTGTTACCGTCGTGGAAATTCCTACCGTGTACGGTGGAGAGTTTGGTCCAGACCTTGGTTTTGTAGCCTCTCATAATAATCTAACTGAAGATGAGGTTGTAGCCATTCATAGTGGTACTGATTACTTGGTATATATGCTTGGCTTCATTCCTGGTTTTACCTATTTGGGCGGCATGGATCCACGTATTGCAACACCTCGTTTATCCTCACCAAGAACATTGATACCTGCAGGTTCTGTAGGCATTGCAGGGGAACAAACTGGCACGTATCCATCCGACTCTCCAGGGGGCTGGCAAATCATTGGCCGTACACCGGTAACCATGTATGACATGTCCAAGAAACAAGCGGCGCTATTGAGTGCTGGCGACTATGTGCGCTATGTGCCGATAGCTGAAGTGGAATATAATCGTATTAAAGCATTGGGGGCGGACTATGCGCCATCCATGTATGAAGTAGAGGTAGGTGAGTTGCGTGGCTATTAATGAGTTTAATAAATCATCTATCTACGTAAATGCACCTGGTATGTACACTACCATTCAAGATAAAGGTCGCGTTGGGTTCCAACAATATGGTATGCCTGTAGCCGGTCCTATGGATAGTGAAAGCTATCTCTTGGGGCAAGCGCTGGTAGGTAATGTAGAAATGGCAGGTGCCTTAGAGTGCACATTGCTGCCGCCTACACTCACCGTGAAAGGCTCATGTATCGTTGCTTTCACAGGAGCCGATATGGAACCAACCATCAATAGTGTGCGAGTACCGAGATATATTCCATTTGTATGTCATGACGGAGATGTCATTTCCGGCGGTTTTAGCCAATGTGGCGTGCGCATGTACATTTCTTTCTCTGGAGGTATCGACGTGCCAAGCATCAACGGCAGTGTATCGACCCATACAAAGGCGAAAATTGGAGGACTTGAGGGGCGACCATTACAAAAGGGCGATGAACTTGGTATCAAAGCGTTTACCAGAGATGACGTGCATGTCTGCGATTACCGTGGTGAAGGGCATACTCTATTCAATACCGCCTTATATAACCGTGGAGGCCGTGAATGTCATGAACCGTTACGCGTTGTATTAGGTGATCAGGCAAAACATT
>NZ_CAJLUB010000132.1 GCF_905209685.1 uncultured Veillonella sp. | reverse complement strand
GATGTTCATTACGTTGTATTAGATACGATGTTATATGAAAGTAATCATGAGGACAATCATGATACGCATCATCCTGATCTATACGATATAGAGGTTCAATGGCTACGCCAAGATTTGGCAGCTAATACGAAAAAGTGGACTGTCGTTCTCATGCATCGCGATCCATTCCAATATGCTTTTGACCGTCCTGGCGCAAGTCGTGCAGCAGGCTTTGATGAAGAGGGTGTATTATTTATGCCTATCTTTGATGAGTTTAATGTAGATTTAGTGCTATCTGCTCATTTACACTCTTATCGCAATAGAGGTCATGTGCGCAACTTTGAGCGTGATGCATCGGGGCCACTATATATCCTTACTGGTATAGCCGGAGATGCTGGCCGCCCTAAATGGAAAGAGCATCCTTTAGATGTATACGTGGCACCAGATCGTGAAAAAAATAACTATATGACGATGACTGTTACACCAAATAAATTGATTGTAAAAGCTTTCTTACCTGATGGTACACAGCTGGATGAGTCAGTTATAGAGAAATAAAAATACAAGAATATAAGAAGAGATAAGCAAAAGACACCTTCCTTGGGAGGTGTCTTTTTTGTGTGTTTATACAAATTGTTTTTTGAAATGTATCGATTGAATAGGTCAATATATAAATAATAAATATATATTTATTAGGTGTTTTATATGCTAAATTAAGTTCATGTAAATTACAGTTTTAAGGACTATGATAAAAATTAATTCATAGCATGACAAATAAAAATACAATAATTATGTATAAACCTTGAATAATATGAGCAATAGTATTATAATACGTACATGAGTTATAAAAATACACAAAATATGTATAAAATATGCATAAGGTGTATAAAGGAGATAGAGTAATGAGCACATTACAAGATTTGATTAAGAAATATGCCTCCCAATATAAAGAACAAGTTGTGGAATGGCGTCGATATATTCATAGTCATCCAGAATTATCTGGTAAAGAAAAAAATACATCCTTATTTATTCAAAAGGTTCTTGGTGAATTAGGTATTCCCTTTGTAAATGATGTTTCCGACTATGCCGTTATCGGTAAAATCGAAGGGGCCCAACCGGGACCGGTAATCGCATTGCGTGCCGATATAGACGCATTGCCAATTCATGAAACGACAGGCTTGCCATTTGCATCAGAAAATGACGGCGTTATGCATGCATGTGGTCATGATAGCCACATTGCAATTTTGCTTGGTGCCGCAGCCATTTTACAGTCTATTAAAGACCAATTACATGGCACTGTAAAGCTTGTATTCCAACCTTCTGAAGAGGAAGCGCTATTCCCAGGTGCACAAGGCATTGTAGATAGTGGTATCCTTGATGACGTAGATGAGATATATGGTCTTCATGTATGGCCTCAACTTCCGGTTGGTACTGTAGGTCTCAAAAAAGGTAACTTAATGGCTGCATCGGATCACTTCCTCGTGCATATTAAAGGAAAATCGACTCATGGTGCGGAACCTCATAATGGGGTGGATGCCATCGTAGCCGCTGCTAACTGGATTGTAAATGTTGAATCCATAGTAGCTCGTGAAACGAACCCAATGGAAAATCTCGTGTGCACCATCGGTGTGATTAATGGTGGTGACCGATACAATGTAGGCTGTGGCGATGTATATCTTGAAGGTACATGCCGTACCTATGCACCTGAAAAACGAGATTATATTGAACGTCGTTTAGGTGAAAGTTTACAAGCTCTCGACATGTTATTAAAAACAAAGAGTACCTTAGATTATAAACGTGGTCATGGTGCTACTATCAACAATCCAGACGCCATCGATTATGCCACATCTATTGTAGAGAAATATCTTGGGAAAGAAGCGGTGGTACATCCTGAATTCCCGTCTATGGCAGCAGAAGACTTCTCCGCGTATCTTCATAAAATCAAAGGTGCCTTTCTTTGGTTAGGTACAGGATTTGATGGCAACCCAGCGTTACATAATGAGGCTTTTACCATCGATGAAAGTATCTTGGAACCTGGTATAACAATGATGGCAGCTATTGCCGCCGAATTTTTACAAGAAAAAAAGTAGTTTGAAATAAGAGGTTATCATGAAAAGTTTACAACATACATCATTTAAAACAATGCTTCAATATACACCAGAAGAAATTAAATACTTCTTGGACTTGGCCGCAAAATTAAAAGCCGATAAAAAAGCAGGTAAAGAAATCAAAACATTAGTAGGTAGAAACTTTGCATTAATTTTTGAAAAGGACTCTACACGGACACGTTGTGCCTTTGAAGTCGGTGCTGCGGACCAAGGTGCTCATACAACATATCTTGGCCCTACAGGCTCCCAAATGAATAAAAAAGAATCCTTAAAGGATACAGCTCGTGTTCTAGGCTCTATGTACGATGCTATCGAGTTCAGAGGTTTTGATCAAGCCGATGTAGATACATTAGCTGATTATTCTGGCGTACCTGTTTGGAATGGTCTTACTGATATGGATCACCCTACACAAACATTAGCGAATTTCTTGACGCTTCAAGAAAATATCGATAAACCATTGAATGAAATCTCTTATGCTTATGTGGGTCATGGTCAATCTAATATGTGTAATGCCTTAATGAGTGGCGCCGTTAAAATGGGTATGGATTTCAGACTTATCGGTCCTAAACAATACTGGCCAGAAGGTCCATTCTATGAAGAATGCTTGAAAGTTGCAAAAGAAACAGGTGCTACTATTACATGTACAGATAATGTAGCTGAAGGTGTTAAAGGCTTAGATGTTATCTACACAGGTGTATGGGTAACCATGGGTGATACTTATGATATGTGGGAGGAACGTATTAATACGTTTAAACCATTCCAAGTTAACGCAGAAATGATGGCATTAACAGGTAATCCAAATACAAAGTTCTGTCACTGCTTACCAGCGTTCCACAATACTGAAACTCAAGTAGGTAAGGATATATTTGAACGGTTCGGTATGAATGGTATTGAAGTAACGGAAGAGGTATTTGAAGGACCAAATTCTTTAGCATTCCAAGAAGCAGAAAATCGTCTCCATACCATTAAGGCGGTTATGGTTGCTACATTTAGTGACTATCCATTGAAATAATTTCATCTCCCTAGAAGGTGATGTATGGTATAGTTTGTTTCCTATTTATCATAGCTGAGGGGCTGTATAAATAGGTGTGAGTCACCAATAGGTGAGAATTGAGGTTTACTATGGCACCCTATAAAGTATTTATTGTCGGTCACGAAGGTACGACAGGTTTAAGAATTCATGAACGGTTATCTGATAGAAAAGATATAGAATTATTGGCTACTGCTGATGAGGATCGTAAAAATGTAGAGGCTATTAAAGCGGTAGCTAAAGAGGCAGATATTGTATTTCTCTGCTTGCCTGATGCGGCATCTAAAGAAATCATGGCGGCTATCGGTGATTTGCCTTGTAAGGTAATTGATACATCCACTGCATTTAGAACTGCTGATGATTGGGCTTATGGTTTCCCAGAACTTGGTGCTAATTATAAAACGGCTATCAGTACAGAAAAACATATTGCCAACCCAGGCTGTCATGCGAGCGGTATGATTGCTTGTATCGCACCTCTTGTAAAAGCAGGTCTTGTGCCAACAGATTATCCTTTCACTATTACATCCTTAACCGGATATAGTGGGGGTGGTAAAAAGATGATTGGTCAATATGAAAGTGAACCAAAGGATTATTTCCTCTATGCACCGCGTCAATATGGTCTAAGTCAACAGCATAAGCACTTGCCAGAGGTTCAACATGTTTGTGGTCTTAGTGAAGCACCTATTTTTATCCCTATCGTTGATGACTATTATTCCGGTATGGAAGTTACCGTAGGTATCCATAGTCGTTTATGTCAAAAGCCGGTTAGTATCGATAAAGTACAACAGGCATTGGAAGATTTTTACAAAGATAGCACAGTCGTTACTGTCGTACCATTTACTGAGAACAGCAATACTGGTATGTTAAATGCCAATCAAATGAGCAATACAGATAGCATGAAAATCTATGTAACTGGTAATGATGAACGCATCATGGTTAATGCCATTTTCGATAATTTAGGTAAAGGTGCATCTGGTGCTGCCGTTCAATGCATGAACATCGCATTAGGCTTACCAGAGGATACAGGCCTAGTATTAGGTTAGAGAGGGAACTATGAAGGACGTAACAAATGCAATGCGGGCGCATATCCTAACTGCGGCCGTTCCATATATTAAACAATATACTGATCAATACGTTGTCGTTAAATATGGCGGCAATGCCATGATTGATGAAGAATTAAAAAAATCTGTCATGAAGGATTTACTATTACTCCAATTAGTAGGTGTGAAAGTTGTGCTCGTTCATGGCGGCGGTCCAGCCATTAATAGTACACTGGATGCTATGCAAATTGAATCACATTTTGCAAATGGCTTACGCGTCACTGATGAAGCGACAATGGATGTAGTACAAATGGTATTAGCCGGTAAGGTTAATAAAGGTCT
>NZ_CAJLUB010000131.1 GCF_905209685.1 uncultured Veillonella sp. | reverse complement strand
CCCTCCGTTGGGTACGCGATATGATTGACGAACACTTGCACAACCTATTCTTTAATAATGTCGTCATTCAAGGTCGCATGGGCGAAGTGGAAGCAGCCGTCTTAGATGGTGAAATGAGCGAATCTCAAGCCGTTGAAGAATTAATTGGCGTTTTCGATAAGTCCATTAAATAAGTAGATAGCTACATACCTATTTGATAAGCTGGCATAACTTATCTATTAAGACACTCCGATTAGCTATCATGCTTATCTAGATCTATAAAATGTATCCATAAAAGGCATAGTATAAACATTACTATTGGGTTTACCCCAATGGAGATGTATACTATGCCTTTTTATGTGCTTGTGAAAGCATATTCATGAAACAAATTTCATAAAAAATACGGTTGATACTTTCATAAATAACATATATGATATATAATTTAATCATAAACTGTTACTTGTGTGTGTGATTTAAATGAGAGGGTCATTATGAAACCACTAGTAAAGAAAATGTTAACAGCCGTATTGTGTGCATCTACTTTAACAGCACCATTATTCATGAGTGGGTGTAGTTTTTCTAAGATTGCCAATAGCGTACAACAAGGTGTTCAAAAGAAATCACAAGATGACGTTAAAGTGTTTAACAACTACATTAAAGCCGTTGGCGATTTTAACAGTCATACAGTGCGCTTTGGCTATGCTATCGGCCCAGACATTCAAAAACTAAGAGAAGGTCAACATTTAACAAGCTTTATGGCACCACATTTTGATTCTTTACAAAAGAACTTACAAGCCGCTAAGGATGCTGGCGTGCCATATGATGATATGAAAGAACCTTTAGATAATGTATTGGCTGTATTAAAGGATATTGTACCAGTAGCCAGTGAATTGGATACGTACTACGAAACTAATTCATATCAAGCAGATAATTATGCTAAGGAACAACAATTAGGACCTAAATACGTTCAATTATATGATCAGTTCTATGCAGCGTATAATCAACTAGACGCAGTAATTCACAAACACAACACGGAAAACCAACAAGAACAGTTGAAAGAACTTAAAGATTCCGGTAAGAAAAATGCAGCTGCTGCTCAAGAAGTTCATTTACGTTTAACTGCATTATTGGATAGCTTTGAAGAAGGCAAGCAAATCGATGTAAATGCGGCGAACCAAGAGTTGCAAGGTATCATGGATGTGTCCAGCAGCATTACTAGTCCGGACTATAACTCTGCTAAAAATCATTTAAATACAACTATTGGTAGAATTCGTACATTCTTAGGTGACCAAACAGCTGATCATTACAATGATATGATTGAATCCTACAATAGCTTTATTGGCAGTGTAAATCGCTTGGATATGAATAAACTTGATAAATAATATCTAATCGTATATACCATGTTATGTAATGTTAGGAGAGGAACATTTAAATGAGCAAGAAAATGTTATTACCCGTTGGTGTAGTTGTTCTAATTATAGGTATTGTTATCCTATTATTAAATCCAGATCCAGCTACAACGAATTTGGAAATTGCAAGAAACGCTACTAATGCACGAGACGCAGCTAAAGCGATTTCTTCTAATAATCAAACCTATGCATGGATGTATTCCCTCGGTATGTTCTTTACTGGTTTTGGCGTGTCCTTAACAATCGGTGGCATACTTGTAAAATTCCTTAAAAAAGATTAATAGGATGTAAGAGATTATAAGCCTTCTAGGAGCCTCCTAGGTTAAATTAAATCAGGATTATAGCTAAATTAAGATTACATTAAAGGCTATACTAATAGGTATATCACTATTAGTATAGCCTTTTTTGACCCATAGATATTTTTAGATACCTTATAACGTGATATAATTAATTTTAATGGGGCCTAGAGGGTAGAGGCTTTTGGAGGTTAGTATGAGTAGCATAGCGCATTTATTTGTGGCTGGTGGATTTGTTATGTATCCGCTAGTAATTTTTTTGCTCTTTGCGTTGATGATTGGCATTGAGCGCATCGTTTTATATCGCAAGTTTACAAAGGACTTGCGCCGTTTTAATAAGGTATTAGAAAAGAACCAAAGCTGGATTATGTTGCCAAGTGTACTAGAACGTGACACATTAGAGCTAGGCTCTTTGTTTGCTCGCGCCATTCGCAACGCTAAGAACTACAATAGCTTGGAAAATCGTTTGCAAGATATCGTATCCTATGCAGATGAGCGCTTAAAACGCGGTCTTAGCTGGCTTAGCATGATCGTAACAATGGCTCCACTATTGGGCCTATTGGGTACCGTGCTTGGTATGATTCGCGCCTTTGCTGTCGTAGGAGGCGATATTGGTGCTCCTACTATTATTACTGGTGGTGTATCCGAAGCCTTGGTAGCAACGGCAACCGGCTTGACGGTAGCCATCATTGCACTAGGCTTTCACAGTTACTGTGCGGCAAAGGTCAACGATTCTATTACTACATTAGAGCATGAGTGTGGTAATATCCTCGATGCGTACAACGAGGAACATGATATATGAGACGACGCACATTAGGGGTTAAAAAAGAACCAACCATCATGATTATCCCTATGATCGATATCGTATTCTTCTTATTGGTATTTTTCATGGTGGGCACGCTGTATATGAATACAGAACAGCAAATTCCTCTAAATTTGCCATCTGCATCTACATCTACGGCAAAATCTATCGAGCCTATTACGATTACCTTAACTACAACGCATACGTTATATATCGATAATCAGGAAATTTCTTCGGAACGCTTGGCGGAAGAGGTGCGGTCTATCGTTAAACAAGCACCGCGACAAGCCTTTGTTATCCGTGCATCTAAGGATGTATACTACAGCGAGGTTATCGCTCTGTTAGATATGCTCAAGGTTAATGGCGCTAAATATATTAGTGTCGCAACGGAACGGAAGTGATTCTATGTTTGAATCGCATTATTTGAAACCGTTCATCGTGTCCTTAGGCATTACGACGATACTCGTATCTGGAATGGGCCTTTCCTTGCGAGGCATGGCGGGCACTGGGGCAGCTCATGATGCGGCTGAAATTAGCTTTGATTTGCCTGATGATGGTGAAAGCAGTACAGAGGTAACCGAACCAACGCCACAACCGGAGGAGAAGGTAGCACCTGCAGAGGCTGTGCCAGAACGTACAGAACCAAAGCCTAAATCTCAGTCACAACCTATGGTGGAGTCCGTGACGCCTGATGAAAGTGAACGAACTAAAACATTAGATACAAATGCTAGTACACAAGAGCAGCGACGAGAATGGGCTATTCCTAAAGCCATCGAATCTGAAGCAGCTGGTGTAGAACAAGCGGTTGTAACTCATGACAAACAATCAAAACCGAAAGAGGCTCCTATGGGGAAGGATGTTACATCTGACCCTAATGCCAATGGTGATGGTCGTACGGAATCAGCTGATTTATCATTCCTATCAGATCTTGCGTGGAGCTTGTTGACGCCTGGTCAGCAAGAGTTATTACGACAACCAGCGATTAATCCAAGCGCATATCTTCGTCGTGTCCAAGAACAAGGTGCGAGATCTTCTGTAACGGGTACTGTTACGGTGAAGGTGAACTTTGGAGAAGATGGCCATATCATCGTTGCTCAGAACACACCGCGCATCGTGGTGGACGGCGTACCGCCCGATGTAATGGAAGAAGCATTGCGCATTGTTAAAACCAGTGGCAGCATCGTCAACCACTCTGGACGTATACAAACCTTAACAATTCCTGTCGTTATGGGACAATAAAGAGGCATATCACATACTACGTATGTAAGATATGCCTCTTTTACTTTTGCAGTATTAGTTATTTGTAGCCTGTTATTTATGGTTACCAGATTATTATGGGAATATAATTAATACGGAAAAACTGTATCCTATTAATCCTGGTTTGTAAGCATTGTTTTGGTAGAGTTGAACACTGCAAGATATACGATAGCGCCACCGATAAATAATGTAACTTGCATAGGTGCGCTAAATTGATTGACACGCCATAATGCAAAGGCGTAGAAGAACATTGTTACTAGCATGATGAGGAATGCGATGATAATGCGTACATTGGTGTTAACCGCTAAGGATGTAGTAATGCGAGATTTATTGAGTATTACATAAATTAAGGATACGATGATATCTGCTGTAAAGATGGAGAATACATAATTGAGATCAAACTCTCCAAATAGAACTATAGCCAAGCCGATAAAGCTGAGCCCAAAGAATAGGCGTAATAAAATGCCTATAGTATTCGATTCATTGCGCTGCGCACGACGCTCTTTGCGATTTAAATTTGCCATGAAAGCCTCCCGATAATGATATACAAGTCTATGTATATTTAAGATAATCCTAGTATATCATTTTATTAGCACGAATACATAGAGACGGAGTTAATATAACTCAATTCTATTAATTGTTTACTTAGAAAAGACGTCATAAGTAAAGTCATTATAAGTCAAGTCATCATAAGTCGAAACGTATCATAAGACTTCAATGAATGGCTGTCATCTTTAATAAATACGAACGATTAGTAAATTTAATATAATTATCATTCGGAAAATTTAGGTCCATTCATTGAATGGAGCTTTCACATATGGTACAATTATTTTATAAGAAATCTAGCTTTTATCATGCAAAGGAGACATCATGATACCACGTTATACACGAGAAGAAATGGGCCATAT
>NZ_CAJLUB010000130.1 GCF_905209685.1 uncultured Veillonella sp. | reverse complement strand
TTTGGACTGCCTTTGGTTATTTCCTTGCATGGTGGTTTGTTCTTGAAAGTGCAGCTGTAGCAGCAAGTAAAATTCAATATTCTTTGATTACAAGTGCAGCAGGTATTGTGGTAGCCATCGTATTAACACCTAAATTGCAATCTGTAGTTCGTAGATTATTTACAAAGAACTAAATAGAGTAACTAATGATAAATTACTAAAAACTATATATTGCTAACTAATAACTAGTAATCTAAAATTGATCATTAGGCATAAATAAAAGAGTCACCCTTAACTTATGTATTCAAGTTAAGGGTGACTCTTTTATTTATTATATTAGATTATGTAGTTACTATTCTTACCTAGAAATTACAGAGATCATTTAAGTTTTCTGCCATGGTAGGATGTGTAAAGATTTGATTTTTGAAATATGTATACGGAATGTTGTTGTCCATAGCTACTTTAATTATGTTAATCAATTCTTCAGCACTTTGGGAATAGAGTGTAGCACCGAGGATTAAATTGCTTTCCGCATCTACCACAATTTTGAAAGCCCCTTTAAGGTTGTCGTTTACATGAGCTCTTGGCATGGTAGCTACGAGCATTTCTTTAGTTTTAACTGTATATCCTTTGTTGATAGCATCTTCTTCTGTAAGACCTACACGAGCCAGTGGAGGGGTTAAGAATGTTGTGTAAGGAATATTTTTGCGATCTTTTAATGTGTATTGGCCATTTCCTGTAAGTGCACCAAATACAATGCGGAAGTCATCGAGAGAAATATACGTAAATTGAGGACCACCGTTTACATCGCCTACTGCATATACGCCAGGAACAGAGCTTTCACACGTATCATTCACTACGATAGCACCGCGTTCATTAGTAGTAATATCCGTGTTTTCTAAACCAATATTTGTAGTATTCGGTCTGCGACCTGTAGCATAGAGAACAGCATCAAAGGTATAGTTTTCATTATTAGCAGTGATAACAGGCTTGTTGCCGTCATTAGATACAGAATTTAGTGTAACAGAGTTTAAAATAGTAATGCCTTGTTCCGCTAAGTATTCATTAGCTAATTCTTGAACGATAGGTTCTTCGTGTTTTAAAATGTTAGCCTCAATATTGAATACAGTAACCTTTGTACCTAGTTTAGCGTATAGGCTAGCAAATTCTAGGCCAATAGGACCGGCGCCAATAATACCTAATGTACTAGGTTGAGGGGATAAATGTTGAATTTCTGTACTATTATAGAAACCTGATGCGGTATCGATACCATCAATGTTAGGTTTAATGGCTACAGCCCCTGTATTGATGATAATTGTGTCACCAGATAAAACAATTTTATCTTCCCCAGCTGTAACGGCGATTTCTTTATTACTAATGAATTCGCCATGTCCAGTATATACATCGACATGTTCATTTGTATCTAACATACCGAAGTTTTTATTACGTAAACGAGATGTAACAACCTCTCGTTGGTTTAGTACTTGATCGTAAGATAAGCCTTTAGATGCGGCCACAATCATCGTCTTAGTAGGAATACATGCAATATTAATGCATGTGCCACCATACATGAGTGGATTTTCTTCAATCATGGCAACGGCTTTGCCCATAGAGCCAAATTTAGCAGCCAATGTTTTACCAGCTTTGCCGAAACCTAGGACGATAAGATCATAATGTTTGGTATTCATACAATACCTCCTATCTTTTATATTGAAAATATTAGATATATTTATTATAGCACATAAAATTGTATTGGGTAATAAAATAAGCTTTATATTTACAACTCCTAAATACTATAGGTATAATGAAAATAAGATGAAAATATGGCTGCGTGTGTATTGGAGGTATTATGAAGAGGATAGTTGGTTTAAGTATTATATTTGCTTTAAGTTCAACTTTAGTAATGGCAAATGTAACTGTACCGGAATTAGCTAATGCTATTCAAGTAGGTGATGAAAATAAAGTAACCCAATATTTAGCTGAAGGAGGAAATCCAAATGCAACATTAGTTCAGGGGCAAACTTTAGTTTTTGCGTCTGTGGGGGCTATGAATAATAAAGCCTTAAAACAATTAATAGATGCAGGCGCGGATGTTAATAAGGGTGGAAGTATAGGGGGTAGGCCTGCTATGTCACCTCTTATGTTAGCTGTAAGTGTATCAAATAATGAGGCTATTAAATTATTAGTTGATGCAGGTGGAGATGTAAATACTAAGTACATGGGAATTTCAGTTAGACAAATAGCCAAGAATTTGGGGAACCATGATGCTTTAGTCTTATTAACTCCTACAAATATAAAACCTGTCGATGCTGGAAGTACACATATCAATACAATAGATATCAATTCAAAAACAATACTGTCTCAGTTATCTCCAGCGGATCAAATAAAAGCAAAGCAAGATTCAAAAAGAGGTGAGCATCTATCCTATCCATTATATGAAAAAGGAAAAGGCTTCTTCACTGGATTAGCAGAAACAATGGTTTTCGGTGTTGAGAAAGGTAGAATTCGTCTAAATCTTATTACTCCATATAGTTTATATAGACATGGATATTACGAAGAAGAACAAACTTTTATTCCGTTTACAGATGAAGCAAAAACAGAGATTTTAGCAAATAAAGATAAAGTCTATATAGTGCCTTGGTCAGAGACCTATGGAGTAATCCCTAGTTACATTAAAAATTTAGTTATTCGAAAGAATGGGCAAATTTATCATGCGCAAGAAGTTTCACCTAATTATTTAATGAGCTTAGGTGTCTCGAGTACATATGCTTTCGATATCAATTTGTTTGATGGTGAACCAATGGAAATTATTGCGATTGATGCCTCCAATAATAAACAACTAGTTATGCCTATAGACCGTAAATTTTATGAAAAACGTGGATGGTATTAATCTATCTCAAAAGAATTTTAGAAAATAAAAGTATAAAAAGATGTGTTAAGTATTTTTACTTGACACATCTTTTTTTATACTGTACCATATGTAAAGTAATATGACTTGACAGTGATGGAGGTGGCGAAATGGAAGAACGAGTGCTTATAAGTTTGCTCTTGGATTTCTATGGGCCATTATTGACGGACAAGCAACGCATGTCCTTACAACTTCATCACGAAGATGATATGTCCCTTGGCGAGATTGCTGAGGAATTAGGCGTATCACGACAGGCTGTACACGATAACTTACAGCGTGCTCGACACATTTTAAATGATTACGAATCAAAATTGCACTTGGTAGAACAATATGAACAACGTGAAGGTTTGCTTTCACAGTTGAAAGAAAACTTGCCTGAAGAGGTGTTAGCTGAAACCAAGGTACAAAAAGTATTGGCGCAAATGGAGGGATATTATGGCATTTGATAGCTTGTCAGAAAAACTGCAAGAAGCCTTTCAATCCTTGAAAGGGAAGGGCAAAATTACTGAAGATGATGTCAATCTTGCGTTGCGTCAAGTACGTACAGCACTATTAGAAGCGGACGTTAACTTTATGGTTGCGAAGGACTTTGTGAAGTCCATTAAGGAAAAGGCCCTCGGTGAAGAGGTATTCGGTTCTTTAAATCCAGCGCAAACGGTTATTAAAATCGTAAATGATGAGTTAACAGCCTTATTGGGTGGTACACAAAGTCGTATCATGATTTCTAGCAAGCCACCAACAATTATTATGCTTGTTGGTTTACAAGGTGCTGGTAAGACTACAACAGCTGGTAAATTGGCAGTATACCTTCGCAAACAAGGTAAACATCCAATGCTCGTAGCTGCCGACGTATATCGTCCAGCTGCGATTACTCAATTGCAAGTAGTAGGTAAGCAAATCGATATTCCTGTATTTGCTGATGAAACACCTGGCGCTAATCCAGTAGACATTGCGCGCCGCGCCGTAGAGCAAAGCACGCATATGTTGAAAGATGTTGTTATCATCGATACAGCGGGTCGCTTGGCTATTGACGAAGTTCTCATGGACGAGTTATCCAACATCAAAGCAGCTGTTCGACCTCATGAAATTTTACTCGTTGTAGACTCCATGATCGGTCAAGATGCGGTAACAACAGCACAAACCTTTAATGAAAAATTAGGCGTTGATGGTGTTATCCTTACTAAACTCGATGGTGATGCGCGCGGTGGTGCTGCATTATCCATCAAAGCTGTAACAGGTTTGCCAATCAAGTTCACTGGTGTGAGCGAAAAAATGGATGGTTTCGATGTCTTCTATCCAGACCGTATGGCTTCTCGTATTCTCGACTTAGGCGATTTCAAAACATTGATCGAAAATGTTCAAGGCGCTATCGATGAAGAAGAAGCTCGTGAAATGGCTAAGAAAATGGCGAAAAACAATTTCACCTTGGATGACTTCTTGAAACAGATGAATCAGGTGAGAAAGTTAGGGCCATTACAAAATATTATTGGTATGTTGCCAGGTATGGGTCAAATTAAGGATCAATTAAAAGACCTTGATTTGAATAGTAAAGAGGTGCGCCGCATTGAGGCCATCATTACATCCATGACGGCAGCAGAGCGAGAAAATCCAAGTATTCTTAATGGTTCTCGCCGCAAGCGTATTGCAATGGGGTCTGGTACGCAAGTACAAGACGTTAATCGCTTGTTAAAACAATTTGAAGAAGCGCGGAAGATGATGAAGCGCATGCAAGGTTTACGTGGCGGTAAGGGCGGCTTCCCAGGAATGCCTAAATTACCGTTTATGTAATACATGGGCAGGGGCGCTGAACCTGTCCACCTACATCAGTATAAGGAGGTGAATTTCACATGTTAAAAATTCGTTTGACTCGTTTAGGTGCTAAAAAAGCTCCTTTCTACC
>NZ_CAJLUB010000129.1 GCF_905209685.1 uncultured Veillonella sp. | reverse complement strand
GACACTAATTATATCGATATTATGCTCGTACATCAACCCCTTGGCGACTATTACGGTTCTTGGCGCGCCATGGAAGAGTTATACGACCAAAACGTATTGCGCGGGTTAGGCCTATCTAACTTTTACGAAGATCGCTTAATCGACTTGCTATATCACTGCAATGTGAAACCTGTGGTGAACCAAATTGAATGTCATCCATTCAACCAACGCCAATCTCTTATTCAATTGATGAGAAAGCATCAAGTAGTGGGCATGGCTTGGTCTCCATTCACCCGTGACCGCCAACCTATTTTTGACCATCCTATCATCAAAAGCTTGGCTGAAAAATACGGAGTGTCTAAACATCAAATCATCTTGCGTTGGCACATCCAACGTGGCATCATTCCATTGCCAAAGGCAAATAACGTAAGCCATATGGAGGCTAACTTTGATGTATTCGATTTCAAGCTCACAAACATCGATATGGACGTTATGGAACTATTAGACCAACAAGACTTCTTAGAAGATCACCATACAGCACCAGGTCTTGAACGACTATTACAACTTAAATAGTACATACTAACTCCTATTTGTAGTTAGCATCAATTATAATACACACTACAACTATGATGACAAAGTAAATAAAACAATATATGTAAAAAACCACTTATATCTAAGTTAGATAGATATAAGTGGTTTATTTATTTTATTGTACTTTATTCTATTTAGGCACATTAAAGACGGCTTGTATAAGTATCATATAGATAACTGTTCCTGCCGCAATCGATACGAGCATATTACGTTTCCATAAATGTAATCCTACCGTAACTAACAAGGCTATGAGCTCCGGAATACCATATGGATACGATAAAACAACGGTCTCCTTAAAGGTATATACCACAAGCATACCCATAACGGCAGCCGGCAAAGCCTTGCCTAAAAAGAGTACAAAATCCGGCGCCTTTTTCCCTGGTGGAAATACGAGAAAGGCACCAAAACGAGTAAGTAATGTACCTGCCACAACAATAGCAACAGTAATGACCATTTCTGTACTAGTCAAGATGTACACCTCCCCACTTGTACGCAATATAGCAGGCTACCAACATACAGCTCATAGATAAAAGCATAAAGAGTGATTTTCCCACCAACAAGAGCATCACAATCGCCATAGCGGCACCAGCTACACCAAAGGCTCTATTTTGGTTATTCTTTGCATTAAGTAGCATTTCAAGAAATACCACAATAAATAGCCCTGGCAATACAAAGTCGATGCCTCGTAAATCTACGGTAGCCAATAGATTACCAAATAGACCACCTACAAAGGTACTAAATACCAAGAATACATAGTTTAGCCAAGACACGTGGAAATAAAACCACTTTTCATCTACATCATCAGGCAATTTTGTTGCCATATTAATGGCAAAACTTTCATCACACATCCAAGCAACTGTAGGTAACCACTTCCATCCCATATGTACATATTTCTGCAGCGCAGATAGACCATAGAAGAAGTGACGGCCATTGACGAACATGGTCAAAACAAAAGCGTTTAACGGATCAAAGCCCGCCATAAGCATGCCAATAGTTACGAATTCCATGGAACCTGCGAAAATAGTGGCTGCTAAAACAGGTGCCGTCCACCAAGGGAATCCTTGGCTCGTAGCATATAAACCAAATCCTAAGCCTATGAAAAAGAAACTTATGCCCATAGGAACCATAATAGGAAATGCAAAAGAAAAGGCACTTCGATGCTTTATGTCACTCAAAGGATTTTCTCCTTTCGAAATCATACATTATATATTATGTAAACGATAGTCAAAACTAATCTTAGTCCTCTTCTAGACGATAAAACTAATTTGAACAATAATAAAAGACACCATATGGTGTCTTTTATATAAGCTATTTTATTATACATTGTATATAATTAGTGTCAAATTTTGATGGCTTTAACCAAATGTATTATAAAGCGCGCGTTAAAATTTCACGAGCTACGTCTGGTGTTACATCGCCTTTTTCACCAAGTCGAGTCATGCCATGGTCTTCTAATTGTTTCACAACTTTATCAACTGCTTCTTCGCCTAGACCATAGTCTTTCAAATGTGTAGATACGCCAAGGGACTCGAAGAATTCACGCGTTTTAGCGATAGCCTTATCTGCTTTTTCTTCGTTTGTACCTTCTGTGATATGCCATACACGTGTAGCATATTGTGCCAATTTTTCAAGCTTGTCTGCTTTTTTCACTTCTAACAATGCAGGTAATACGATAGCTAATGTAATCCCATGGTCGAGATGGTACGCCGCAGTTAACTCATGACCGATAAGATGTGTTGCCCAGTCTTGTGGCACGCCGGCACCAATCAAGCCGTTTAATGCTAAGGTAGAGGCCCACACGTGGTTGGCACGAATATCGTAGTTTTCTGGATTTTCTACCGTTTCTTTGCCAATTTCAATCATAGTTTTTAAAATACCTTCACTGAAGCGGTCTTGAATACGACCCTCTACAGGATATGTTAAATATTGCTCTGTGGTATGCACAAAGGTATCAATAACACCATTCTTAACTTGTTTTTCAGGCAATGTGAAAGTCAATGTTGGATCGAGCATGGAGAACTTAGGGAATACTAAGCTACTGAACACAGGATATTTACCATCACCATAAGTAATAACGGCACCATTGTTCATTTCGGAACCCGTAGCAGGAAGTGTCATAACTGTACCAAATGGTAATGGATTTGGCACCATTTCCACTGGAACCGCTGGTACACCAGCTTTCATAACCTCAATGACAGGACCATCATAAGTAGCGCCCATAACGATAAGTTTTGTAGCGTCTACTACAGAACCGCCGCCTACAGCAAGAACGAAATCTACTCCACGTTCTTTAATGAAAGCTACCGCACGTTCACACGTTTCAAGAGATGGGTTTGGCTCAATACCGCCGAATTGCTCTACCTTACGATTACCAAGTGCCTTTACAATGCGGTCAATAAGACCACTGCGCACAGCAGATCCACCGCCGTAAGTAATAAGCACCTTTGCATCCTTTGGAACCAATGTATCTAATTCACCTAAACGATCTTTACCAAATACGATATGTGTAGGGTTATAAAAATCAAAGTTAAACATGGGGACCTCCTATGTATATCATATAAAACCTATAAGTCTAATTGTACGAAATTTATATCTATTATATCATTTTTTCGATATTCTTAGATATGCTACACCCCTTATCATTAGCGAGCTCATAAAAGCCATAGCTTTAATCTATAGCTAACCGATATCTTTTGCTCTATATACAAAATCCCATTCACATGATAGGATATATACATTATATGTATAAGTAGAAAGGAATGTTCACATGAAATTAAAAAAATTTATTGCCCCTCTTCTCGTTGGCGTTCTAGCATTCGCCATCGCAGGTTGCGGCACAGATACAAATCAATCTAGCCAAGCACCAAAAGAAATTAAAATCGGTGCTACTGCAGGTCCTCACGCTCAAGTAGCTGAAGCAGTTGCAAAAGAAGCTAAAAAACAAGGTATCGACCTTAAAGTTGTAGAGTTCTCCGATTATGTAACACCAGATAAAGCTCTTGCTGATGGCGACATTCAATTGAATGCGTACCAACACGTGCCATTTATGGAAAACTTTAACAAACAAAATGGTTCCAACTTAGTAGCAATCGGTAAAACCCTTTTAGTGCGTATGGGATTATATAGTAATAGTGTACATAGCGTACAAGATGTACCTGAAGGCGCTACGGTTTCTATTCCAAATGACCCTACTAATGGTGGTCGTGCATTAGTATTATTAGCTAAAGCTGGATTAATTACGTTAAAAGATGGTGTCGGCTTCAAAGCAACTGTTGCAGATATCACATCTAACCCGAAAAATATAAAGATTCAAGAATTAGAAGCAGCTCAATTACCTCGTAGTCTAGATGATGTAACAATTGCAGTTATTCCAATGAATTATGTACAAAGTGCTGGCCTTAGTGTAGAAAAACAAGGCTTCTTCTTCGAATCAAAAGATGAACCACTAACAGTCATCGTACTTGCGGTACGTAGTGAAGACAAAGACAACGAAACTTACAAAAAAATTGCAGACATTTACAAATCTGATGCAATTAAACAATTCATCAACGATACTTTCAAAGGTAGCATTACAACTGCAAACTAACCAAAAGACCGACCTCAATACGAGGCCGGTCTTTTTGATAAACAATCTTTTATAGATCTATAAATACGACTATCACCTTAACAAATGTAGTAACTACAGTAAAATATGTATAATGCCAAAAAGCGATACCCTAACTATTTAGAGTATCGCTTTTATTTTATTCTTTAGTATCAATCACTATTATTAGTAATCAATCACTACTATTCTTCAGTATCGAATGTTACGTCCAATGGTTGGCGTTCCACGATGTTACGGTAACGAACCTTTGGATAGCCCATCAAGATACCACCAGCAATGATTTTATCCTCTGGTACACCTAATAGTTCCAATAGTGGTTTATACTCTGCTTCGCCTGCATGTTCAAAGAAGCCAGCCCAACAAGTGCCTAAACCTAATGTTGGTGCATACAACTCTGCATAAGACAAGCAGGAATGCCCGCTATCGTGAGTACGGTGAATATCTTTTTTAGAACCGATGGCCACTACTAGCGCAGGCGCATCGCGCAAGATGTATTCCTTACCCTTATCGACCTCAGCTTGTGCTGCACGAGCATAAAGACGCATAATCGGCACAGTTTTCGCAGCCAAATGCATCCACTCAAGAACGAGATCTGCAATGCGACGCAACTTTTGTTTGTCCCGAATAACAATATAGGAAATACCTTGTGTATTTGTTGCTGTTGGAGCCATTCTTGCAACGTTTAAGACCTTGCGAATAAGCTCAGCAGGAACTGGTTTATTTTGATAATTACGAATAGAGCGACGGCTGCGCAAGA
>NZ_CAJLUB010000128.1 GCF_905209685.1 uncultured Veillonella sp. | reverse complement strand
GTTCTTGCGAATCCGTTTGCCCAGTATCTGTAATTTCCGCTGAGTAATCACAAATTAAACGGCCCCTCATTGAGGGGCTTTTTATTTTGCCTAAATTTGCTTAACTTAGTATAATAGGACTATTAAGATATATATTATTATAAGGGAGTACAGCTTGTTTTATATTATACTAATTCTTTGGTTACTCTTAGATCAATGGACTAAATATTACATTATGAATCATTTTATGTTAGGTGAGTCTTTAGTGGTTATACCCAATGTATTTCATTTAACATATATTATTAATCGCGGTGCAGCATTTGGCATGCTTGCTAATCAGCGATGGTTCTTTTTACTGGTAGCAGTTATTTTGCTTGGTGCTTGTGCATATTATTGGAAGCGCTTATCAAAAGGTCCGTGGACTTTACAGATTGGATCTGCTTTATTAGTGTCTGGTGCTATTGGTAATGGCATTGATCGTTACATGATTCATGGTGTGGTAGATTTTTTTGATTTCCGTATATGGCCTATTTTTAATGTTGCTGATATTGGTATCTGTGTAGGCGTAGCTTTAGTAGTCTACTATTTATTTACATTAAAAGATGATGATAAATAATTCATATATTATGACATATAATTAATTAATATATGATACTTAACTCATAGAGAGGTAGAGGATGAACGAATATATTGTAAATGCTGAGCAAGACGGTATGAGACTGGATGTATTCTTAACAGAACATATGGAAGGGTCTCGTAGTTATATTCAAAGTTTAATTAAAGGTGGTCACGTTACAGTAGGTGCTAAGGTAGGGAAAGCAAATCTTAGACTTACACCCAATGCTATTGTACGTGTAGAGGTACCGGAACCTGAATCTGTAGAGGTAAAACCAGAGGATATTCCTTTAGATGTATTGTATGAAGATCATGATATTATCATTGTAAATAAACAACGTGGTATGGTTGTTCATCCTGCGGTAGGCAATTATTCGGGTACACTTGTTAATGCATTGCTATATCATTGTAAGGATCTGTCCGGTATTAATGGAGAAATAAGACCTGGTATTGTTCATCGTTTAGATAAGGATACATCTGGCGTTATGATGGCTGCTAAGAATGATGCAGCCCATATAGGTTTAGCTGAGCAGGTAAAAGAACATTCTGCTAAACGGACGTATTTAGCATTAGTACAAGGTAATATTGTAGAAGAAAAGGGTACTATTAAAGCTCCTATTGGAAGACATCCTAAGGATCGTATGAAAATGGCGGTTGTCTTTGAAAATAGTAAGGATGCAGTCACTCACTTTAACGTGGTTGAACGATTTGGTCATCAAACCTTGGTTGAATGTAATTTAGAGACTGGGCGCACACATCAAATTCGTGTACATTTTGCTCATATTGGACATCCTGTTGTTAATGATCCGTTCTATGGCTACCGTCGTATGGACTTCCCTATTGAAGGGCAAGCATTACATTCTAAATCTCTAGATGTAAAACATCCTATTACAGGTGAAAGTATGCATTTTGAGGCGCCTCTTCCAGATGACTTCAAAGCATGTATAGAGTTTGCTAAAACATATCGAGAAGATAAGCGTAAATAAACGAAAAAATGAAAAGAAATCAAACGAAATGTAAAGAAACGTAGACAAACGTAGACAAACGTAAATACATGCAAATGAAATAACTGCCTTATATTGTGGTTTACTAAATAATCTTCTAACTATATTTGTAAAGGGGCATAGAGAACTCTGTGCTATAAGGGCGTATATATGGAAAAGAAACGCTTATTGATGGATCAAGATGCTATTATGCGCGCGATTCGTCGTATTAGTCACGAAATTCTAGAACGTAATAAAGGCTTATCTAATGCTCTTATTGTAGGCATTGAACGACGTGGTGTTATTTTGGCAAAACGTTTGCAGGCCGAAATCGAACGCATTGAAGGTATTCGTATTGAATGTGAATCACTCAATGTTGCTATGTATCGTGATGATCGTGATGCTCGCCAAAAAGAGGGGAAACCATGTACGATTGATACAACGGAGAAAACAATCATTCTCGTGGATGATGTACTTTACACAGGGCGTACTATTCGTGCAGCGTTAAATGCATTGATGACATCTGGTAGACCTAAATCTATTCAATTAGCAGTACTCGTGGACCGTGGTCATCGTGAATTGCCGATTCGCGCAGACTATGTGGGTAAAAATATTCCTACATCACATCTTGAAAGTGTACGAGTTGCCGTAGAAGACTTAGATGGTGAAGAAGGGGTTACAATACAGGAATAATCTGTATTGTAACCCCTTTTTTGCTTAAATTAAAATTATACTTTTTATTTGATATATTGCGGTGTATAGGTATAGTCTGTATGCCCTATACGTTTACCTTTATTATGGAAACATAAGGCTTGTATATCTGTAGCTAGTGTATCTATATGATGCATAGATTTTCCAAGATTATTGAGCTGAGTAGGTGCTTTAGCCCATTTTTGAATGAGTGAAATGTCATGTTTAGTCCTCAGCCATTGACGACCTCTGTCATTGAAGGCTAGTAATCTAGCGTATTGAGGGCCTTCGTCCATAGCGATGTTTATCAAGTCTTTTGTAACTCCTAATGTGAGGTAGGCACCCATTCGTTGTAATCGTGCATAGGTGTAGCGCTTGGATTTTATTTGATTAATAGCAGATTCCCATGTAGGATGTTGTGCTGCTTTTAACCATAAATGCTCGATGCCTTCTGTAAAATCAACGAATCGTTCTAATTCACTTGCCGAAATGCGGCGACTCAACATATGGACCATATTATGGTATCGACTGTAATCGACATAGTCACCATTTGCAATTCCACGAGTTATATCATCTAGAATCGTTGTTGGAATAGCAGCTTGAAGCGCTGAACACATATCTATGGAGTTCGTCGTTGTAATGAGTTGTCGTAATGCCGTACCTGATGGTAACTCTTGATCGATATTTTGATTATGGTGATCAGAGGTACGTTGAATGGGAATATACTCTAAAGTTGGATGATATTTTAATCCAGCTCGTATATATTCTAGCCCTAATAAGGCATTAGGTGTACTAAACATTTCAGAGCCCAAGGCTTTACGGAAGGCCGTGCCATAAGACATTCCTTCCTTTAAATAACTACGTAACTCATTTTGGGTACTTTCACAATCCATACGTTTAGCCGTAAAAATGAGTTGATCTAGATCTGTTGTTTCAGAACCAAAGGAAAGGGTGTCAATAGATAAAGCCTTGATTAACCGAACCGCACCAGTCCCGAATAGTTGTGCACTGCCTAAGGAATAGAGCGTAGGGAGTTCGATAACAACATCTGCACCGCCAAGAATGGCCCAACGAGCACGATCGAATTTAGAGAATAGGGCCGGCTCACCACGTTGTACAAAGGAGCCACTCATAATACAGATGCGCAATGCATCAGGGTATTCTGAAGCTAACGTATGTAGTTGGTGTGCATGTCCATTGTGAAATGGATTGTATTCGCAAATAATACCGATGATTTTCATAGTGACTCCTTTCATTAGTGTTAGTGTAACAAAGCCACGAGGTACTGTAAATAAATTTTGAACTTAAGAGGTTATGTAGTGAAGAAATAGACGTAAAATTGTATGTAAAACTAAAGTTTTTTGTAGATTTTATTTGTTCTATAGGCTATAATTAACTGTAAATGCTGAATTGATGTGAGGTATATGATGAAACAAAATTGGAAACGTACATTACAAGGGGCTCTGCTCGGTGCTGCGCTACTAGCAATGGCGGGATGTGGCTCTACAAATGTAATGGATACATATAGTTTTGGCCATCAAGTTATCCGTGCTGGTCAATCTGAAATTACCATTGCTTTGCCTTATGAAATGGGTAAAAGTACAAAAAATATGTCTGATGATGGGTATCCAATCGATATTTATGGTTCTGTTACAGAACACATGGTAATTGAGGTTGAAGCTTTGCGTGCTGGTGAAAACAAACCTTTGCCAACGGTAGATGAGTATGTTAACCGCAGCAAATCTGAGTTTACTAAAATTGGTGGCACCATCAAGGAAGAGTCTGTAGCTTTAGATGGCGCATCTGCTAAAAAGCTTGATGTGACCTATACGACTCAAGGGCAAACATTTAGATTTTCTCAATACGTATTCTTAGATCATGGCGTATTGTGGAATATAGTCTACCAATATCCTGAAAAGGATCAGGTAGGTGCTGATATCAGCAAAGAAATTCAAAACAAGATTCAAGTTACACAACAGAAAGAGGGTTAATCGATGAACGTATTAGTAGTTAACTGCGGTAGTTCTTCCTTGAAGTATCAATTACTTGATATGACAACTGAAACAGAATTGGCAAAAGGTCTTTTTGAGAAGATTGGTGATCAAGATGCTATCTTCACTCATAAACGTCCTAACGCTGACAAATTAGAACGCGTTGAACCAATTTTGAACCATAAAGAAGCTCTTCGCATTTTGCTTGATATTTTAGTTGATGCTGAATATGGTGTAATTAAGTCCATGGACGAAATCGACGCTGTTGGTCACCGTGTAGTACATGGCGGTGAAAAATTCGCTGACTCCGTATTGATCACTCCAGCTGTTATGGAAGCATTAGAAGAATGCTGCGCATTGGCTCCATTACATAACCCACCAAACATTCAAGGTATCGAAGCTTGCCAAGCTATCATGCCAAACGTACCACAAGTAGCTGTATTCGATACTGCATTCCACCAAACAATGCCTAAAGAAGCTTATATGTATGCGCTTCCTTACGAATACTATGAAGACTATGGTATCCGTCGTTATGGTTTCCATGGTACATCCCATAAATACGTTGCACAACGTTGCGCTGAATTGATGGGTAAACACATGTCTGACCTTCGTATCATCACATGTCACTTGGGTAATGGTTCTTCCGTTTCCGCTATTAAAGGTGGTCGTTCCATCGATACAACAATGGGCTTCACTCCATTGTCCGGTTTGATCATGGGTACTCGTACTGGTGATA
>NZ_CAJLUB010000127.1 GCF_905209685.1 uncultured Veillonella sp. | reverse complement strand
AATCATATGATTGATTACCTATCATTGTTCAGTTTTCAAAGATCTGTACCAGTTAAACCAGATTTTATCTAGCTTTGAAGCACTTTCTTTCGAAGTGTCTCACCAACTGGCGACTAGATTATAATAACATGTTGTCACTTTCATGTCAACATCTTTTTATAATCTTTTTTAGAATTTTGTAATTTCTGTTTCAACCAGGAATTACATTTTTATTCTAAAACGATTATCAACAAACATAGATTTTATCTACTGTTTGCTAACTAATAAACAGTCGCTTCGAACGACTGTATAGCTATTATAGTACAAAGAACTGAGGTACGCAACCCCTAATTTTAAAATTTTGCAAACTTTTTTCTACCTCTCTTTATATGGTAGATTCTTGTATTTTCCATACTATATATAGTACTTATTAATAATATCAATAATCAACTTAAATTGGCTTACTATATACGCTATTACCACCACATCTATACCGTTATTCTTCATAGGTAGTAATTCCCATTCAGACTCTTTTATTAATCACCTCTTAAGCTACATGTATCATCAGCATAATTCTGTCGTTATATAGTATATATATATAAAAACAACGCCATCCAACCGGATGGCGTTGTTTAATAAGGATTTGTGTTCCCTAGTCGGGGGTCCAGGGTACAGGGGCCCTCACAAACTCATTATAAGGGCCATTGTGTCATTGTAGATACACGTGCATGTAAGGGATACACGTATATCATCAGTATGTATTAGAGATCAACTAAGCCTTTTACGAGAGAAGACAAGGCTTTAATACCTACATCACTATAGATATCAGTTATTGTTGGATTGCACTACGCAAATCAACTTTGTTGTAGTCATTGCTACCCATTGGTTCGTTGATAGCTTTGCGAAGGTCTACTACGTGTTCATCAGCAGCAGTTGGTTCTTCGCTCGCTTTATTTTTAACTGTTTCTTTAGCAGCGAACCAAATTGTTTCGTTCATGTAGTGACGAAGTTCTTCGTTAGATACATGTTCTTGCTCTTGAGCAAGGATATCCAAGATTGCATCTTCTAATGCTTGTGCTTCGTCGTCATTCATAGGACCGCCAACTTGTTTTTGTTTTTGTACAACTTCGTTAACACGATCTACCATGCCACGCAATACATTGAAGCCATAGCTGTTTACGAAACCATCTTTTTCATTGTATTTAGGTGTTTCGAAGTATTCGTATTCGTTTTTGTTGCGGTTTTCACCGTTCCAATTTAAAGCTGTTTCAAAACCGTGTACGCGGCCAATGGAATGCGTACGGAAGTAATCAGCATAGTTATGTTTATCTTTGGAATGTAACCATTTTTTATCAGCTTTAGTCAATTGTTCATGATTGTCGCGTTTAGCTTCTGCTAAGGCGATTTTTTGTTCCGCATTTTCCCATGCTTTCACATAATCATGAAGAGATTGTACTACTTGTGGGCTAGCCACAGGTACCAATACAACATTGCTCAAACCAGGTGCGGATGCAGGGTTAGGTAAGATCAAGTTGTCATCATATGTTGGAGCGCTTGCTGCGTGACCAGTGAAGGATGCTGCGCTCAATAAAACTGCTGCTGTGAAAGCAAGCATTGTAGATTTTTTCATATCTATTCCTCTTTTCATAGTCGAATTAATGTGCTGGATGAGGGCTCCCGAGGGAACCCTTACCAGTCATATCCATACCTAGGATTAGATTCCTAGTTTTTTTGAAAGTTTTCTGAAAGTGTAACTAATTACATACCCATTTTCGCCATCATTGCAGCCATTTGAGCTTTCAATACTTCTACTTCACTTTGTAGACCAGCGTTTTGAGCTTTAATTTGTTCGTTTTCATATTTCAAGTCGGATACTTCACCTTTTAATCCGGCATTTTGAGCTTTCATTGCAGCCATTTCAGTTTGAACTGCGTATGCAGAACTGATAGGGCCTTTGCGGTAGCGGTCTGCTACAGCTGCTTCAGCATCTCTGTTACCAACTTTCCAAGTTACACCAGCGTTTGCCATCATATGGCTAGAGCCGCCAGCCCAGGACAAGCCACCATGGAACATTGTGGATTCGTTTTTGTAATGAGCTACGCCCACTGCAATCGCGGAGTTACCACGGTAGTTACCATAACCAGCCATGATTTGAGTTGGTTCCAATGGATCGTATTGCATAGGTTTCAATGCGGACAATGCTGCACCTTGAGCGCCTACACGACCGATTTCTTCGTTCAATTGATCAACGCGAGGGTCAACTGCGCCTTTTACGGAAAGGTCATAGTTCAAGCCGCCGTCAGCAGATTCAGTTTTCTTCAATACTACGGAATGATCATCAGATGTCAATGTAGTACGGGAATCTTTCAATTGTTTAACGTTTACTGCATCTGTATCATTAGTGCCTTTTTGAACATTAGTGATTTTGTTACCACCCATGTTGAGGTTGCCACCAGTGATGTTTACAGTATCGCCACCGAAGGATACTTTAGGACCATTGGAGTTATTGGAAATGGAAGTGATGTTAGTGAGGTCGCCTTTCACGTCGAAGGATACTTTACCGTTCGCATCAGTGTGAGCAGTAGTATTCACGCCGTTGGAGAAGTCTAAACCTTCAGATAACATTACTGTTCTAGCGTTGCCACCATTTTCTTTGTAAGTCAATGGAATTTGTTTAGCTGCTTCCTTACCATTGAAGTTAACTTGGTAGTTAGTTGTATGGTTAGTAGCATTTGGTTGAACGTCTACAGTGATCGCTTTGTTGTCACCTGTTACAGTAACTGCTTCACGAGCTGCATCTTTCACGTCGTTTTTATCTACAGATACTTCGTATGTTGCACCAGCTGCACCGAATGTATCGCCAGCTTTAGGAGCTACTTTAGCGATGTTATTAGCATCAGCTTTAGCTTGTACTTTTTCAGTAGATTTCTTAGCTGCTTCTTGTTGAACAAGTTTCAATTGTTCTTCAGTTGCTGCACGACCTTTAGTTGCGAAGTCGGAAGAATCAAGAGTTTTGTTAGTTAAGCCAGTGATGTCACCAGTTTTACCATCAAGCTTGATTGTGTTGTCGCCAGCTACGTTAACTACTTGGTCACCTTTAAATTCTAATTTACCGTCGCCTTCTTTGTTAGTGATGGAAGTGATTTTGTTCAAATCGCCTTCAACATTAACTTTGTAAGGATTGTTTTTAGAACCATCGCCAGTCACTTTAGTGTTTTGACCGTCAGTAAGGTTAGTTTTAGCTTCTTTCAATTGACGTACGTTAACCGCATCAGTATCGTTTACACCGTCTTGAACGTTAGTAATTTGTTTATTACCAGCATTGATGCCGTCTTTAGTTACGGATGGGCCATTGTTGATTACTAAGCCCCCATCAGTGATCTTAGTATCGCCAACTGTTAAGGAACCTTTATTTGTAAGATCTACATTGTTGCTCAATGCATATTCTACTTTAGCGCCGTTTTCGTCGCTAGTTTGTTTTACAGTAAGGTTTTTACCGCCGGAGAATTCAACAGTTTTACCATCTGTGATTTTCTTAGCTGCTGTTTCAGAATCAGCAGTAGTATTACCAGAGGATTTAACGTTGAAGCTGTTCATTGTACCAAGGCCAGCACCGCTAATTGTCATTTCGCCATTAGCAGATTTGGATACTGTGATACCGTCAGCACCTTTAACATTTACTTTACCGCCGTTAGCTGGAACATCTGTGCCATTAGCTTGGATTGTCCAGATATCGTCAGTGTTAGCGAATGTTTTGTCGCCGTATTTAATGCGGTCGCCATCTTTCTTAATTGTTGTGTAATTATCAGGTGTGCCTAAGTGGATTTCCTTAGTTTGGATGGAGTCGATGCCTTTGATGTTTTTATTCAAGCGAATGTTCAAAGTATCGTGACCATCAGCAGTTACAGCGATGTTACCTGCAGCAGATTCAAATGTTTTTTCTTGCTCTTCAGTAACGCCTTCACCTTTAACTTTAACTGTAGAGTTAAGTTTGTTTTTGTTTACAACGCTTTCGTTGTTGCCAGTGAATTTCAAGCCGTCATCAGTAGTAGCAACTTCGTGTTTGTTGTTGTTGCTATCTTCGTAAACGATACGAGTCATACCGTTAGTACCGTTTTTACCGTCAACGCCGTCTTGACCGTTAGCACCTTTGAAAGTAAGACCATCTTTACCGTCTTTACCATTCAAGCCGATAGAGCCGTCTTTACCGTTGATTACAACAGCAGAACCGTCTTTACCGTTTACACCGATCTTACCGTCAACACCTGGTTTACCATCTTTACCATCATTACCAACTTTGATATCGTCGGACAATGCATAGTTGTAAGTATGATTGCCAGTTACTTTATCAACGATTTGTTCAACAGTTAAGTTTTTACCTGCACCGAAGTTTACAGTTGTACCAGGTTTAACAATTGTTGCACTGTGATCGCCTACTGTGTTACCAGTAACGTCACCTTTCCAACCGGAGTTGTTGATTGTATCTACAACAGTTTTAACTGTAGCGATACCATTTTCACCATCAACACCTGGTTTGCCATCAACGCCGTCTCTTACTTTACCAAGTGTTACGTCGTATTTAACAACACCATTTGCATCAACGGAAGCTTTAGTGTAGTTACCATCAACGAAGTTCAAGCCTTCAGACAATTTAACTTTTTGTTTAGCACCGCCGTTAGCTGTGTAGTTAAGTTCAGCATCGCCAAGGTTAGTTGCTTTTGCATTTACTGTGTAAATGTTTTGACCATCAGCACCAATTGTTTTATCAACTGTTACGTTGTCACCAGCTTTAACTTCTGTCTTAGCGGATTTCAATTGTTTTACGTTAACTGCGTCAGTGTCATTTACGCCAGCTTTCACGTTAGTGATGTTCAAGTCACCAGCATTGATACCACCTTTTGTAATGGATGGACCATTGTTGATTACCAAACCACCGTCAGTGATCTTAGTATCGCCAATTGTTAAGGAACCAGATGGAGTCAAGTTAACTTCTTTGGACAATTGAACTTTCAATTTGCCATCTACGTTGTTCACGCCGATGTTGTTGTCAGTCAATTTGGACT
>NZ_CAJLUB010000126.1 GCF_905209685.1 uncultured Veillonella sp. | reverse complement strand
TCCGTGCAACATTAAAAGAAACTATGGTTCAAAATATGTTGAACAAGGATACTGTACAAGCAATTGTTGACAGTGAAGGTGTAGAAATCTTCCCTGCTAATACACGCCTCACTGAAGAAGGCATCGAATCTATTCTTAACTCCGATGTAAAAGAAGTACAAGTACGCAACAACGAAATCCATGGTATCGAAGTGGAAGCAATCGTTGAGGGTACTGGCGTTATTGAACCATTAAAAGATCGTATCGTAGGCCGTATTGCAGCTGAAGAATTAGTTAATAAAGAAACTGGCGAAGTTATCGTTCCTCTTAACGGTGAAATCACAGAACCATTGGCTGATGAAGTTGTAAAACACTACGAAACAGTTAAAATCCGTTCCGTATTGACTTGCCGCAGCCCTTATGGCGTATGTCGCAAGTGTTATGGTCGCGACCTTGGTACAGGTGGTCAAGTTCAAGTTGGTGAAGCTGTAGGTATTATTGCAGCGCAATCCATCGGTGAACCTGGTACTCAGTTGACAATGCGTACATTCCATACAGGTGGTGTCGCAGGTGACGATATTACACAAGGTTTGCCACGTGTCGAAGAATTGTTCGAAGCACGTAAACCAAAACGTAATGCTATCATCGCAGAAAACGAAGGTACAGTTCGCGTTGTACCTAACGAAGGTAAAAAAGGTACTAATACTATCTTCATTACTGGTGAAGACGGTATTGAACTCGATTACCTCATCCCTTATGGTTCCCGCATTATCGTTAAAGACGGTGATGTTGTATCCTTAGGCGCACGTTTGACAGAAGGTTCTATCAACCCTCATGACATTATGCGTGTAATGGGTACAGAAGCAACTCAACGTTACCTCGTATACGAAGTACAAAAAGTATATAAATCTCAAGGTGTAGAAATTAACGATAAACATATCGAAGTTATCGTTCGTCAAATGCTTCATAAAGTAAAAGTTGAAACAGCTGGCGATGCTGATATGCTTCCAGGGGATATGGTCGACGTTAATACCTTTGACGAAGAAAACCGTCGTCTTACTCTTAATGGCCGTGAAAATGCTACAGGCAAACGTACATTATTGGGTATTACTAAAGCTGCTTTGGCAACGGATTCCTTCTTGTCTGCTGCGTCCTTCCAAGAAACAACACGTGTTCTTACAGATGCCGCTATCAAAGGTAAAATCGATCCATTATTGGGCTTAAAAGAAAATGTAATCATCGGTAAATTGATCCCTGCTGGTACTGGCATGAGCCGTTACCGTAAGATTGAGGTTGTTAAAAACACACCTGAAATTATCGATATTACAGAAGAATCTGCTGTAGAAGAATAATCTATAGGGATACTATAAAAGAGCGTGCCTTAGGGCACGCTCTTTTTTGTTAATCCCAAACTTGCTGGTACAGATAGAAGTGTCATAGGGAATAAATAAAATGATAAATTTAATAAAATCGTTATTTTGAATAAAGCAAATAAAATGAATCGAAAAAATGACTAATTATTTTTTATCTATATCTATTTTGCATACATAAAATGAGATGAATGAAAATAATATAAAATTTATGCATAAAAATGAGCCTAAAACACATAAAATTGTATAAAAATAACAAATGAGTTTATATAGTTCGACATAATGAAACGCACGGAAACGTGTACACATAAAATGCAGTTGTATAGCGGTGTAGACCGTCGAAAAACGTTTGACATGAGCTTGTGTAATTGATATACTTACAGAGTGCTCAGGGGCAAGTATGCCTAAGTAGCATAATTTCGTAAGGAGAATTTACTATGGACATTGCCCATCTGAAGTCGATGAACAAAACAATCGGTGCCAAGCAAACGTTGAAAAACATTGCGCGAGGAACTGTGAAGTATGTGTTCGTAGGACGCGATAGTGATGAACGTGTAGTTGAACCTATACGAACAGCTTGTTCTGAACAGGGGATACCTGTGAATGATAAGCACACCATGGATGACCTCGGTCGTGCGTGCCGCATTAAGGTGCGGGCCACAGCGGTAGGTATCCTACGTTAATCTTGGTAATATCCGATGTAACACTTTGTTATGACGGATCAATTATAAATCTCAAATTTGGAAAGGAGGTGCCCAAATGCCAACAATTAATCAGCTAGTACGCAAAGGTCGCATGAGCTTGACTAAAAAATCTACAGCTCCAGCGCTTCAAGAATCTCCACAAAAACGTGGTGTATGTACTCGTGTGTACACAGCTACTCCAAAGAAACCAAACTCCGCGCTTCGTAAAGTTGCCCGTGTACGTTTGACAAACGCTATTGAAGTAACTGCTTACATCCCAGGCATTGGTCACAATTTACAAGAACACAGTGTTGTACTTATCAGAGGCGGTCGTGTAAAAGACCTTCCAGGTGTGCGTTATCACATCGTTCGTGGTGCATTGGATACAGCTGGCGTACAAAACCGTATGCAAAGTCGTTCCAAATACGGCGCGAAAAAAGCTAAAAAATAATTTTAGCCATTAAACGAAATTAACACACATCATTATAAAGGAGGAATTGAACATGCCAAGAAAAGGCCCTGTTCCGAAACGTGATGTACTTCCAGATCCGGTGTACAACAGCAAATTAGTAACACGTTTCATTAACAAAGTTATGTACGATGGCAAAAAAGGCATTGCTGAAACTATCGTATATGATGCATTCGAAATTATTCGTTCCAAAATGGGTCAAGACCCAATGGAAGTTTTTGATCAAGCATTGAAAAATGTTATGCCTGTACTTGAAGTACGTGCTCGCCGTATCGGTGGTGCTAACTATCAAGTGCCAGTTGAAGTTCGTGCTGATCGCCGTCAAACACTCGGTATTCGCTGGGTTGTAAACTACGCTCGTCTTCGTGGTGAACGCACTATGAAAGAACGCTTAGCAGGCGAATTGATGGACGCTTTCAACAATGCAGGCGCTGCAATCAAGAAAAAAGAAGATACTCATAAAATGGCAGAAGCTAATAAAGCATTTGCTCATTATCGTTGGTAATAAGAGGTGACAACTGTGGCAAGAGAGTTTTCCTTAGCAAAAACTCGTAATATCGGTATCATGGCTCACATCGATGCTGGTAAGACAACAACTACAGAACGTATCCTCTACTATACAGGTATCGTTCACAAGATCGGCGAAGTACATGAAGGTGCTGCTACGATGGACTGGATGGCGCAAGAACAAGAACGTGGTATCACAATCACTTCTGCGGCGACAACATGTCACTGGAAAGATCATCGTATCAATATCATCGATACTCCTGGTCACGTTGACTTTACTGTAGAAGTAGAACGTTCTTTACGTGTACTTGATGGCTCCGTAGCGGTGTTCAGTGCTAAAGGCGGCGTTGAACCTCAATCCGAAACAGTATGGCGTCAAGCATCTAACTACGGCGTACCTCGTATCGCTTATGTAAATAAGATGGATACAGTAGGTGCTGACTTCTTCAACGTAGTTGATATGATGAAATCCCGTTTGGGTGCAAATTCCGTAGCTATCCAAGTACCAATCGGCGCTGAAGATACTTTCGAAGGCATCATCGATTTGATGACTATGAAAGCGGAAATTTACAAATCCGATGACGGTAAAGAATATGAAATCACTGATATCCCAGCAGAATATCAAGAAGTAGCTGAAGCTCGTCGCGAAATGATGATCGATGCTATCGCTGAAACTGATGACGATATCATGATGAAATATTTGGAAGGTGAAGAAATCTCCATCGAAGAATTGAAAACAGCATTGCGTAAAGCAGTTATTGCTAACCAATTGTTCCCAGTTCTTTGTGGTTCTTCCTACAAAAACAAAGGTGTACAAATGTTGTTGGACGCTGTTGTAGATTACATGCCAGCTCCTATCGACATTCCAGCTATTAAAGGTATCGTTCCTGGTACTGAAGAAGAAACTACTCGTCCTTCTTCCGATGATGAACCATTCTCCGCATTGGCATTCAAAATCATGGCTGACCCTTATGTTGGTAAATTAGCGTTCTTCCGTGTGTACTCCGGTACATTGGAATCCGGTTCCTACGTTTTCAACTCCACAAAAGGTAAAAAAGAACGTATCGGCCGTATTCTTCAAATGCACGCTAACACTCGTAAAGAAATCGACATGGTTTACGCTGGCGACATCGCTGCAGCTGTAGGCTTGAAAGATACTACTACTGGTGATACTCTTTGTGATGAAAAGAATCCTGTAATTCTTGAATCCATGGAATTCCCTGAACCAGTTATCTCCGTTGCTGTTGAACCTAAAACAAAAGCTGACCAAGAAAAAATGGGTACAGCTCTTGCTCGTTTGGCAGAAGAAGATCCTACTTTCAAAGTTCGTACTGATGAAGAAACAGGTCAAACTATTATCTCCGGTATGGGCGAACTTCACTTGGATATCATCGTTGACCGTATGAACCGTGAATTCAAAGTAGAATGTAACGTAGGTAAACCTCAAGTAGCTTATCGCGAAACTATCCGTAAAGCTGTTAAAGCTGAAGGTAAATTCGTACGTCAATCTGGTGGTCGTGGTCAATATGGTCACTGCTGGTTGGAATTGATTCCACAAGAACCAGGTGCTGGCTTCGAATTTGAAAATAAGGTCGTAGGTGGTGCAATTCCTCGTGAATACATCGGACCTGTTGAAAATGGTGTTAAAGAAGCTATGGAATCCGGTGTTATCGCTGGTTATCCAATGGTTGACATCAAAGTTATCGTATTTGACGGCTCCTACCATGACGTTGACTCCAACGAAATGGCCTTCAAAATCGCTGGTTCCATGGGCTTTAAAGAAGGTGCTCGCAAAGCAGATCCTGCATTACTTGAACCATACATGTCCGTAGAAGTAGACGTTCCTGAAGAATACATGGGCGACGTTATCGGTGACTTGAACTCCCGTCGTGGTCGTATGGATGGCATGGAAGCTCGTAATGGTAACCAACATATCAAAGCATATGTTCCATTGAGCGAAATGTTCGGTTACGCAACAGACCTTCGTTCCAAAACTCAAGGTCGCGGTAACTACTCCATGACATTCGATCATTATGAAGAAGTTCCTAAGAAAATTGCTGAAGAAATTCAAGCAAAGAAAAACGGTTAATCTTACATTAGATTAATAGAATTACTATTTTCCTCGGAGGATAATTTAAAATGGCTAAAGAAAAATTTGAACGTACGAAACCGCATGTTAATATCGGTACAATCGGTCACG
>NZ_CAJLUB010000125.1 GCF_905209685.1 uncultured Veillonella sp. | reverse complement strand
GCGACTCGTTTTTCTTCGTTTATAGAGGCCTTCAAGCACTCTTTCACCCCCTTACCAAATTATTACCAAATATAATCTTGTTGTTCATCCTTACGCCACAACAAGCCATGTACGATGGCGGCCAATACGCCGTTCCAAAACAGTACAGGTATAACCATATGCCACATATATAAGCCAATATGCAAATCCCCACCACTAGCCAAGATCATAAGGCTACGGATAAAACCATCTAGCAAGGTACATATCGCTACAATAGCACTAGACCAATACCAACGTTCTTCATAGAGTCTATGTTTTACAGCGGATAATAGATAAACCACAAGAACGTAAGGGAATAAATGGAGCCCAAAGAAATTAGATATCAATACATCATGGACGATACCACCTATAACAGCGGCCATTATTCCCATACGACGCCCTTTAAAAAGAGTAACCATAACAATGATGGTCAAGATTAAATTGGGTAACCAATTCGTATGAAAAATAGCAGGCAATAATTGAGCCTGTATAAAATAAATTAAGAATCCACAGAGGACTAAAGCTAGACGCGTCATGGTTTAACGGCCCCCTTTGCCCCTTCTACTTGATCTCGTTGTGTTTGAGGTACAAGCTTAGGCTCAAGCCCTGGTTTTTGTGGTGCACTAACAGAAGATGATGTAAGAACAAACACCTCTTCCAAACGGTAAAAGTCTACACTAGGTGTGATAACGGCATTCTTAACAAAGCCTTCTGTATCATTTTCGATAGACTGTACATTGCCAACAGGTAATCCTTTTGGATAGATACCACCGTACCCAGAGGTTATTAATTTATCCCCTACTAATACATCGCCATCACGGGCAATATTTACCATTGATGGTGTACGAGGTGAATCTCCATCCCCCTTTACAACACCAGATAAACGGGATTCAGGACGCTGTACGATAACACCGATTGCACTACGCGGGTCAAGAATGGTTTGCACACGAGAGGAATGAGGATACACATCGGTAATAAAACCAACTACCCCACTTGGTACAACGACAGCCATATTAACGGCCATCCCATCTTCACTCCCCTTATCGATAGTAAAAGTATTTGTCCATGTACCGTAATCCTTTGTAATAATACCAGCCAATGTCATGGAAAATTCTGGATGACTACTCTTATAGTTAAGAAGCTGGCGAAGTCGAATATTTTCTGCCACTACCTCATCATAGTTAACTACCTTTTGTTCTAAGGCAGCTTTACGAGATGCTTCCTCATCACTTTCAATAGTTGCAGAAATAGCATTATTAAGCACTGTGAAACCTGTTTGCACACCATCAAGTAAACGAGCAGAGCCATAAGCAAATGGTGTTGTAATGCCTTCAAGAGTAACAGTAACAAAAGGAATACTAGTTCGTTGTTTCCATGCAAATCCGAGCAAAGCCAATAGGATACAGCTAATGACAACGACGATAATTAACTTTTTATCTGACTGTATCATATTAGTCTTGGCCCTTTCTATTTTTAGAATTTACAATAAATCTCGATAAACTCACTAAGTCCGATGAAGCCCCATTAAGGCCCACAACAACTTTCGTCTCCGGTGCGTCCGGAACGTGTACAGGCACACCTAACTCGCCTCCAATACGCTCTGCCAGGCCAGATAATTGCGCTGTACCACCAGTGAGGTAGATTCCATATTGCATAATATCGGCTACAATTTCAGGTTCAGCGGAACGAATCATTTGTTTTAATTCATCCAAAAGTCCTCCGATACAGTCATTAACTACTTGGTATACTTCAGACTGATGAATGACACAACGTCTACCTAAACCATTCATCATATCACGGCCTTGAAAGGCATATTCCGCATCTTCTAGTGGTGCCATAGCAGTACCTACGGTATGTTTAATATCCTCTATAATTTCATCAGAAACGATAACACCAAAACACTCGCGTACATAGCGTAGCAACGCATTGTTAATATCTGAACCACCAAAGCGTATAGTTTTGCTATCTACAATACCGCCCAATGAAACAATACCCATATCTACGGTACCACCACCAATATCAATGACCATGGATCCACGAGCTTCAAAGATAGGTGCACCGCAACCAATAGCTGCAGCCACAGGACGTTCAATAAGAAATACTTCGCGGGCTCCCGCCTGAATAACAGCATCCATCATCGCTCTTTGCTCAACATCAGTCATCCCGCATGGAACACCAACAAGAACTCGAGCACGACGCAATGCATTAGATACCTTATTCAGAAAATAGTTAAGCATCGTATGCATAACACGATAATCCACAATAAAGCCATCTTTCAACGGTGTCAAAGGTCGCCACATATCTGGCATACGCAATACAAGGCGAGCCGCTTCATCCCCAACGGCTACTACTTTTTCTTGTTTCGTATCAGTGGCTATAATAGATGGCTCACTTATAACGGTTCCTCGCGTCCCCCCCATGAGGCGCGTCTGTATGGACCCAATATCTATACTTACATCTTTTCCTAGAGTAGGTAAAATGGAACTCATAGTAAAATCTCCTTCATTACATCATCATTCCATTTTACCACATATAATGCGACTTTTTCTATTAATATCAAGGCTTTTACCATTGTTAAAAGCACAGAAAATGCATAATTCAAGTACCCTTAAGTCATACATAATTTACACACTCATAAGTAATACATTACAAAGCTACCTATAGGTCGAACAAAATAGAAAAAGCACCCATATCATGATGCATTCTCTATTTACTAGACATAATAAAGAACGCATCATTATGAGTGCTTATTTACTGATACAACAAACTATAAAGCCATTATTATACATTTTAAAACTTATCATATAAGGATAACTTAACTGAGTTTACCGATTTCACTAAGGCTAGTGAATTCATTATCACCAATGACGATATGATCTAACACAGGTATCCCCATGAACTGACCTGCACTGACAAATAACTTGGTTAGTCGTATATCTTCATCACTAGGCCGGCTATCGCCAGATGGATGATTATGTATTAAGATAATGGCTGCCGCATTACAAGCTATGGCCTTCTTAAAAACAGCTCGCTGCTCTACGAGGCTAGATACTAAACCTCCATTCGAAATATGTTCTAACTGAATCAACTTATTTCGAGACGTCAACATAGCTGCCCATACATGCTCCACCTCTTCGTGTCGCAGGCGCTCCATTACATATTGAGCAATGACAAAAGGTTGAGAAAAATCTTCGTATGTTGCCTTAATTTTTAGTTCCCCTAATCGTCGCCCCATCTCAAGAGCCGCACACAAAGTTACCGCTTTATCTGTGCCAATTCCCTTAATTTTTATAAGCTCTTCAACGGTCATTCTATTAAGACCGTACGCCCCATCATCATAGGACTGTACGATATCACTCGCTAGCGATATGGCAGACTGACCTTTCACCCCAGTACGCAATAAAATAGCTAGCAATTCCTCCATCGCCATATGGGATGGTCCTAAAGCAAGAAATTTTTCACGGGGACGCTGAAATGGTAACATGTCTTTTACACTTACTGTTGGTACTTCCATAGAATCTCTCCATTCAAATAGATAACACCATTTGTAAATCTAACTACACACATCTACTCTCTTACTATATCAATAGCGCACAGCACAGCACAGCACAGCACAGCACAGCACAGCACAGCACAGCACAGCACAGCCAATTATAACACTATCACTATAAAGCGATAGTATTATTTAGCACCTAATGCCTTACATAGTTCATCATACACATGCTCTACAGGCAAGCCAACCACATTGGTATAAGATCCTTCAATCTTCTCTACCCATAAAGCGCCTTTACCTTGTATACCATAGGCGCCAGCCTTATCCATAGGCTCACCACTACCGATATAGGATTCAATTTCAAAAGGAGCTAACTTTTTAAAATATACCTTTGTTTCATTATGAAAAACTATTTCCTGATTTTTAATGAGTAAAGCTACTCCCGTAACAACAGAATGAACTTGGCCTGATAAACGTTCTAGCATGTGACGGGCCTCAGCCGCATCATGAGGTTTGCCTAACACTTGATTATCTAGCACGACAATCGTATCAGCGCCTAGAACAATACTACCTTCAGGGACATCTACAGCAGCGCGAGCTTTACCTAAAGCCTGTGCTTTTACCATTTCAATGGGATTATTATATCCAGTATTAGCCTCTTCATAAGCGCTCGACACGACAATATGATCAATGCCAACTTGTGTTAATAATTCTGTTCTTCGCGGTGATTGGCTCGCCAAATATAATCCAGCCATTTGCACTCCTTTACGGTATAAGAATTTTAGTTAATTTAACTATTTTATTAATAAGACTAACTAACATAGCTCAGAAAATATAGATCACAAAATATAAATCAGAATATTTGTAAACTAAACAGTAATATCTGGGCCATCCTTTTCAGGAGTAGTTAACTTTTTATAGTACTCTTGTACATCTTCTCCGTGTTTTACCGCATCAGCACGCACTGCAGCATAGAATACAATGTCTGCTTGCGGCACACGGATACGCCCTGGTACATGTTCTTCTAAGATTTCAAAGAATTTATCATCTGCTTTCAGTAAAAGGCGACCATTTTGGACCTTATCACCCTTTACAATCGCATACACTAGAGACCATATAGGACGTGGATCAGATGTAGAACATTTTCTGTATTTATATCGATATTTAATATTCGTCAATAATTCACGTTCAAACTTAAACACCCCATCAATCATATCGTAATCTACTTCAAAATGGCGTTTTCTAAAGATAGAAGATTCTTCAATGACCAACTTTGTATCTGTCAAAATATAGGTATATCGGCTAACCGCCTGTTTCACAATTACGATTATGGCCATAATTTCAATAAAGTATTCAGCTATTAGCACAGTATGTAAATTAATGCTACGATATGTAGTGTATGCTACACCGCATAATAATAGAATGACAAAACATAATACTAACCACTCTGCACTTTTAGCACGTTGAGATTTTTCTTCATATAATACTGTCATGTGTTACCCCTTTAAAAGAACTACTACTTTATAACTATACATTCTATTATAAGGTATTCTAGGTATAAAAACTACAAAAACCCCGTCTATACCTAAGATATAGACGGGGTTTTATGACTCTATTAGTCACCTAGTTCAGATACGAACTATATTATTTTTTCAAGGATGCTGTAATACGTTGAGTATCGCGAGCAATCATGATTTCTTCGTTTGTAGGGATTACG
>NZ_CAJLUB010000124.1 GCF_905209685.1 uncultured Veillonella sp. | reverse complement strand
TTGCCTTTGGCAATGGAATGATGCCTCGTTGGATGTGCCAACGTAAGATGATTTGGTGTTTGCTAACGCCGTACTTTTCAGCCAAGCTCTTGATGATAGGATGGTCGAAAATTGGTTGGCGATCACGAGTAAATGGAGACCACGCCATGCCTACTACTTGATGTTTACGCATTAATTGTAATAAGGACTGACGTTGGTTAAACGGGTGGCACTCGATTTGGTTCACCACAGGTTTTACATTACAGTGATATAGCAAGTCGATGAGGCGATCTTCGTAAAAGTTAGAGAGACCTAGACCACGTAATACGTTTTGGTCGTATAACTCCTCCATAGCGCGCCAAGAACCGTAGTAATCACCCAAAGGTTGATGTACGAGCATAATGTCGATATAATTAGTGTCTAATTTCTTTAAAGAGCTTTCAACAGCTCGCATTGTATTATCGTAGCCTGCATCGGTGTGCCAAATTTTTGTAGTAATAATGATATCTGTACGATTAACGCCAGATGCTTTGATACCTCTACCAACGGCCTCTTCGTTACCGTAGTAAGCGGCTGTATCGAGCAAGCGGTAACCTACGCCAAGTGCATTAGCAACGGCTTGCTCCGTTTCCCCTTCGGTGCCTGTTTTATAAGTGCCATAACCGATAGAGGGAATAAAGCTGCCGTTATTTAAAATTCTAAAATCCATCCGTTCTTCCATGAGAACCTCCGTTATATCCATAAATTAAAGGAATTAGCTTTCATACAATTCTAATTGATTTTATGATATACTAAGGTATTGATAAAAATCAATATGACAGGAAGTGACAGAATGAAATTAAAACGAATTTATTCTGTAGTTGCTATGCTTGGTGTTGTGATGATGGCCTTGGCCATTGCTGGTTGCGGTACGAAAACTGTATCCGTTGCTGATGTAACATACAAGGATATGCCGCTACAGATCCATAATGATGCCAATGTAACAGCCCTTAACAAGGCGACGGTAACACCGACGTTGACAGGGCAGGTCGCGTATGCTGTAAAAGTAGGCGACCAAGTACAACAAGGTCAAACCTTGGCCACTGTAGATACATCGGCTTTACAGCAACAGCTAGCATCCTTACAAGGTCAATTAGCACAAGCGCAAGCTCAGTCCTATGCGACATCCGTTACAACTACGACGGCAGCATCTGTAGATAGTGGTCAATTAGCACAAGCTCAAAAGATGCGCGAAGCGGGTATGATTACTCAAAAAGAATATGATCGCATTGTAGAGCGGTCTCAGCCACAAACTACGACGGTAACAACTGGTGGTGGCGGTGGTGCCAATACGGCAGCCATCCAAGCTCAAATTGCTCAAGTATCTGCACAAATGGCAGCATCTACAATCGTAGCGCCTATAGCTGGTACAGTGACTGCTATTTACAATGAAGACCGTCAAATGGCCATTGCAGATCGTCCGTTCATGATGATTCAACAATCTACACCGATGGTAGCTTCTCTTAGCATCCCTCGTGATGCGGCGATGAAATTAGGTACACCAGATGCTAAAAAGGGTATTAAGGTACTCCTCAAGGTAGGTGACCAAGAGTTACCAGGTGAATTGACATATGTAGATGTGACTCAGCCAGAAAATGTGCCAAGCGTTCTTGTGAAAGCTACTTTCAACAATGACAAAGGCCTAATCAAGGCTGGCGAGTTCTATACGCTCATCATCGAGTCAGATATAAAAGCGAAGATGCTCACTGTACCAAGCAAAGCGGTTCGCGAAAACCAAGACGGCAAATACGTATATGTATTGACTGAAAATAATACGGTTGACGTACGTGTCATTGAGGTCGGTATGACAGAAGACGATAATGTAGCAATTATTTCAGGCCTAAACGAAGGCGATAAGGTAATTACAACCGACGGAAACTTTGAATTAGGCGAATCTGTTAAATTATAATGAACGACCATGTGGTTATAGGTACCCATGGTAAATACCTCGACCGAGGAATTTGATAGGAGGGATTATTATTTTAGAATTTAAACGTTTTGAACTAAGAGACAAACCATTAATCGACAAATATTTTGAACAACATCATTATGAAGCATCTGATAATTGCTTTACTACATTATTTATGTGGCAAGATGCGTATGGTATTCGTTGGGCTGAGGAAAACGGTGTATTGTACATCCAAGGTGGCGGTAAACGTGAACCATTCCTATTGCCTCCGTTTGCCGGTAAAGATGCAAAGTTCCTTGATGGTTTGTTACGCGCTAAAGAATGGTTCGTAGAAAATAATTTGCCATTCCGTTTCAAAGGTATTAGCAAAGTTGTAAAAGAGCGTATGGAAGAGTTATGTCCTGGTCGTTATGAATTTACACCTGACCGAGACAACTACGAATACATTTACAAATCTGAAGATCTTATCAACTTATCTGGTAAGAAGTTCCGTCAAAAGAAAAACCATTTGAACCAATTCCGTATGCAATATTCTAACTATGAATATATGCCAATCACTGAAGATATCATTCCATTGTGCCGCGAAACAGCAGCATCTTGGGTAGAAACTCATCATGAAGAAGGTATTGAAGATGAATTGGTTGCTATCAACTTATTATTTGATAATTGGGAGACACTAGGGCTTAAAGGTGGCGCCATCAAATTGTTTGGCCGCGTTGAAGCTTTCAGTATCGGTGAATTATTGAATGATAAAATGGCGTTGATTCACATTGAAAAAGCAAATCCAGATATCCGTGGTTTGTATCAAGCGATCAATAATGAATTCATTCGTCATGAATTTAGCGAAGTAGAATTCATCAACCGTGAAGAAGACATGGGCTTGCCTGGTCTTCGCCAAGCAAAAGAATCTTACAATCCAGATCATTTTGCTGAAAAATATGACGCAGTATATGCTAATGAAGCAGATAATGCAACAGGCGGTAAATAAAAATCTGAGCTATGAAGCCGATGTGCTTCATAGCTCATTTTTGTTATAATAGGAGTGTTAGCCTATCTATTTGATTATATTTTGTATCATCATGGTGATGCCACAGATAGAGCGTGGTTTTTATACTATAACGAGGATATACTTATGGAATATAGAATTGCAACAGTTCAAGATACGCCACATGTGGAAAATCTATGGGCGTACTGCTTTGAACCAAAGGAAGATCCATTCTTCCAATATTACTTTACAAATTGCTATGAACCAGAAAATACAATGGTTGGTCTTGAACAAGATCAATTATTGAGTACCGTTCATTTGCGTCAATATAATATCAATGTTCGTGGTGCTGTATTGCCTACAAGCTATATGGTTGGCGTAGCCACACATCCAGCGGCTCGTCGTGGTGGCGTAGGTGGTGCGTTGTTAAAGGCTTCTCTTGAAGAGCTTCGCAACCGAGGTCAAGTATTGACGATTTTGATGCCCTCCAAGGCTGCATTCTACCAACAATATGGTTGGGAACTCTATGCTCATCAATGGGTGAACACTATGTCTCTTGAGGACTTGCGCCCTATGACTGATAAATCCTTGAGCTTTGGTTTACTTAATAGCGTTGACCAATGGACATTGCTTGATCCTGTATATAAAGCATATACAGCTCGTCTTTCTGGCTATGCTGAACGCGGTGAAAAGGAATGGAAACGCTTGCTCGGCAGCTTCTTTGCAGAAGGCGTGAATATCGCTGTAGTGCGCAATGATGAAGGTGTTATCGAAGGCTATGCGGTGTATCGCTTAGGTCAACCAGAAATTCCTGTATCCGAATTAGTTTATACTACACGTCGTGCACAACGAGCATTGTTGAACTACTTCTATAACCACCGTTCTCAAGGTACTACGATTCGTTGGAATGAGGGCCTTCACGATACATATTATCGCTTCTATCCAGATGGTAAAAGTGGACATTCCACAATGCCGTACATGATGAGCCGTATTGTGGATGTGAAAGCTGCCTTCGAATCCATTCCTGTAAACCCAGAGGCTTTGATGATGCCTATTACAATGACCTTTGGTGTGAAAGATAGTCTTTGTGAGTGGAATGAAGGTCGCTATGAAGTCCAATATGGCGGCGCATTGACTCCATCTGTTAAAAAGGTGTCTGATACATTGGATGGGGACGTAGATATTACTGTTGAAGTCGGCGCTTTGAGCCAACTCTTAATGGGCACATTAACTGCTCGTGATCTTGCTTTTGAAGGTAAACTTTCAGCTAATGAGGAATGGCTAGAATTCTTCGATATTCTCTATCCTGAACAAAAAACATATATTAACGAATGGTGGTAATATGAGCTGGAAAACGTATACAGTGAAAGAACCAACAGAATTGACGGTCTCTAAATATGTAAAGGAACGCTTTTCATTATCCTCTCGAGATATTCAAATGATGTTCCGCAAGAAACGGGTGAAAGTAAATAGCCGTGTAGCCCATTCCCAGCGTTCTCTCAAAAAGGGTGATGTGTTAACTTTGGAATTACCACAGGATAAGGACTATGGCGTCGATGTAGAAAAAGGCCCTATTACAGTTCTCTACGAAGATGCTCATACCTTGGTGGTTGATAAAGCTCCATTCATGCTTGTTCATCCAGCGGGACAAACTAAATCTGGTACATTGAGTAACTATGTGGCTGGGTATTATGCTAAAAAAGGTGTAGTTCACAAGGTGCGCCCTGTACATCGTCTTGACCGAGACACATCTGGTTGTATTCTCTTTGGTAAAACAAAGGAAGCTCAGCAATATTACACTGATGAATTACAAGCTGGTCGTATCGACCGTATCTACACAGGCTTAGTAGAAGGCTGTATTAACGAAGATGGCGTAGTTGATGAACCTATTGGTGTTGATCTAGTATTTGATAATCGCCGTGTCATCGATGAGTTTGGTCAACCAGCTCAAACGGAATATACCGTTCTTGGTCATGAAGGCGAACATACGCTATTGAAGTTCAAATTATTAACCGGCAGAACACATCAAATCCGCGTGCACATGGAACACATTGGTCATCCTATTGTGGGAGATGCCATGTATGGGACACGCAATAAACCCTATACACGTCAATGCTTACATGCGTCAGAACTCACCTTTGTACCCTATGGTAAGGACGAGGCTATGACGGTAACCTGTGAAGTAGTGGATGATTTTGGTCGTGAAAAATAGTAATTGCTTTTATAAGTATCATCAACTATAATTTATATGATGATGTGGTCATAGAGCATGCCACGTAAAATAAAGAAAGCTCAATTGCTAGATGTGGACATAGAGCGTGCCACGTAAAACAAAAAAAGCTCAATCGATGATAA
>NZ_CAJLUB010000123.1 GCF_905209685.1 uncultured Veillonella sp. | reverse complement strand
GAGCGCCTGCCTTACAAGCAGGATGTCGGCAGTTCGATCCTGTCATCGTCCACCAGACCAAGAAGCAAGCATAAAGCTTGCTTCTTTTTTTTGTATATGTGATATAATAGTACCAGTTGTTTTGTTTGTAAATTTCAAAGAGTTTTATTAAGAGGAGGAACTATGTTTCGTAAATTCGGACGCTATAAACGTTCGCTACTTACAGTACTAGGTGTACTATTGGCATCTACACTTGCTACAGCAAGTGCGGCCACAATTAATATGAGTCAATTAACATCCAATAGGACTCAACCGGTTGTTATTAACTCTGTGCAATCCAATGTAGATACAACTACACCTACGTTACAATCCGATAATAATGGTCAACCTATTTTGAAGGTTGCCAACACACCGGTTTCTACTCCAGTTGTAGGAACACCTGAAAAAGCGACGATCAACACATCTAATTCTAATTATGATGGTCATTTAGATAATTTCCCTAGTCGCAAAGTAACAATCGTAGTACCTGCCAAGTTGCGCAATGAAAATACAGCACAATTTGGTCGTTACATGACAGATCGTCTATCTAACACACTTAAATATCCGTACTACGATACAGCAATCGTAAGTACTAATACGCCAACAGCAGAAATTAGAGCTGTTGACCTTGCACAAATTGCATCTGCGCAGAACTCTGAAATTGTTATCATGCCTGTACCATTGCAAGATGTATACGTACAAATCAATGGTGTAAATAGCCCATACGCATATAACAATGATGATCGCGAAATGTACATTGCAGCAAAAGTTAATGCATTGTTATATTACTACGATGTGAATGATCAAGTTATTCACACTGTACGCAGTGGATTCAATCAAACAGATGATTCCTTAACAATGCCAACACATAAGGCTGTATGGAATAAAGTTATGACTGTATTACTTGATAAATTACCGTATAAACGCATTCCAACAGACCGTGACCGCTATCAAGCGCCTGGCATCAACTCTGAATCTCCAGTTGTACTTGACTTCCAAGTAGAACAACCTAGAAATACTGCTTACTCCTTAAAAGATGTTAGCGTATTATAAGAGACACTAAAAAGACCGTTAAGCAATTGCTTAACGGTCTTTTTGTATTCACCTATTAATGATACATAACTTAGTGAATCAAGCCAATTAATCTAAGTTGATGCTCTGTAAAACCAGCATTTCTTAAAAGTGTAGTAAATGAACTACGGAAGGAATCAGATAAATCGCTTACGTAATAAATTGAATCATCATCTTTTGCACTTGCTGTACTTGTATTAGTAGTCGCAGCATATTTAGCATTATCAGCTTCATTTTGTTTAACCATGTTAGCTCTAAAAGCATCATTTGTAGGAGTTTCTACTGGTGGGCGAACCGAGTCAGTATATTTATAACCATAAGATGCGTCTACATGTGTTCCTAGTGTAGATGCACCAAAACAGCATGCTAATACAGCAAAAGCAATGAAAGATTTTTTTGATACGTTCATTAGAAAACCTCCAAATTAACACAATAAGTCATTAAATTTAAATGACAAATTTTAGTATAAGCAGATGACCTTAATGTTAGATGAGTGTTTCCTATAAACAAAATGAAATTCTATAGAAAAAGGCTAGCCCTATGGCTAGCCTTTCATTTTATAGTTGTTTAGTTACATGCAAGCGCAATAATGCACGTTGCAATGCTGCTTCTGCGCGTTCTACATCGATATCTGGTGTAGGATTGGATAACCGGCCTTCTGCACGTTCTTTAGCTCGACGAGCACGTTCCACATCAATAGATGATGGATCTTGGCAATCTGGAGTTACAATACTCACCTTATTATGTTCAATTTCACAGAAGCCACCAAATACGGCAAGTTCACGAGATGTTCCATCTGGTTGATCTATGCGTAATGGCGCTAAATCTAATGCGATAATCATAGGTGCATGATTTGGCAAAACACCAAATTGACCATCGATGGCTTTGCCTACAAAGAATGTAGACTTGCCTTCAAAGACAATCGCATCAGGTGTGATGATCTGTAGGGACATAGGTTCCGCCATGGATTATTCCCCCTTCTCTTGCATTTCCTTTGCTTTTTGAACGGCTTCATCAATGGTACCAACCATGTAGAATGCACCTTCCGGTAAATCGTCATGTTTACCATCAAGGATTTCTTTAAAGCCTCTCAATGTTTCGGACAATGGTACGTATTTACCAGGAGAACCTGTAAATACTTCGGCTACGAAGAATGGTTGACTCAAGAAACGTTGAATCTTACGAGCGCGAGATACAGTCAATTTATCTTCGTCAGACAATTCTTCCATGCCGAGGATTGCGATAATATCTTGAAGATCGCGATATTTTTGCAATACTTCTTGTACGCCACGAGCTACTGTATAATGTTCTTCGCCAAGTACATGTGGGTCCAAAATACGACTAGTAGAATCGAGTGGATCTACAGCTGGATAAATACCAAGTTCCGCAATGGAACGAGACAATACTGTTGTTGCATCCAAGTGAGCAAATGTTGCTGCTGGAGCAGGGTCAGTCAAGTCATCGGCTGGTACATATACAGCTTGTACGGAAGTAATAGAACCTTCTTTTGTAGATGTAATACGTTCTTGTAATGCACCTACGTCATTAGCCAATGTAGGTTGGTAACCTACGGCAGATGGCATACGACCTAAGAGGGCAGATACTTCGGAACCCGCTTGAATAAAGCGGAAGATGTTATCGATAAACAAGAGCACGTCTTGTTTCTTTACATCACGGAAGTATTCAGCCATTGTAAGGCCTGTAAGACCTACGCGCATACGAGCCCCAGGTGGCTCATTCATTTGGCCATATACGAGGGCCGTTTTATTGATAACGCCGGATTCTTTCATTTCATTCCACAAGTCGTTACCTTCACGAGTACGTTCGCCTACGCCGGAGAATACGGAGTAACCACCGTGCTCTGTAGCAACATTGTGAATCAATTCCATGATTAATACGGTTTTACCTACGCCGGCACCACCGAAGAGGCCAATTTTACCACCTTTTACGTAAGGAGCGATAAGGTCAACAACCTTAATACCTGTTTCCAAGATTTGTGTATCTGGAGAAAGGTCATCAAATTTAGGTGCTGGACGATGAATAGGCCATTTTTCGTCAGCTACAACTGGAGCTGGATCATGGTCTACAGTTTCACCCAATACGTTAAAGATACGACCCAATACACCTTCACCTACAGGAACGGCAATTGCAGCACCAGTATCTTCAGCATCCATATTACGGGTCATACCGTCAGTAGAGCTCATCGCAACGCAACGTACAGTATCATCACCTAAGTGTTGCATAACCTCTACTACAATTTTTTGTCTATCATGTGCCTTATGATCATGGTAGATGTTGATGGCGTTGTAGATGCTTGGCAAATGACCAGCATCGAAGCGCACGTCTACAACTGGGCCAATGACCTGCACAACTTTACCAATATTATTACTCATCGACAGATGTCTCCTTATTTATTGCAAGGCATTAGCGCCACCAACGATTTCAGAAATTTCGTTTGTAATGCTAGATTGACGTAACTTGTTATATTCAAGCCCCAAGGAATCAATGAGTTCCCCTGCATTGTCTGTAGCAGATGTCATGGCTGTCATGCGAGCACCAAGTTCACTTGCTGCAGATTGCAACAATCCATTATAAACAGTAATTTCTAAATATTTTGGTAGCAACGCCTCCAAGACAGATACAGCGGAAGGCATAAAGTCATATTCTTCCCCTTTTACCTCATCTTGTGGTTGCTCTATTGGCAACAAGCGCTCAGCCTGTGCAATTTGCGTCATAGAATTTACAAAACGTGTATAGATCATGATGACTTCGTCAACTTCATGACGTTCGTATAGTGAAAGTGCTTCATGCATAATGGCACGCGCATGTTCATAGGAAGGTTTATCAGAGAAGCCCGCATAGGACTTATCGATATGAATTCCTCTGGATTTCATGCTGTCTCTTGGCTTTTTACCAGCCGTGATAACACGATATGTATCGGAAGATTTGCCATGCAATTGCTCCATAGCAAATTTCAATACATTAGACGAGAATGCCCCTGCAAGGCCCTTATCAGCACCTATTACTATATAGCACGTACGCTTTATAGGACGTACCTCTAGTAAAGGACTGCTAAAGCCTTCTAAATCACTATTAGACATATGACGCAAGATTTGCCCAATTTTTTCTGCGTAAGGACGTGTAGATTCCGCTTTTGTTTGTGCCCTACGAAGACGAGCTGAAGCAACCATCTTCATCGCTTTTGTAATTTGTTGCGTATTGGTAACACTTTTTATGCGTTTTCGCAAATCTTGTGCACTAGCCATACATTACGCCTCCTTATGAGACACTAATGTATGCGTAGAACCAAATGCTTCTACACATTCTGGGATTGCTTGCTTCAATAGATTTTCAGTATCTTCATCAATTTTCTTAGACGTTTCAATATTCGTGATAATTTCAGGATAGTTAGCTTTTATAAAACGTAAAAGTTCAGCTTCAAATGATAATACATCATCTACTTGAATATTAGCTAAATAACCTTTTGTACCAGCGTAAAGGTTGATAACCATTTCTGCTACGCTCATAGGTTCATATTGACCTTGCTTTAACATTTCAGTCAAACGTTCACCGCGGTCTAATTGTGCTTTAGTAGCCGCATCAAGATCGGAACCGAACTGTGCGAAGGCTGCCAATTCACGATATTGAGCAAGGTCCAAACGCAATTGGCCTGCTACTTGTTTCATCGCTTTAGTTTGAGCACTACCACCTACACGGGATACGGACAAACCTACATCAACAGCTGGACGGATACCAGAGTAGAACATATCTGTCCCTAAGAAAATTTGACCATCAGTGATGGAAATTACGTTTGTTGGGATGTATGCAGATACGTCACCCGCTTGTGTTTCAATGATTGGCAACGCTGTAATAGAACCACCGCCAAGTTCTGGTGAAAGTTTAGCAGCACGTTCTAATAAACGACTGTGTAAGTAGAATACGTCGCCTGGATACGCTTCACGCCCTGGTGGACGGCGTAATAATAGAGACATAGCACGGTAAGCAGCTGCTTGCTTAGTTAAGTCATCATATACGCAAAGTACATGTTTGCCTTTGTACATGAAGTATTCACCCATAGCAACACCTGCATACGGAGCAATGTATTGTAATGGAGCACCTGTAGAAGCACTAGCAGAAACGACGATTGTATAATCCAACGCACCTGTTTCTTCTAATTTTTGTACTACACGAGCTACGGTAGATTCTTTTTGACCAA
>NZ_CAJLUB010000122.1 GCF_905209685.1 uncultured Veillonella sp. | reverse complement strand
TTAAGTGATAATCAGAAAAAGAGCCGAAGGCATATGCCTTTGGCTCTTTTTTACGTTTGAACAGTATTTCTTCTTATATTACATCATTTTGACTTTTTTTATTTTTCTAGTTATAAATACAACAAAGGGACTGTGCTATAGTACAGTCCCTTTGTTGTATTTAATAGTTATTACCAACGGTTTTCGTTGTACACTTGTGTCCACATAATAACTTCGATTAAGGAAGGATGTGGGCTCATAGTTTCACCTACAGTGATAACGGATTTAGGATCCATTTCGCGAGTAATACCTTTTTCACGTAAACGTTTAGTACGTTCAGAAGCGATTTCTTCGTTAATTGCTGTCAATGGCGTTACACCGCTGTTCATAAGGTTTACATATGGTTGGAAGAGGATAGACGCTTGTGGACCTGTTACGTGCATACCAAGGATATGGTTAGTATCTTTGTCTACTACGATTTTAACAAAGCCATCATTTACATCGCCAGGGTTGATACCCATTGCGTAGCCTTTAGCTGTGGAGGAGTAGTAGTTTTTACCTACCCCTACATTATAACCAGCTTTAATAGCTTCGGCTTCAGTAAGACCTACGCTACCGATTTCAGGGTAGGAGAAGGTAACCTTTGGCAATGTATCATAGCGTGCCCAACGGAAATCTTCTTCGTTTTTTGCAAAGTATAGATTATGGGCGATAATATCTGCTTCATAGTTTGCGCGATGACGGAATGCAGGCTCGCCGTTTACATCACCTAATGCATAGATACCATCTACAGATGTTTCAAGGAATTCATTTGTTTTGATCCAGCCTTTTGGTAATGTTTCAATACCTGTATTTTCGAGGTGTAATTCTTCAACTGCTGGACGAATACCGGCAGCTACGAGAATTTCTTCAACTTTAGTTTCTGTGATTTCACCTGTAGTACGATCTTTTGTGACTACTACCTTAAGGCCGTCTTCTTGACGGATTTCAACAGTGTCTTGGTTCAATATAACATTGATGCCACGAGCACGATAGTTTTGGAGAAGATGTTCAGACATCTCTTCGTCTTCCTTAGGTACAAGACGTACATTATGTTGGATGATGGTAACTTCAGTACCAGCAGCATCAAAAACGTGACCGAACTCTACACCGATAGGGCCGGCGCCGAGTACTGCGAGGGATTTATATGGTTGTTTAGGGAATTTATCGCCAAAGAGGCTTTCACTAGAAAGATAGCCTGCCTCTTGTAAACCTGGTACATTCGGAATATTGCTATAGCCACCAGTACCAAGAACGATAGTAGGGGCCGTAATTTCTACAGTACCAGAGCCATCGTTAAGATGAATATTCATAACCTTATCGGATACAAAGCTAGCTGCGCCGCGATATACGTCTACATTATCGAAAGCGTTGTAATAATCATAGATGCCTGCAGATTCGTCAATTTTATGCCATGTACGTTTGGAAACAGTGTCCCAGTCCATAGTAGCATCGCTAACATTAATACCGATTTTTTTGAATTCTTCTACCTCTTGGATCGCATTAGCTGCTGTAACCATAACCTTTGTAGGAATACAACCGCGAGTTAGGCATGTGCCACCAAATTTACCTTTTTCTATGATAGCTACTTTTTTACCCACTTTGATAGCAGCATCAGCTACGATGGTTGCACCACCTGTACCAACTACAATAATATCGTATTGTTTCATGTTGATTCCTTTCTATTTATATCTATTAATAGTTATTATCATTAACTCTATTATAACATTATATTGAAGAAAATCAATATAGATGGCTGATTTTCTATCCATTGAACACAAAAAAAGACGGTCCCGAAGGACCGCCTATAGGTGTTAATTCCAGTTTTCGTGGTAGCCACGTTTTGCATAATCTGCAGTAGCTGTGAAGAGAATGTCTGTACTGGAGTTAAGAGCTGTTTCTGTGGAGTCTTGTAAAACACCGATGATGAAACCTACACCTACAACTTGCATTGCAATATCATTGGAGATACCGAATAGAGAACAAGCTAGAGGAATTAGAAGTAGGGAACCACCAGCAACGCCAGAAGCGCCACAAGCACCGATTGTAGCAATGACAGATAAAAGGATTGCTGTAGGGACATCTACAACGATACCAAGTGTATGTGCAGCAGCTAATGTCATAATTGTAATTGTGATCGCTGCACCACCCATGTTGATAGTAGCACCCAATGGAATGGATACGGAATACATATCAGGATTAAGTTTTAAACGTTTTGCTAAATCAAGGTTAACAGGAATGTTTGCTGCAGAGCTACGAGTAAAGAACGCATAGATAGCAGATTCACGCAAACATTTAAATACCAATGGATATGGATTGCGACGAAGGTATACAAAAGATAGAAGTGGATTTACTACTAATGCTACGAAAATCATAGAACCAAGTAGTAATACGAGTAATTGGAAGTAGCCGATTAAAGCTTCAATACCGTTAGTAGCGATAGAGTCAGCTACGAGACCCATAATACCTAGAGGAGCAAAGCGGATAATCCAACCTACTACAGTTGTAATAGCTTGAGCGATAGACTCCATTACTTCTTTAGTGTTCATTGGGGCATGGCGTAAAGCACCGCCAATGATAAGTGCCCAACCTAAAATGCCGATATAGTTAGCGGTCATTAAGGCTTTCACAGGGTTATCAACAATATTTTTTAAAAGTGTTTTCATAACCTCTACGATCCCTTGTGGTGGAGCAGCATCAGCTGCACTAGCTGCAAGGTGTAATGTAGTAGGGAACATAAAGCTTACGACTACAGCAAGTGCTGCAGAAAGGAATGTACCTAATAAATATAATGTGATTACAGATCCCATCCCAGTCTTTTGACCAGAACGATGTTTACTGATAGCTGCAATAACAAGGAAAAATACAAGGATTGGTGCAATCCCTTTTAAAGCACCAACAAAGAGAACGCCTAATAAAGCTAGTTCATTTGCCAATTCTGGCACGTATAGAGCTGTCAAAATACCAATAATCAAACCTATGATTATTTGTTGGATTAGACTGACTCTATTGATTGATTTTACAAATCGATTCATAGTACACTCCAATACTTAATAAAAACTAATAAAAGACCATGGAAAAGATATCTTTTCAACATGGACATATGTCATTATACAACGAACATAGATTGGTGGCAATAGAGAATATCATAGTCATTAATATATAGTTAAATTGGATCTACTGTGACTGATAACGATATTTATTTTGTGATATGCTAGTTTTAATAGTAGTGAATATATTACTTTAACTAAATATGTGCTCTTTACATAGTTACTATATATAGTATATATAATAGGATTCTTTTGATAGGCGTCATAGTATGATATACTATGCGAGTAAAGAGTTTGAATATAGTTCTTGATTAGTGAAAGGACCATAATGAATACGAAAGAATTTAAAACATATGCAGATAAAGAAGAGTTTGTGCAAGGTGTGTTCTCTAATATTGCTAAGAATTATGATTTGATGAATACAGTCTTGAGTTTTGGCCAAGATTATTACTGGCGCAAATTTTCTGTAAAAGCAATGAATATAGGTCCAAATCAACGAATACTTGATGTAGCTTGTGGCACTTGCGTGTTTACAAAAGAAGCATTACGTCAAGAGCCAACATTAAAGGTAGAGGCTTTGGACTTTAATAGTGAAATGCTTGATCAAGGTCGCGTACGCATTGAAGATGCTGGTTTACTAGATCAAGTTAATCTTGTTCAAGGTGATGCAATGGCATTACCATATGCAGATAATACATTTGATGCGGCTATGAGCGGCTTTGCAATGCGTAATGTACCAGATATTAAACAGGTATTATCTGAAATGCAACGTGTTGTAAAACCAGGTGGGAAAGTAGTTGTATTGGAGTTAGCGAAACCAAGTATGTTTGGTTTTAAACAATTATACAATTTCTACTTCTCCTATATATTACCTATTATAGGTAAATTAAGTAAGGATAATTCCTCCTATGCGTGGTTACCAGAATCCTTACGTAGATATCCTCATCAAAGTGAGATTCTTGAAATTTGGAAATCTTTAGGATATGAAAATGCCACCTATCATGAATTGACAGGCGGCATTGTAGCGGTCCACGAAGGTGTGGTACCAGAAAATTCTATTGTAAATAATAAGTAATATTAGCGTCTTGAGAAACTACTAATGATCCTTTTTCAACAGGAGTAGCAGTTTCGAGAGACGCTTTTAACATTACTGCGTTACGATAGTAACCAGAGTCCATAGAGCTTGTTTGAGGTGTACTGATAGAAACTGTTTTTACAGGTCCTAATGTACGGCCAAGGGCTGCAGCGATAACCTCAGCTTTATGACGGCCGTCTTGAATTGCTTCTGTAGTTAAAGAATCAGATAGTTGTTGAGATACATCATTTTGGAAAGAAAGGTTGTTGATATCATTAGCCCCAGCGCTAACAGCAGCATCAACAGCTTTACCTACATTATCAAGATTATTGATTTTTACAGTTACACGATTAGACACATTATAACCTGTATTGATTCGTTTGCCATCTTGGTAATCGTTAGTAGGGTTAATAGAAATATTAGAGGTATAAATATCTTTTTTATCGATACCTAAATGACCTAACTTACTAATCAAATCACTCATGATGCGGTCATTGTTAGATTTTGCAGCATTGATGTTTGTGTTTTCGCTAGTAATACCAAGTGTTAAGATCGCATAGTTAGGTGCTACTGAACGAGAGGCTTGGCCAGTAATTTGAATTTCAGAGGAATCAAAGGTACCTTGAGGTGCAGCAAAGGCTGCAGTAGCCATAGTTGCACATACAGCAGCAATAGCAACTGTTTTAGATAATAAACGTTTGGATAATTTCATACTCAATCTCCTTACACATTATTATAGTATTAATTATAACTACTATAATAAAAGACTAAATTGAAATATAGTGCTCATTCAAAATTAAAATATAGTACTAAATAGTATATAACTATATAAGTGCATAAGTGAAAGAGTCTATATTACAGCTACATTATACAAAATAGGTTGTGTAAAATCAATCTTCAGTTTTTAGACTAGAAAATGAATGCGTAATGAAAGTTGTGTGAAATTGAGAATTAGGGGTTGCCATTATATTTTGGTTATACTATAATATGCATACAGTCGTTCGAGCGACTGTTTCTTAATGAGTGTAGCAATGCACTTAGAGGTTCAAAAGAACTTCAAAAAAGATTATAAAATGTGTTGACATGAAAATGTTCACATGTTATTATAATCAAGTCGTCAGATGGCGCTTCACTAAAGCGTGAAACTGATAACAGATCTTTGAAAACTGAACAATGATAGGTAATCAATCATATGATTGAACATAT
>NZ_CAJLUB010000121.1 GCF_905209685.1 uncultured Veillonella sp. | reverse complement strand
TAATTCCAATTTATGATGAAATTTATAGCTTCCCTGAAATTAAACATTATTTTGTTCGTCATGAACAAGGTGCAGCCCATGCAGCAGATGGTTATGCACGCGTATCTGGAAAAGTAGGGGTATGCCTTGCTACGTCCGGTCCTGGTGCAACTAATCTTGTTACAGGTATTATGACTGCTTACATGGATTCTGTACCTATGGTGGCCATTACTGGTCAGGTTGGTCGTCCGTTTATTGGTAAGGATTCCTTCCAAGAAGCAGATATCCAAGGTATTACCATGCCGATTACAAAACATAACTACCTTGTTCAAGATATTCGCGATTTACCTCGCATCATTAAAGAAGCGTATTTTATTGCTAGTACAGGTCGTCCAGGACCTGTTCTCATTGATATTCCTAAGGATGTTCAAACAGAAAAAATATCCATGACAGAATACAATAAATTATACGAAGTACCGATTCACCTTGAAGGGTATGATCCTACATATAAAGGCCATCAAGGTCAAATTAAGAAAGCGGCTACGCTTATTAAAAATGCGAAGCGTCCGCTCATCATTGCCGGTGCTGGTGTATTGAAATCTGGCGCTATGGATGAGTTGAAGGAATTGGCAGAAAAGGCTCAAATTCCTGTAACAAATACATTAGTTGGCCTTGGTGGTTTCCCAGGTAACCATGAGCTTGCTCTTGGTATGGTGGGGATGCATGGCTCTGTAGCGGCTAATAACTGCACAGAAGAAGCAGATTTAGTTATTGCTGCAGGTATTCGTTTCCACGACCGCATTACAGGTCATCCAGATTTCTTCTGTAAAAAAGCTAAAATCATTCATATCGATATCGACCCAGCAGAAATTGATAAAAACGTCACTATTAACGTACCAATTGTAGGTGACTTGAAACGAGTTTTATCTGAACTTAATACGCTTGTAGAACCTACAACTCATGAAGCGTGGATCGGACAAATTCGTGAATGGCAAGCGGAATATCCTATGGTAATTCCTGAATCTAAAGATGGTGTATTACATCCACAATACGTATTATCTGAACTTAACAAGATTGCTAAAGAGGATGCCGTTATTGTAACTGACGTAGGCCAACATCAAATGTGGGCGGCTCAATTCTTAACTCATAAAAAACCTCATACCATTGTTACATCTGGTGGTGCAGGTACTATGGGCTATGGTTTACCAGCTGCAATTGGGGCTCAAGTGGGGGCACCTCATAAACAAGTTATCCTTGTTGTTGGTGATGGTGGATTCCAAATGACCTTCGAAGAGCTCATGATGGTTCGCCAATATAATTTACCAATTAAGATTGTTATCATTAATAATGGTTACCTTGGCATGGTTCGTCAATGGCAACAAATCTTTAATGACCGCCGTTATTCCTATGTAGATTTGGAAGCGAGTCCAGACTTCTTGAAATTGGCAGATGCCTTTGATTTGAAAGCCGCTCGCATCGATAATGTAGAGGATTTCAATAAAGAATTTAAATCTTTCATTACATCTGATGAAAGTATCATCTTGGATTGCCGTGTAGCAAGAGAAGATAATGTATTGCCGATGATTCCAGCTGGCGGTACCGTAAGTGGTATGATGGGCAAGAAAGGGGTGCTATAATGGCGAGAGAACATCAAGTCTTAGTAATTGCAAAAAATACAGCAGGCATTGGTGCACGTATATTGGCACTCTTTAACCGTCGTGGTTTTAATGTTACAAAGATGACATCTGGTATTACAAATACACCAGGCTACGCTCGTATTACCCTCACCGTTGAGGCAGATGATCGCATCTTAGACCAAATTCAAAAACAAATTTACAAGCTCATTGATGTTGTAAAGGTTAAAGTTTTTGAAGATCATGATGTGGTATGCCGTGAGTTAATGCTTATCAAGGTAAAAGCAACTGCTGCAACACGCTCTCAAATTGTACAAATTGCCGATGTATATCGTGGCAATGTGCTCGATATTTCTCCTACTTCTATGATTATTGAAGTAATTGGTAGCGTAGAAAAATTACGCGGTTTCATTCAAATTATGGAAACGTATGGTGTCCTTGAAATTGCCAAAACTGGCATTACCGCAATGAGCCGTGGAGAAAAGATTTAGGAGATGGTTGTGTGAGTAGTGAATTACTCCATTATGAAGACGTCAAGTTTCGTCGTGAAGGCCGCGAAATTTTAAAAGGCATTAATTGGCATGTTGAAGAAGGAGAGAATTGGGCCTTATTAGGTCTCAATGGGGCTGGTAAATCGACGATGCTCAGCATGATTCCAGCTTACCAAATTCCTACAACAGGATTATTACGCGTATTTGGTCATGAATTTGGTAAATATGCATGGCCTAAGATCAAGGCCCGATTAGGCTTTGTTAGTTCGGCACTTGGACAATTCCAGTCTACACTGGATAAGCAAGTGGTAGAAGATGTTGTTATTTCTGGTGCTTTTAATAGTATTGGTATTTATCAACAGGTAGAGCCTGAAGTACGTGAACGAGGACTGCAATTATTGTCTGAGTTTGGTTTGTCCTATTTGGAAGGCCATAGATTTCATACACTATCTGCTGGTGAACAGCGCCGTGTTTTACTAGCACGGGCTATTATGGCTAATCCAGATTTACTCATTTTGGATGAGCCTTGTTCTGGCCTTGATTTGCCTGCTCGTGAGCAATTCTTAAGAACTGTTGAGAATATGGCACGAGAGGAGCATAAGCCTTTTATTTATGTATCTCATCAAATTGAAGAGATTATGCCCAGTATTACACATGTAGCTATTATTAAAGATGGCCTCATTGTGTATAAAGGCAAGAAGCGAGACATCTTGACAGATGAAATTCTAAGCGACGTATTTGGTATTGATGTATCTGTTGTATGGGAGAAAAATCGCCCATGGATTATAGTTAAGTAAGAGCTAAAACTGGGATAATTCATTTTTTCTTAATACAAAAAGGGTACAAATTTAAGTTGTAGATTAGTCTATTTGACTATTCGATAAATTACGATATACACTACAAATCTTGCATTTATTTGTGAGATTGTGTACAGTATATATATTAAATATTCTATTGAATATATATTGGAGGTTGTCTAGTATGGCAGGTAAAATTTTAGGTACTACAGTTTATTATGATGCAGATTGTAATTTGAGCAAATTGGAAGGCAAAAAAATTACAGTTTTAGGTTACGGCTCCCAAGGTCATGCGCATGCATTGAACTTGAAAGAAAATGGTATGGATGTAACAATTGGTCTTCGTGGTGGTTCTTCTAGCTGGAAACCTGCAGAAGAAGCAGGCCTTACAGTAAAAGAAACTGCAGAAGCAGTTAAAGGCGCTGACATCGTTATGGTATTGATTCCTGACGAATTACAAGCAGACGTATATGCACAAGATATTGCTCCTAACTTGAAACAAGGTGCATACTTGGCATTTGCTCACGGCTTCAACATTCACTTTGGTAAAATCGTACCTCGTGAAGACATCAACGTATTCATGGTAGCTCCTAAAGGCCCTGGTCATTTAGTACGTCGTACATACCAAGAAGGCTCCGGTGTTCCTTGCTTGTACGCTGTAGAAAAAGATCCATCTGGTGATACTGAAGAAGTTGCATTAGCATGGGCTTCTGGTATCGGTGGTGGCCGTTCCGGTATCTTGGAAACTAACTTCAAATCTGAAACTGAAACTGACCTCTTCGGTGAACAAGCTGTATTGTGCGGCGGTGTTACTGAATTGATCAAAACTGGTTTCGAAGTATTAACAGAAGCTGGTTATGAACCTGTAAACGCTTACTTCGAATGCTTGCATGAAATGAAATTGATCGTAGACCTTATCTACGAAGGTGGCTTCCAAAAAATGCGCCACTCCATTTCCAACACTGCTGAATATGGTGACTACCATGCAGGTCCTCGCGTAATTACTGCAGATACTAAAAAAGCTATGGAACAAATCTTGGCTGATATCCAATCTGGTAAATTCGCTGACGAATTCTTGGCTGATTCCAAAAATGGTCAAAAATTCCTTAAAGAACATCGTGAAGCAGCTGCTAACCATCCAATCGAACCAGTTGGTGCAGAACTTCGCAACTTGATGAGCTGGTTGAAATAAGAGATTACCTTAGTAATTTCTTGATAAGCATAAGCTTACTGAAAGCGACCCCTTAGGGGGTCGCTTTTTATTGAGTAATACAAGTACGTATGATATAGTTAACGTAGAGTCAGTGTAGTATATTTTGGTATAAGGAGAGATACTATGAGTTCTACAACTATTATTATCATCGTGGCGGTTGCAGTCATTTGGGCCATTTTGTTTGCCGTATTTATGAAGTTCAATAAAAAACGACAAGCCGGTGAACAACAATTTGTACAAGAGAATGCTAATAAAGCGATTCTTCATATTTATGGTAAATCTGTAAAGGTTGATGGTAAGGACCTTTCTACTATTGATCATAAAACTGGTCAATATGGTCAAGTCATTGTGGCATTAACACCAGGAGAACATACCATTGAATCCGTATATTACACGACGGATAATGTGGGTACTAAAACAAAGAATGTTGAAACACAGCCTGTTACCATCACAATTCCAGTACAAGCAGGTAATGAATATAATGCGGCTATGTATTTCTATTCTGCAGAACAACGTAATGCGTATTATAAAGGTGACGTTGACGATGCCGTTTTAGAAGTTGAACTAGAATTAGAATCTGGTTTTACAGCGAATACTCATGCTTATATCATCGTGTACCGTGAATGTAAATAAATTAGTATAGAAACTGTTTAATAGAGCTATCGTTGTGGTAGCTCTATTTTTTATAAGTCGTTGTTGGTTATTATCATATTTATTTATGATATAATAAGAAGATATATGAAAGGAGCATCATTATGGACTTCTATTCCGTTTCCTATGTGGAAAGCCAAATCGCATCTGGTCATACATTAGGATTGGTTATCTTTGTAGTTATTTTATTAGCCCTTCTCGGAGTAGGCATTCAAGTTTTGCGTAATGGTTTTACAAGCCGTTACCGTGATTTAGCTGTTATATTATCCTTAATTATTGTATTTTTCTTAGGCTTAGAATATCAAGAATATGGTCGTATGAAGAATTACTCTGAAGATTCTTCTAGAATGGCTCAATTCTTGCATTCCTTTAGTGCAGACCGTGGTGTTGATGAAGGTCAATTAGCTGTTAATTCCTTAAAGGTACGTAATGGTATGATCTTAAAGGTTAGCGATGCATACTATGAGGTGCAATTTAATCCTGAATTTACTACCTATACAATCACTCGTGTGTATACAGTAAGTCCTACAGACCGAATTCATGATAAAGCGGATGTATTACCATAAGGAGGACCACATATGACAGAAG
>NZ_CAJLUB010000120.1 GCF_905209685.1 uncultured Veillonella sp. | reverse complement strand
TGACGGAGGAAGTTCAGGTGAATTACGGAAAAACATTCAGCAATTAACACCACCAGGTGATTTACGAAATGTTTTGGTGGCTTTGTCGGATATGCCTCGTTTTTATGAAAAAGTCTTTCAATATCGCTTTGCAGAAGAAGACGGTGCTTTAGCTGGACATCCTCTTGGAAACTTGATTATTGCCGGAATTTCAGAAATGCAAGGTTCGACTTACAATGCCATGCAACTGTTGACCAAGTTTTTCCACACAACTGGCAAGATTTATCCGTCTTGTGATACACCTTTGACGCTTCATGCTGTATTTACTGATGGAAGTGAGGTGGCTGGAGAAAGTCATTTGGCAGAGCACCAAGGTATGATTGAACGAGTTTATGTCACCAACACCTATAATGACCAAAAACCAACTGCTAGCCGCAAAGTGGTGCAGACAATTTTAGAAAGTGATATGGTAGTTTTGGGACCGGGATCATTGTTTACCTCTATCTTACCCAATATGGTGATAGAAGAAATTGGGCAAGCGCTCTTGGAAACCCAAGCAGAGATTGCTTATGTTTGTAATATTATGACGCAGCGTGGTGAAACCGAGCATTTCACAGATAGTGACCACGTGGCTGTTTTGCATCGTCATCTTGGGAAAGCATTTATTGACACGGTTTTAGTAAACATTGAGCAAGTTCCTCAAGAATATATGAATTCTAATAAATTTGATGAGTATTTGGTGCAGGTTGAGCATGATTTTAAAGGTTTGAAAGAGCAAGTTAACGCTACAAAAGCTAAAAAACGCAAAAAATAATCCCTAATGGATTGGAAAGAGACCTTTCGAGGTCTCTTTTTTTCGTCTATTTATGGTATAATGCACAGAGAAAGGGTGTACTATGAATAACGAAAGATCACGGAAGGTTCTCATCGTGTCCGCTTCTATTGGGACAGGACATATGCAGGCCGCCAGAGCCATAGAAGAATATTGGAAAGAGAAAGAACCACAAGCGTCGATAACTCATGTGGACTTTCTTGATACAGAAACCATGTCTGTAGAGCATTTGATCAAGGGCACATACATCAAGATGATTGACGTATTCCCGATGCTATATGATATGATTTATCGCGTATCAAAAGGGGAAAAACGAGGTACGATTATGCAAACTGCATTATCATACCTATTGAAAAGCCGCATGCTCAAATTGGTACAACAAGAAGAGCCAGATGTAATGGTATTTACGCATCCATTCCCATGTGGTGCAGCGTCTATCTTAAAACGCCAAGGACATATCGATGTACCATTAGTGGCTATCATGACGGACTTTAGTAGTCATCAATTTTGGCTATACCCTCAAATTGATACATACTATGTAGCTACTGAATCGATGGTAGATGAAATGGTAGCAGCTGGTATTGATAAATCACGCATCCATGTATCAGGTATTCCTGTACGACGCTCCTTCTTCCGTGATGCTATTGAAGAATATAGCTTAGAGAAACCGGTAAAAGTGCTCGTTATGGGCGGTGGCCTAGGTTTAGGTTCTCTAGAAACGGCATTAAAACATTTAGATGAAGTAAACGGTATTGATGAAATTACTGTCGTAGCCGGTCAAAATACATCTCTTTATGAATCCTTAGTTACCCTTAGTGAATCTATGCGAACTAAGACCATTGTATACGGATATACTACGAATATTTCGGAACTTATGAAGTCGTCTTCTTTGCTGGTAACAAAGCCTGGTGCGTTAACATGTATGGAAGCGGTTACTATTGGTTTGCCTATGGTATTCTTTAACGCTATCCCAGGGCAAGAAGAGGCCAATGCAGAGCTGTTAGAACAACGAGGTTGTGCTCGTTGGGCTCGTGATATTCATAACTTGGAAGACGTTGTGACCGCACTTCTTATTAACTCTCCGAGACTTCAACAAATGTCTGAGCGCGCTCGTGAATGGCATGTGGATGGTGCGGCTAATATCGTAAATAGTCTTATAGCCATATTAGATGCTGAGACGCCGGTAGAATTAGTGAAAGTAGAGCAATCTATTAGTTAATAGTTTAGTATTTATAGAATTATAGTGATTGTAAAAGCTATATAGCTCGATATGTTTCATTAACGATGTTGGTTCAATAAACGTTATATGCTATATCAACGTTATATGCTCTATCATAAAATTATAAAAGCGATGACCTGTCTAAGGTCATCGCTTTTGTTTTATTGGTATTGTTCAATATGTTCTTGTCGAATTTTTTGAAGTGTTTCCAAGAATGCATCTGTGCTTTCAGCACTATCTAACAAGTCTTTTAGTTGGTAAGAGTCATCGAGGGTCACACTCCATTGGAAGGAGTCATTGTCGTCGTATACATTGAATACGATTGGTGTTTCTAAATCCTCTGGCAAATGACCGTCATCATCGGACACAGTTGCATAGGTGCCATCTTCCAAGAGCTCTGTAAATAATGTGTCATACCCATCGATATCGATAAGTTCAAAGTTGATAGTTTCATAAAAGTCTAAAACGATATCTGCTGCCATGTGGACCTCCTCATGAATATATACGTTACGTTTATTCTACTGAGGGGGCCTGTTACTGTCAATGGTAATGTGTAGTATAATAAATATCAGAATGACATAATAGGAGCATACGATGAACGTTATTAGTTTACAAAACATAGAAAAATCATATGGCACACGACTGCTGTTTAAGGAGGTAAATATTACTTTCACCACCGAAAAACGGCTAGGTCTTGTGGGCATTAATGGGACAGGTAAGTCTACCTTCTTAAAAATTTTGGCAGGACAAATGGAGCCAGATAAGGGGACCATTGAGCGAAATGGTAAGGCTAGTATACATTATCTAGCACAAACACCTGAGTTTGATCCGGATTCAACATTACTAGAAGCTGTTCTTGATGGTGATCATCCTCGTTTACGAATGGTACAATCCTTTGAGCGCATTAGTCGTGAATATCGCGAAGTGCAAGAGGCTGGTGGCGAGGATGCTAAAGTATCACGGAACTATATGAATTCCTTGGAGCAGATGGACCAACAAGATGGTTGGCAAGTGGAGCAAGAGGCTCGTATTATTTTATCTAAATTAGGTTTTCCTGATGTGGATCAAAAGGTGGCTATGTTATCTGGTGGTCAAAAGCGTCGCCTTGCATTAGGGCAGGCATTATTATATCCTTGTGATCTATTATTGCTAGACGAACCGACAAACCATTTAGATGAAGATAGTATCGATTGGCTAGAGTCTTATTTAAGTGCTCGCCAAGGAGGACTATTAATTAGTACCCATGATAGATATTTCCTCGATTCCGTATGTAATGGGATTTTAGAATTATCGAATCGACGTATGTACCAATACGATGGCAACTACGAAGAGTTTATTGCCTTAAAGGCTGATCGAGAGGCTCGTGAGGCGGCTACAGAAGAGAAGCGTCGTCAGTTCTTAAAACGAGAAATCGAATGGGTGCGCCGTGGTGCGTTGGCGAGAACGACAAAACAAAAGGCTCGTTTAGACCGCTATGAAAAACTTAAGAATATGGAGAAAACTAGACGCCCGGATCAAATGGATCCTATTGCTTTAAAAACGCGTTTAGGGAAAACCATCTTTGATATTGAACATTTAGCATTCTACTTTGGCGAGCGTCCTATGATTAAGGATTTTACCTACCACGTAGTACGTCATGATCGTATCGGTATCGTCGGTCCTAATGGGGTTGGCAAGTCCACCTTTATGAACATTCTTGATGGAACCTATGAACCTACAAGCGGTACGATTGGTAAAGGCGAGACAGTTCGCATTGCACATTTCAAACAAGAACTGCCTGAGTTTGATGAAGATATGCGTGTTCTCGATTATATTCGGGAAGACCATTCCTATATGGTGCTTGGTGATGGCTCTACATTGAGTGCTGGTCAGATTCTTGAACGATTCCTATTTACACCTGAGTTACATGGTGTGCCTATTCGCAAACTTTCTGGTGGCGAACGACGTCGGTTGTATCTATTGAAATTGCTTATGAGCGCTCCTAATGTGTTGTTACTAGACGAACCGACCAATGATCTTGATATTCCTACATTAGAGGTACTAGAGGACTTCCTCGATTCCTTTAGTGGTGTCATTATCACCGTATGCCACGATCGTTATTTCTTAGACCGCGTTGTGGACAAACTTTTTGTGTTCAGTGGTGATGGTCATATTGAGATTGTTCATGGCTCCTATTCTGATTACAAGGATTCTTTAGATGAAAGTAGCGTTGGAAAGCGCCCATTCTATATGGCTAATACAGGTATATCTGTTACTTCTAAAGAAGAAAAAGCTGAAGGGGTTGCACCTAGTACTGCCAGTGATGATTCATCGTTAGGCAACTCAGCAGATGGTAGTGATAGTAGCATTACAACTTCTGGGGGAGATACTTTCAAAGAAGCACCAAAGAAGGGGCTAAATAAAGCGGAAGAAGCGGAGTATGCTAGTATCATGGAGGAATTGCCTAAATTAGAGCATTTAGTAAAGGGCCTCGATGTCATGATTAGTCAAGTTGCTACCGATTATGAGAAGATGCAATCCTTGATGGCTGAGCGAGAAGAGACTCAATCCCAAATAGATGCGCTCACAGAACGGTGGATGGAATTGGAAGAACGCCTATAATTCCTTATAGCATGCGATTTTTTAATATCTGTTATGCAAAGGAATTACATGTAAATTTATTGATAAAAGTCACAATTTATAGTATAATTTCATCGATTAACGATAACAACGTTACCTAAGTAGGAGGAACTCATGAGTAAGTACCAATTTTTAGACCGTCGCGTACCGATTGAAGACGGCAATATTGCTTTAGTTCAAGATTTATCCAAATGTAAAAACTGCTCCTTATGTCGTAAAGCTTGTGCTGTAGACATGGGCGTATTTGATTATTATGATTTAACAACTAATGGGGACCATCCTATTTGTATTCATTGCGGTCAATGTGCATCTATCTGTCCATTCGATTCCATCAATGAACGCAGCGAAATTGATGAAGTTAAAGCAGCGATTGCTGACCCTAATAAAATCGTTATCTTCCAAACGGCACCAGCTGTTCGTGTTGGTTTAGGTGAAGAATTTGGCCTTGAGGCTGGTACTTTTGTAGAAGGTAAAATGGTTGCAGCCCTTCGTAAATTGGGTGGTGACTATATCCTCGATACAAACTTTGGCGCTGATATGACTATCATGGAAGAAGCATCTGAGTTGTTAGAACGCGTTATCAACAGTGATGCGGTATTGCCTCAATTTACATCTTGTTGCCCAGCATGGGTTAAGTTTGCAGAAACATTCTATCCAGAATTCTTGCCAAACTTGTCCACTGCTAAAAGTCCAATTGCTATGCAAGCACCTACGCAAAAAACATATTTTGCTGAAAAAATGGGCCTTGATGCAAAACAAATCGTTGCTG
>NZ_CAJLUB010000119.1 GCF_905209685.1 uncultured Veillonella sp. | reverse complement strand
TGATGCTTATAAAGGTGCTATTGCTTATGTGCGCGTAAAAGAAGGTACTATTAAAGCAAAAGATACAATCCGTATGATGCATGATAATAAGGATTTTGATGTAACAGAGCTCGGTATCTTTACACCAAACCTTGTACCTGTTCAGGAATTACCATGTGGCTCTGTAGGTTGTATTGCTGCTAGTATTAAGAATGTAGCTGATTGTCACGTTGGTGATACTGTAACATTAGCTAATAATCCTGCACCAGAACCATTACCAGGCTATCGCAAAGCCGTATCCATGGTATATTGTGGCTTGTATCCAACAGATTCTAAGGACTATGAAAATCTTCGTGATGCATTAGAAAAGTTACAGCTTAATGATGCTGCTTTAGAATATGAAGCTGAAACATCTTTGGCATTGGGTTTTGGTTTCCGTTGTGGCTTCCTTGGACTTTTACATATGGATGTAATTCAAGAACGGTTAGAGCGTGAATATAACTTATCCCTTATTACAACAGCTCCATCTGTAAACTACAAGGTTTATAAGACGAATGGGGAAATACTTGAAGTGGATAACCCTGCTAAATTACCACCTCCTACAGAAATCGATTACATTGAAGAACCATATGTAAAAGCTACTACAATTGTGCCTAAAGACTTTGTTGGTACTATTATGGAGTTATCTCAAGATAAACGTGGTGAATATCAATCCATGGAATATTTGGATGAAACACGTGTATCTGTTGTGTATCACTTGCCTTTGAGTGAAATTATTTACGACTACTTTGATAAATTGAAATCCGCTACAAAAGGTTATGCATCTCTTGACTATGAGTTGATTGGGTATAAACAATCTCCAATGGTTAAGATGGATATTCTGTTAAATGGTGATCCAGTAGATGCATTGTCCATTATCGTACATAAGGATCGTGCTGCTACACGTGGTCGTGCATTAGCGGAAAAATTAAAAGAACTCATTCCTCGTCAAATGTTTGAAATTCCTATTCAAGCTGCAGTAGGCACAAAAATTGTGGCTCGTGAAACTGTAAAAGCTTGGCGTAAAGACGTTTTGGCTAAATGTTATGGTGGCGATATTTCTCGTAAACGTAAACTTTTAGAAAAACAAAAAGCCGGTAAGAAACGCATGAAGTCAGTGGGCTCTGTAGAGATTCCACAAGAAGCATTCATGGCTATTCTCAAGGTTGAGGACTAATATAATGAAAACAGATTCTAATACTTTGAATCTGTCTACACTTGGGGATATGGGCTTGTATGTCCATATCCCTTTTTGTAAACAGAAATGTATGTACTGTGATTTTCCTGCCTATCAAAATTTACAAGATTATTATGAAACCTATGTATATGCCTTAGTACAAGAGATGGATCTGTGGGTTTCGGAACACCCAGAGTCTAAAGCTAAACCTATTGACACTATTTATTTTGGTGGTGGAACACCTACTGAATTATCAATTCAACAACTACAGATGATTGTAGATAAAATAAAAAGTACTTTTACTATCAATGAAAACTGTCATATGACTATCGAATCTAATCCTGGGGAAGTAGATTTACAGTATCTAACTAAGTTAGTTAAACTAGGCTTTAATCGTATTAGTTTTGGCGTTCAAACCTTTGATGATAAGGCGCTTACTATGTTGCATCGTAGTCATGATGGAGAAAAGGCCATACAAGCCGTATATGATGCTAAAGAGGCTGGATTTACAGATATTAATATTGATTTAATCTATGGCTTGCCACGACAAACCTTAGAGGATATTCAGCATAATTTAAATATTGTAAAAGATTTACCAATTAATCATATTTCTACGTATGGTTTACAAGTTGAGGTAGGCACTTATTTATATCATTTAGTACAAAAGAACTTGATCTCTATTCCTAGTGAAAGTATAGATGAGTCAATGTATGATACGATGATGGCTGGTTTAAAAAAACTAGGGTTTGAGCGATACGAGATTTCAAATTTCGCAAAGGGTAATTCCTATAGTCGTCATAATTTAAAATATTGGCACTATATAGACTATTTAGGCTTTGGTGCTGGAGCTCATTCCTTCTATGATGGTATACGCCGTAGTAACAATCGAAATGTAATGCCTTATATACAATCCGTTGATCGATACACTATGCCCACTATCGATACGGAGACGATTACTGTAGAGCGGGCCCAAGAAGACTTTTGTTTCTTAGCACTTCGCACTAAATGGGGTCTTGATGATCAAAAATTTGAGGATAGATTTGGCGTATCTGTTCATAATTTATTTGGTAATATATTAGAAGATTTAGTTACTAAAGGCTTATTAGAGTATCAAAATGGTAGTTATCATTTAAGTTCTGAAGGGGCTAAGCATGGTAACTATGTATTTAGTCAATTTATTCGAGAGTAATTTCTCACAGTTTCTCAAAATCTAATATGTTAGTATAAATAGGATGATGATGAATAAGCATGCTAGATTTGAGGAGGAACGATGAAGACATCTGTTATTTTACATGGTTTACATAACGAATTTACTTTAGATCAAATGAAGGCATGCATAGAATTAGCTGAAAAATATGGTGGATCTTTCCGCCATGTTGTAACAGGTATACAAATTACAGGTATTGAAAAAGACGATAAGGAACAACTTATCTCTGAATTACCAGAAGGCGTAACCACTGTTATTCATAGAGGTGTTAATTCCTTAATTGCTTGCGTAGGTAAAGGCTATTGTAAAAATGGCCAAATGGAAACTAAAGAATTGGCTGATTATGTAGAGAGAAAACATTACGGCCGAAAAACATCTCACAAGTGCAAAATTGGAATTAGTGGCTGTGGTCGTAACTGCCCGGATGCAATGGTAAAAGATATTGCTTTTATTGGTACATCCCAAGGTTTTATGCTGGCTGTTGGTGGCAATACAGGAATGCGACCAGAGGCTGGTAAAATATTGGCTAGAAAGCTTACTGTTGAGCAATCCAAAAAAGCTGTAGATATCTTAGTAGATTGGTATGCAGAACATGGCGAGCCCCGTGAGCGTATGGGAAAATTATTAGAACGCCTAGGTAATCCCTTAGAAGGTGTAGAACTATAAGTTGCTATATTTTAAGTACTAATAGTTTTATAGTTCTTAATCTGTACGTTTATCTAGAGAGTGATTGGTTTTTCTCTGAATTTTAGTAACAATAAAATTATTACATATACAACACTTATACTATTTTATGGTTTTAATAATAAAAATTTTATTAGACCATCATATTCTACTATTTAGATTTTAGGATATGACATAAATGTAGATAGTATAAGTGTTTTCTTATTATTACACTTTGATTTTTTGACTAATTAATTTAAAATATTCAATTGTCTTTTTGACTAAATAGATATTATTTGACTTTTTAAGGATTTTTTTGCTTGACAATTTTTTCCTATGTGATAATATTATACATGCGATTAGCACTCAAAGTTTATGAGTGCTAACAAGAGGTGTCATTATGGATGAAAGAAAACAGCGCATCTTGCGAGCCATAATTGAAGACTACGTTAAATCTGCTGAACCTGTAGGTTCCAGGACGATTGCAAAGAATTATAATCTTGGTATTAGTCCTGCAACAGTAAGAAATGAAATGTCCGATTTAGAGGAGTTAGGCTATTTGGAGCAACCTCATACATCGGCGGGACGTATTCCTTCAGCTAAAGGCTATCGCTTATATGTTGATTCTATGTTGAGTCAACAACCTGTTCCATTACAGGATGCTGAGAAAATTGAAATGTTATGGAAACATTCTAATGGATCTACGAGTGAGCTCTTCTTAAATATGGCTAAATTATTATCACAAGTGAGCCATAGTATGAGTTTGTTCTTAGCTCCAGCCCATGATAGAGCATTAATCAAATACATTCATGTATTGCCGCTTGATTCACATCAAGCTGTCATGGTTGTTATTACTGAGACTGGTGCTCTTGATAATGAATTAATGTACTTTACTGAAGGCGTTTCGCCTGATGTATTACAAAGTTTAGCTATGCAATTTAGCAATGCTTTACAGAATATAGGTATTGGTCATGTAACGGCTGAAGCGTTAGGAACACTATTGATTCATATGGAAGGTCCACAAGGGATTTTGATGATCCTTTCAGAAACATTATTACGAGCAATTAATAAACGTAAGTTGTTCTATTCTGTAGGTACCACAGAGTTGTTAAATCAACCAGAGTTTAAGTCTGTTGAAAAGGTACAACCCTTACTTTCATTAGTGGAAGAACAAAATCAATTGGGGCAACTATTAAAGGATGATTCACCTACACCTGTAAAGGTAAAGATTGGCAATGAAAATGATACCGAAGCACTTCAATCGATGAGTGTAGTACAAGCTGATTTTACAAATCAAGATCAACCTATCGGTACTCTTGCTATTCTAGGACCGACACGAATGGAATATGGCCGTATCATTGGCATGTTGTCTCATATGAAACATATAATGGAATCTATGGTAAAAGAACAAAAATAGAAAGGGCATATAATGGCTGAAGAACAAGACATTAAACAAGAAACAGTTGACGAAACAGTGGAAACTACAAATGTAGAGACGCCAGCTGTTGAGGAAGCTGAAGAAGTTGTGGCGGACGCAGCTCAAGTATTAGAGGAGCTCAAAGCAGACTTTGATAATCGCTATAAGCGTTTACAAGCGGACTTCGACAACTTCAAACGTCGTACTAATCAAGAAAAAGAGCAACTTGCAGGATATGTTAAAGGGGATGTACTTACAGATCTACTTCCTGTATTAGATAACTTTGAACGAGCTGTTCAAAGTCCAGTAGAAGGTGATGCAAAGGTATTCCTTGATGGATTTATCATGATCCATCAAAACTTGATGGCTATGTTATCTAAACACGGTTTAGCCGTTATCGATGCGGTAGGTAAACCATTTGATCCAAATTTCCATCAAGCAATTATGCGAGTGCCGTCAGATGAATATGAATCTGATACGGTATGTGAAGTATTGCAAACTGGCTATACTGTTGATGGTCGTTGTATTCGTCCAGCAATGGTAAAAGTTGTTGAATAGATTATAAAGGTTTTAGGAGGCATATATTATGGCAAAGGTAATTGGTATTGATTTAGGTACTACAAACTCTTGTGTTGCGGTTATGGAAGGTGGCGAACCTACGGTTATTACTAACCAAGAAGGCGCTCGTACAACTCCTTCCGTTGTTGGTTTTGCAAAAAACGGCGAACGTTTAGTTGGTCAATTGGCTAAACGTCAAGCTGTATCTAACCCTGAAAACACAATCATTTCTATTAAACGTCACATGGGTACAGACTACAAAGTAACTGTAGAAGGTAAGTCTTATACTCCTCAAGAAATTTCTGCAATGATTCTTCAAAAAATCAAAGCTGATGCAGAAGCTTACTTGGGTGAACCTGTTAAACAAGCCGTTATCACAGTTCCTGCTTACTTTACAGATGCTCAACGTCAAGCTACTAAAGACGCTGGTGCTATTGCAGGTC
>NZ_CAJLUB010000118.1 GCF_905209685.1 uncultured Veillonella sp. | reverse complement strand
TAGATGTGGACATAGAGCGTGCCACGTAAAACAAAAAAAGCTCAATCGATGATAAAAAAACATATCCCTTGATGCTTGTGTATACATGTATACAAAAAACAATAGTGATAAAAATGCATAGTCTATGACTTAAAGTCATAGACTATGTTTTTTTTATATTTTCAATTCACAGTGGACAGGAGTATACTATGTATAGACAAAAATTCTATAGAATTTAAAACTTAGATGAGGTTATGGACAGTCACAGCCGATAATATCACTACAGAATGGATTCTTTAGAGGTAGTTTATAGTTTATACTTTCACCAAGACCGAACGGAACGATGCCGCAGAGCTTGGATTGATCAAGTGATATGAAGGAGTGCACGTTATGGATATGAATCAGAGCACAATCGAGCAACAACGTCTAGATCAAGCTAGACTAGAAGCTAATGGTATGTACAGCAGCCAATTTGAAAAAGATGCTTGTGGCATGGGCTTTGTCGTTAATATTAAGGGTAAAAAATCCCACGATATTATCGATGATGGCTTGCGCATTTTAGAGCGTCTTGAGCATCGTGGTGGTGCTGGTGCAGATAAGGACACAGGGGATGGTGCCGGTATTTTGGTGCAAATTCCTCATGAGTTCTTCAAACGCGAGTGCGAAGTGCTTGGCATTAACTTGCCCTCCGCTGGTGATTACGGCGTAGGCATGGTATTCGCTCACAAATATGAAAGCCTCCGCAACGAGCAAAAACGTATTTTTGAAGAGGTGGTACGCGAAGAAGGTCAAGTAGTTCTCGGCTGGCGTGAAGTACCAGTTGATGGTACTAAAGTTGGCCATGAAGCTGCTGCCATTCGTCCATGGATGATTCAAATCCTCATCGGTAAAGGCCCAGATATTACAAATAATAAAGAGTTCGAACGCAAATTATACATCATTCGTAAATTAGCGGAAAAACGCATCATTCCATTGAGCAAAGAATTATCTAGTGATTTCTATATTGCATCCTTGTCCTCTAAAACAATCGTATATAAAGGGATGTTGACACCTGGTCAATTGCGTGACTTCTACCTTGATTTGAGTGACCTTGACTTTACATCTGCATTGGCGATGGTTCACTCTCGCTTCAGTACGAATACATTCCCAAGCTGGGCCCGGGCACATCCTAACCGTTTCTTAGTTCACAATGGTGAAATCAACACTATTCGCGGTAATGTAAACTGGATCAATGCTCGTGAAGGCAAAGCGGAATCTCCATTGTTCCCGGACATCAAAAAAGTATTCCCTGTAGTTGATGACAGCGGTTCTGACTCCGCTATGTTCGATAACACATTGGAATTCTTACACATGACAGGTCGTTCTTTGCCTCATGCTATTATGATGATGATTCCTGAACCTTGGGAACGCAACAATCTCATGAGCCAAGAAAAACATGACTTCTATGAGTTCAATAGCTTCATGATGGAACCATGGGATGGTCCTGCTGCTATGGGCTTCACTGATGGTACTGTTATCGGTGGCGTACTTGACCGCAATGGTTTGCGTCCTGCTCGTTACTATGTAACAACTGATGATCGCGTTATCATGGCCTCCGAAGTGGGTGTAGTAAGCGAAAACGCTGAAAATATTCGTGCTAAAGGTCGTTTGGAACCAGGTAAAATGCTTCTCATTGATACGGAAGAACAACGTATCATTTCCGATGAAGAAATCAAACAACGCGTTGCCACTGAATTGCCATATGATGAATTGGTAAAAGAGCACGTTATCCACTTGTCTGAAATTACACAAGCTGATGAAAGTGATATTCCAAAAGTTGAAGATTTGTTCAAAAAGCAACAAGCCTTTGGTTATACCCAAGAAGACCTTGTACGTATGATTGTACCTATGGCAAAGGATGGTAAAGATCCTGTAGGTGCAATGGGTGCCGATGCTCCACTTGCTATCTTGTCCGATAAACCACAATTGTTATACAGCTACTTCAAGCAAATGTTCGCGCAAGTAACAAATCCTCCAATCGACTCCATTCGTGAGGAAATGGTTACATCTACACGCGTTATGCTTGGTAACTCTGGTAACTTAACAGACCCTAATAAAGCTGGTACTTATGCGTTGTCCATGCGTACACCAATCCTTACTAATCAAGAATTGGCGTCCATTAAGGCTCTTGACTGCCGCCGTATGAAGTCTGTTACATTGCCAATCCTTTTCGACCCAACTAAGGGTGCTGATGGTTTGCGCGATGCATTGAATGAATTGTGCGAAAAAGCAGAAGAAGCAGCACGTACAGACCAAAATGTATTGATTTTATCTGACCGTGGCGTTGATGAAAATCATGCACCAATTCCTGCATTGTTAGCTGTAGCAGCTGTTCATAATCACTTGATTAGAAAAGTATTGCGCACAGAAATTGGTCTTATCCTCGAATCTGGTGAGCCTCGCGAAGTACATCATTTCTGTACACTGATCGGTTATGGTGTAACCGCAATCAATCCATATGTAGCTCTTGAAACTGTACGTGATTTACAAGCCCATAAACGCCTTGGTGATATTACTCCTGAACAAGCAGAAAAGAACTACATCAAAGCGGCTGTGGGCGGTATCATGAAAGTTATGTCCAAAATGGGTATCTCCACAGTACGTTCTTATCAGGGTGCACAAATCTTTGAAGCCTTGGGATTGAATACTAACTTCATTAACAAGTTCTTTGTAAATACACCAACACGTATTGGCGGTATTGGTCTTGTAGGTGTTGCTAATGAAGCATTGGCTCGTTTTGACCGTGCTTTCAAATCTGATGAATCTGTACTTGAACCGGGTGGTTGGTATGGTCCTGTAAAAGATGGGGAAGAACATTTATTCAACCCTAAAACAATTGAGCTTTTACAAGAATCCCTCATCAATGGCGACTATGCTAAATATAAAGAATACTCTAAAGCTATCCGCAACGATTACCACGTAACATTGCGTTCCTTGATGGAATTAAATTACCCTGTAGGTGGCGGCATTCCTATCGAAGAGGTTGAGCCTGAAGAATCCATCGTAAAACGCTTTAAAGCGGGTGCTATGAGTTATGGTGCCATCAGTAAAGAGGCTCATGAAGCGATTGCTATCGCTATGAACCGTCTTGGTTCTACATCTAACTCTGGTGAAGGCGGCGAAGACGTAGCTCGTTTCAAACCATTGCCAAATGGCGACAGCATGAATTCCGAAGTAAAACAAATTGCATCTGGTCGTTTCGGTGTAACTGCAAATTACCTCATTCATGCAAAAGAATTACAAATTAAATGTGCACAAGGTGCAAAACCAGGTGAAGGTGGCCAGTTACCAGGTAAAAAAGTATACCCTGAAATCGGGAAAGCTCGTCACTCCACTCCTGGCGTAGAGCTCGTATCTCCACCACCACACCATGATATTTACTCCATCGAAGACTTGGCTGAGTTGATTTATGACTTGAAATGCGTTAATAAAGACGCTCGTATTTCCGTTAAGTTAACATCTGAAGCTGGTGTTGGTACTATCGCTGCTGGTGTGGCAAAAGCAAAAGCAGATAATATCTTAATTTCTGGTTACGATGGTGGTACAGGTGCGGCAGGCCGTACATCTGTAAAACACGCTGGTGTGCCTTGGGAATTAGGCTTGTCTGAAACTCATCAAACATTGATGCTCAATAGATTACGTGACCGCGTTAAATTGGAAGTAGACTCCAAGTTGATGACTGGTTTCGACGTAGCCGTTGCTGCGATGCTTGGCGCTGAGTTATTCGGTTTCGGTACGTTGCCACTCGTTGCTGTAGGTTGTAAAATGGCTCGTGTATGTAACCTCAACACATGTCCTTACGGCGTTGCTACACAAGATGAAAAATTGCGTGCTCGTTTCTCAGGTAAACCTGAGTACGTAGAAAACTTGATGATCTTCATCGCTCGTGAATTGCGTGAAATCATGGCTCGTCTAGGCATTCGCTCCGTAGCTGAACTCGTTGGCCGTATCGATCTTGTTCGTCAAAAATCTCAAGACGATAACTTCAAATTATCTCGCGTTGACCTTAAACGCGTATTGTTCCACCCATACATCGACGCATCTGTAGGTCATATGCATATGGTTGACCAAGATCACGAATTGGAACGCACATTGGATATGTCCAAGCTCTTACGTATGTGCCGTCCTGCTATTGAGGACCAAAAACCTATTCGCGCTAAATTGGCTATTACAAACATTAACCGCGTTGTAGGTACCTTGGTTGGTTCTGAGGTGACTCGTCGTTATGGTGAAAGCGGCTTGCCAGACAATACAATTAAGTTAAACTTTGAAGGCTCTGCGGGCCAATCCTTCGGTGCTTTCATTCCTAAAGGCATGACATTAGAACTCGAAGGGGATGCAAACGATTATCTCGGTAAAGGCTTATCCGGTGGTACTATCACTGTATATCCACCTAAGAAATCCATCTTTGAAGCTGATGAAAACATCCTTATCGGTAATGTTGCCTTCTATGGTGCTACATCTGGTACATCCTACATCAATGGTGTAGCTGGTGAACGTTTCGCCGTTCGTAACAGTGGTATCACAGCTGTTGTAGAAGGTGTAGGCGACCATGGTTGTGAATACATGACTGGTGGCGAAGTGCTTGTACTTGGCAAAATTGGTCGTAACTTCGCAGCAGGTATGTCCGGTGGCTATGCGTACATCCTCGATTGCGATGAACGTTATGTAAACACAGGTCTAGTAGAATTACGTCCTGCTAATAATGATGACCTTAAACGCATTAAAGAATTAGTAGAACAACACGTATTGCATACTAATTCCGCTAAAGGCCGTCACATCCTTGAAAACTGGAATAACTTTGTAAACAGATTTACAAAAGTTGTACCTGTAGCATATGAAGAAATGCACGCTGCTATTGAACGCTATAAAGAACAAGGCTTATCCTTGGAAGAAGCTCAATTAGCTGCATTCAAAGAAAAATATGCAAAATAATTTCTAATCTAACTGAATATCCTTTAGATAAGACATATGAAATGCCTCTATAGCTTTGACTATAGAGGTATTTTCATGTATAATATTTGTATTGCAATATTGGATCATGGCAGTTCTCGGGCCTGTGCAATGGGGGCCTGTGAATCGTGTCAGGACTGAGAGGTAGCAGCACTAAGCGGTAACCTTCATGTGCCACGGGGAACCCGGGGGCTGTCGTGATCGAATATTGCAAGGCGGCCTGAGAGGCCGCTTTTTTTATGTCTAATTTAGAATGCATGATATTCGATTCTGGACTATACGATGTTGTATTATGAACCATATGATGGAGTTTTGACTAGGAAATATCAGCATTATTTATAAGTAAATATATTACTTTCGTATTGGGGAAAGAACTTTATTAAGGAAGTCAGAATTTCCTTAATATGGTATAATAAAGTATTGTAATTTTCGGAAAAGGGGGTGTTCCAATGGCATATATTGCGTTATATCGTAAGTACCGTCCACAGACGTTTACCGATGTGGTTGGTCAGCATCAGGTGTCTGATACGTTGATGCGTGCTATCCGCGAGGATAAGGTAGCTCATGCGTATTTGTTCGCTGGTCCGCGAGGGACTGGTAAGACGAGTATGGCCAAGATTTTCGCGCGCGCTATCAACTGCGAGCATGGGCCAACGGATCATCCTTGTAACGAGTGTAGTGCTTGTAAATCGATTTTGAGCGG
>NZ_CAJLUB010000117.1 GCF_905209685.1 uncultured Veillonella sp. | reverse complement strand
TATTTTGTTGTAATGTGAGAGAAGAAAAAGAGAGGGTTTTATGTTACGTAAAAGTTTAATTATGATGGCACTAACCACTGCTTTCACCATGAATGTAAGTGCTGTACAGATCGAAGTGCCAGCCGGACAACCGCCTATGCCTGGAGCAGACGCGAGTATTCCTGCTAATGCGTATGAGAATTATCGTCATATTAATGAAGTGGCGGAGCAGAATGCAGAGGATTATAGTGAATTTATAAAATCACAACCTGTAAATCCTACATCTGGGATGGATAAGTTGTATCGAGAACGCCCTGGTTTGGCTAAGGCGTTGGAGTTAGCAGATTATTCTCAGTCTACCGTTGTATTGCTTCATGAAGGGGATAAGAATATTCGATTATCCGTACCAAACATTAGCTTTCGTGGAGATACTGTAGAGTCTAAGTCTGGAAAAGGGCCGTTATATGCTGTACGAAGCCTTAGTTCATTTTTAGTAGTAGGGCCTCCACATGGTAAAGCGCTCAATAAATATGCTGAAAAAGAAGGGAAATATACATATCCAGGTTTGCACGATGCATCTTGGAAGCTAATGTCAAACAATGCCCATGTAATGTATACGGAGTTTACACCGAATGACTCAAAGACTACCTATGGGATTAGTTATGGCGGTTGGGTTAATACGGAGGATCCGTATCAGGATAAATCACCGGAAGTTGTGATGAGTAATTATATTATTCCATCTATAGAATCCTTGTCTGGATTAGATAATTATAGTCGTGTTGAGCATTGGGGAAATTTCAGTTATCGTGTTCCTAAGACTGCAAAGTTAGTGAGTGAGGCTGTAGAGAATATTCAATATGATGTGAGAACCTATGAGGATACAGGGGCCAAGATACGTGTAGTGCGTACCTCCATATTGGGTGAAAAACGAGATGGAACGGTCATCAAGAGTTCCATATTATCCTTTTTGAGAAAGTATAACGATTTAGAAACACCTACACAATATGCAGTCGTATGGAATAATGGTATCGCAGGCTCTTTGATCGATTCTTACAAGCCTAATGGAGAGTCTTATCTCCGTCATGTTGTGAAAGATTCTGTGTACTTTTACAGTTATCGTATTAATTATGATGAAAGTAAGACCTCTTATACACATAAACAATGGAGAGATATGATTGAATATGTAGGCTTTGATGATGCAGTCAAACTTAGAAACGGTCCACAATGGAGAGAAGATGGAACCTATAAAGAGAAACTAGAAAGTGGACCTATATTTATTCCTTGGTATATGGAGTGGGTTAAGCTATTGAATCAATAGTGTGTAATATAGTGAATGTAGTTTGAGCTAATTATAAGAAATTTTAGGAGAGAGACTATGAAAACAAAATATATGGTTATGGGGCTTGTTATAGGCCTACAATTGGTAAGTGGTTATAGTTATGAAGCTGATGCGAGTTGGCTGAGTAAAACTTGGGACCGTCTAGAAACGAATGCCGCGAAACAATCTTATGATTGGCCCAAAGCTGAGCAATATACGCATTATGCGGGTGGACAAATTGTAGGAGCTACCTTACCAGAGGAGGATATGATGATCCTTGGTGTTTCATTAGGTAATACCTTTGATAGTGTAAAAGCTAGTCTAGGACAGCCTACTAAAGAAACTAGTAGAGGACTTACCTATGGTGGGGTTACATTTGGAAACTTTAAAATGGATGGTGTGGGTCCTATTGTTACCTATATGATGATCGAGAATCGTGATGCCACAACACATAGAGGCATTGCCGTAGGCGACTCCATGCGAAAGGTCCTTAATGTATATGGCAGACCCGATTTAGTAGATACTAACAATCGATGGTTTTATGGGAAATACCGCTATCGAACTGATATGATGCATGGCATACAATTTGAACAAAAAGGCGATAAAGTCAGCAAGATTTTAATTTATAAATGATTATATTCTTACCATATCTATGAAAAAAGCCGAGCTTTTAATTCATAGAATTAGCCCGGATTTTATTAGTTTATTCGTATATTTGTATAATATAATTCTTATTGTAACGTATATTAATGCATCATATAATGTGATTAGGAGAATTAGACGATGTTGGGAAATAAGATAAACCGGAGGTCATTATGAAAGCATTTGAATCAAAAGATTATAAAGCGTTTTCTATGTTTGAGGATCGTTGGGCTCTTGTTACAGCTGGTACGCCTGAGGCTTTTAATACTTGTACGGTTAGTTGGGGCAGTATGGGCAATGTATGGGGACCTAATGGTGGTGACATGTCCACGGTGACGGTGTATATCCATCCGGCTCGTTACACTCAAGAGTTTATGGCTAAATACGATACTTTTACCGTTAGTTTCTTTCCTGAAAGCTATCGCAAGGCGCTTGGTTATTTGGGTTCTCATTCGGGCCGCGATGAAGATAAGGTGGCTAACTCTGGTTTAACACCGGTTGCAGCAGGTGATGGCGTAACTTTCAAAGAAGCAGATTTAACATTTGTATGTAAAAAACTGTATGAACATCAATTTGACGAAGCTCACTTAGCGGATAACGTAAAGGAATATTATGCAGCCAATCCGTCTATGTATACCCAAGTTGGCAAAGATCGCTGGGAACCACACTATATGTATATCGGCGAAGTAGTTGAGGCTATAGAGGGCTAGTCTTATATACAACTTATTTATATTGAGGGAATTGTATGATTAAAAGAGCGATTTTAATAGGCCTTTATTCGTTTGGCCTTATAGTAACAGTACATGCTGCCAATATAAATCTTCCTGGTGGAGATGCCATGGTGCCTGATACTGCTTATGAAAGCTATTCTTATAATAGTGTTGATATGGATCTGGTAGAGTCTCAGTTTAGACGTCGCTCAGGCCCTGTGGTAGCACAGACTGTGAAAAATGGGCGTAGGACGGTAGAGCAAGCTAAGGCATATATGGATGGTAATGCCAAGTTTTTAAAACGCCAAGCTAATCAGAGTACAGTGTTCATCTTTGACGATGATACACAGCATATTCGCTTTTCTATGCCTTATCCAAGTCTTGAAAGTAAGGCGATTAATGATAACACTAATTCAGTTGTTAATGTCGTAAATGGTATCCCTCAATATTATATTAAAAGTATGAATGCAGATATCGTAGTCGATGTGGATGATAAGACTACCTATACGGATCGAGCTTTCACATATAAAACGGTAAAAAATGGTCAATGGCAGCAGAAGTATGGGATTATGACACGCATCCCCGGAAAAGAAGAGAAAGCTGAGCCGCTTACGAGTACGGGTGTTGAGTTTTCCCTGCCTAGTGATACGAACCATGTATATCGTGTTAACATCATAAATCGTGGTAATGGCAATCCAGATCATATTAGGTATGCAGAAGGGGCTTTAGCGAATTATGTGATTCCATCGGTAGAGGATACAAAAGCGATAGATCGCTATTCTAATGTTGAGAAATGGGGAAACCTTGAATATCGTGTGCTCAAGAATAGTACGAGAAAAGCCGATTATGAGCCTACCTCCTATGGTGAGGAAACGCGCGTTTATAAGGTGGGGGATATAGTGCAGCTGATTAAGCGCCGTCCGATTTTTCCAAATGATGAAAAACATTTTTATTCAGGTGCTTTTACTACGATGGATACGATGAGCCGAAAATACTCATATTCAGTTAATGATAATGCGACTATTTGGCGTAATGGTATGCCTGCATTTAGTGGCAGTGTAAAATTTGATAATGGTATTAATTATACATATTTTACAATCCGTGATGATAAATATGTGTACAGCATTGAAGTTGTTTATAAAGCCAATACGGTGAAGACGTCTTATCATGATATTCGTAATATGGTAGAAATGGCAAAATTGATCAATCGTCTGTATAAGCAAGAGTTTCCTGCGTTGAAGTACATTTGGGAAGCTGATGTTTTTAAATTGCCTTAAAGCTTAACTAATATTTTGTCTATGTGTAGATATACTTATGCATAAAAAGAAATAGAGAAAGAAAAAGAGCCAGTATTGCGATTTGCAGTACTGGCTGTTTTGGTTACACATCTTATTAGATTTTGAACGATGTTTTAATGGGCATGGCTCTCCTCTGTATCTGGGAATAAAACATGCTCTTTTAGTTTAAAGCTAGGATTATTGGTAGACTCAAAAAACTCAATCATATTTCGTAATTTTTGAATCTCTTCAACACTTAAAAAACTTGGATAAAAGATGATATAGGTAAAGCTATAGGTCCCATCATAGGATTGAAAGGTTAGGATGTGATCATTCTTATGAGGTGTATAGATGTGTGTGGATAGTCCAGGAATATTATTATTCCATATAACGGTATAATTAATATAATCTGATGTTGGTTGGTAATAGTAAATATCCCAGAACGTATCTAAATTAATGTTAAAATTGTAATGACCGTTTATAACAAGATCACGCGCATATGGGTTTTTAGGAATATTATTAGTAGAAACAAAGAATGTTATGTTCCCCTTTTTGTAGTATCTAATATCTTGGTACTCGGTGCCTTTTTCCTCACCTATGTATATAGCGTCTTTTGGTACGCGGTATTGTACACCGTTTAAGTTTTCTATGCGTGAATATTGATTTAATTCATTTAGATTTTGCACAGAAGGAAGCACATAATTAGCCAATAATTTATCTGTAGGAACTTTGTTCAGAACGGGGTTGTTATCATAATAGACAAACCCTGCGTGATATAAAGGGGAACGCATGTTATAGCCCTTAAATTTAAAATTGATCGTGTCGATGGTAAGAGTTGTTTTTTTACCGTTTTCAACGTGCGGCATCTTCATACTATCCCAAGTGCTGTAGGTAACAGTAGGATATGAAAATACAGTGCCCTTTATATCAGAAATGTGTTTTGCTGGATTACGTTTTGCCCTGTCCTGAAAGAAATCACGAACATTCTTGTCGGTTAGTTTTTCATAAGCTATTTTTGTGTTACGCCAGTCATAGTCTTTGTAATCAGCATAGTCAATTTCTAAATTGAGACTCCCATTATTGGTTAATACTCGATGGTCCTCAATAGTTCGACTTGGATTTTTGTAACGTCCTATATCATAATCACTTTTTATGCCCGCTATAGGGAATGAAAGCCGAATTTGGTTGTAATTGTCGTGAATGGAGATAACTGTATTATGGTAATGTTGACTGCGATATATAGAGGCAGCTTTAGCATACTCAATTTCGTTTTTACTAATACCATTAGCCTTGTCTGTTAACTTTAGTGCTTCCACATAGTTTGCTACATCCTTTTCAATATCAGGGCTCGTGGCTTGATAATTTATGTAGGCATCCTTTGGAATCTTCGAATCTGCACCAGGAATATTAACATCGATGGCTCCTATTGGTGATAATATAGTGCTTATCATAAAAGCACCCGCTAATAGTGGTAGTTTTGTCATGGTAGTATCTCCCGTTTATACTCTCATATCTATTGATACTGTCATAATCCATTGGTTATGTTACTAAGTATAATTATATTACATAATACTTATTGTACTGTATATTAGTGCATTATATAATGGGGTTAGGATAGTTATACGAGGTTGGGAAAATAAGATAAACCGGAGGTCATTATGAAACCATTTGAATCTAAAGACTATAAAGCATTTACTATGTTTGAAAAACGGTGGGCTCTTGTTACAGCTGGTACACCTGAGGATTTTAATACTTGTACTGTTAGTT
>NZ_CAJLUB010000116.1 GCF_905209685.1 uncultured Veillonella sp. | reverse complement strand
TCAGAACACAATTATATACAGAATATTATAACATTTCTATGAAGAATAGTAAAAAACTAACGCTTTACTAGTACCTCATCAATCGATTTTCTAGGTCTAGGATACATAGGCTCATCTAGAATACCTATGCCAATGATTACCTGTACATCTAGTACTATTTAAATCCATTCTATCCATTCCTACAAAAGAATAGTATTTAAACTATTATCATTGTCATATTGTAATACTCTCAATAATGCTTTAATATTTTAATTATATACTATATAGCGTAAACTATACTATTTAAATACACAGAGGATTTACCATGAAAAAACGTCTGACTCTCATACAAATGGATGTCCACGTAAACGACGTAGAATATAACTACAATCACGTTCAAGAATTATTAACTCAATCTCTATCTGAAAGTCCAGATATTATTGTATTACCTGAAACCTGGAACACTGGCTTTTATCCATCTACAGATTTAATCAATATCGCCGATAATAATGGGGACCGCACAAAAGCCTTATTAAGTGCATTCGCTAAAGAACATAATGTAAATATTGTGGGCGGATCTGTAGCAGTTGCAAAAGACAATCTCGTATTTAATACATCCTATGTTTACAACCGAAACGGTGAACTTGTAGGAGAATATTCCAAGATGCATGGCTTTAGCCCTGCAAAAGAAGACAAATACTTTGCTAGCGGTACTCATACTACACATTTCGAGCTAGACGGAATCCCTTGCAGTACTGTCATTTGTTATGATATCCGTTTCCCTGAGCTGGTAAGAATGGCTGCATTGCCAGGTACAGAATTATTATTTGTGCCTGCTCAATGGCCTACGATGCGTTTACGTCATTGGCAAGTACTCAATGAAGTACGAGCCATAGAAAACCAACTCTTCGTCTGTGCCGTAAACGGCTGTGGCACAGTAGGCCGCGTTCAAAGCACAGGTCACTCTGCCGTCTATGATCCATGGGGCACGAACCTCCTCGAAATGGATACGAACGAAGGCATTGCTTCCGTAGATATCGACCTCGCTGTAGTCGAAGACATTCGTAACAAAATTAATATCTTTAGAGATCGCAAACCTGAACTCTATAACCTATAACAAAAAGGCACATTGTTTTGAACTACCTCCTTAAATTAAGAAGGTCATTCGATTAACAATGTTCCTTTTATTTTTATTGAACTGTATGTAAGAAATAGATGACTCATCCTTTAAAACTCAATAAGCTTCCACATATCCTCTGGAACTTGTTCTAGAGGTTTGTTCTTTGCCATAGCATCTTTTAGAATATCAATCGTATCTTGTACCTCTTGTTTATCCTTTGTATTTGGATCGTGTAGAACGACACGGTTTAAAGAGTCTTGTCCAAATTGTTTTAAATATTCTTTTTCTACTTGATTAAGTTCACGACGTAAGTATTTCATAGTATATCCTCTATTTGTAAATATCTTTTCGATGGCCAACTTCTAACGCTAAAATAATACATCTATCATCAGTAATATCAGCAATGACTCTATAATTACCAATGCGATAACGCCACAGCCCCGTCTTATTGCCTGTCAATGATTTTCCTGAATATCTAGGATTTTCTACATGATTTACATTCTTGATAAGCCAATTAAAGAGATAACGTTGCATTGATAATACATTGTATTACATAGGGAGGTTTTAGTCTATTCTTTAAACACACAAACAGTACTATTTTAATAAAATTTTATATTTCAGAAATTAGGCATACAAAAAAGGCACACCACCCTTCTCTCGTCTCTCAGCGGCATGCCTTTTTATGTATATAGTTACTCTCGAACTATATCGTATGTCAGTCTGGCTAACTCTCTCTAAGTCCCTTTAACGACACGCCAGTATGTCACCTTTAATATACAATTATAAAATAACTTTGTCAATATTTTAGAAAAATTTTATCTTTTCTTTTTACTAATAAATACTTGCAAAAGATTTATATAAATTGTATTATTAATAAATTTCATGACATAAACGCTTATTTTCGTACCATAAATCATTTACATAAATCATCTAGAAGTGGTAGTATTAGCAGTGCACTAGAATTTGGTTATTAAGAAAGAAAGGTAATAATAATGTTTTCATTTCTACAACCAAAAGAGGCAAAATCATCTGTACCACAGAATATGATTATGAATCTATACTATAAATACAGATTCCAATCTTTAATTGGTATTTTCATTGGTTACGCAGCATACTATATTGTTCGTAACAACTTTGCCTTATCAACTCATTTTTTATCAGATATCTTACACATGAGCAAAACCGAAATCGGTTTGTTATCTAGTGGTATGCTTATCGCCTATGGTCTAAGTAAAGGCTTTATGAGTAGTCTTGCTGACAAAGCAAGCCCTGCAAAATTCATGGCTTTCGGTCTTATTTGTTGTGCAATTATCAACATTTTTATGAGCTTTGCCGACAGCCTCGCCTTCTTCTTAGTATTAGTAGTTCTTAATGGTTTCTTCCAAGGCTTTGGTGTAGGTCCATCCTTCATCACACTTGCCAAATGGTATCCAAAACAGGAACGTGGTCGCTTTGGGGCAATTTGGAATATCTCCCATAATCTTGGTGGTGGTATCGTAGCACCAATCGTAGCCGCTGCGCTATACTTCACTACTACCGATCACTGGCAATTAGGCAGCTATGGTATTCCTGCAATTATTGCAATTATAGTAGCTGTTATTATTTGCTTCTTGATTAAAGAAAGTCCTGAACGCGAAGGCTTACCGCCAACTAGTGAAATCATTGCCGATACATCTCATAAAGCACATAGAAGTGCAGAAGCACCTCACCTAAGCACAAGACAAATCTTTGTACAATATGTATTAAAAAATAAAAATGCTTGGTATGTGTCTCTAGTTGATACATTCGTTTATATGATTCGTTTCGGTATGCTTACATGGTTACCTATTTACTTATTACAAGTAAAAGGCTTCTCTAAAGCTGAAATGTCCATCGCCTTCTTATTCTTTGAATGGGCAGCCATTCCTTCTACACTTTTTGCAGGTTACATTTCCGATAAATTCTTCAAAGGTTATCGTATGCCACCAGCAATCATTGCAGTAAGTATTATCTTCTTCTGTATCTTTGGCTATTGGCAAAGTGAATCCCTCTTATGGGTTACATTCTTTGCTGCTGTTGTAGGTTGCTTAATCTACATTCCTCAATTCTTAGCATCTGTACAAACTATGGATATTGTACCTCCATTCGCTGTAGGCTCTGCTGTTGGTCTTCGTGGCTTTATGAGTTACATCGTAGGTGCCAACCTTGGTACAACACTATTTGGTGTTTTAGCAGATAAATTCGGTTGGAATGCAGGTTTCTATCTCCTAATGGTAGCATGTATTCTTTGCATTACATTCTGTGTACTTGCCCACTTTGGTGCAAAAGAATTAAATGCTAAAGAAGCAGAACTTGAACAACTCCAAACAGCTGAAGCTAACAGCTAACAACTAAATTCTAGAGCAAACAAAAAGGTAGTAACAAAAAATTGTTACTACCTTTTATTGTTTAATAAGTTCGCCAAGAACCAAATTATGGGCCCTATGAATCTCATTTTCTTAACGGTATCCATTTTATCTAGAATGGGCTTAGGTATCTCTGCATCGCTTTCAAGAGACACATATTCCTTATCAACATAAACGCCTTTTGAATACTCAGTCGTATGGACCCCTTTTTCAACAATAAATGTATGAGTGCCATTAGCATCTTCATACTCTTCATAACGAGCTACATCCGCAAAATCTATATCTATATCCCCTCTTGTACCTATAACCATCTGATAGCCACGATGTACTACGTTCATGTCAGATGGCATCGCTTTACCACACAACTTTGTAAACTGATATGCACCATGTGTTTTATTCCACCGGATCCAAAATTCTGCGTTATTCTTATGTTTGACCAGCTTATACTTATACCCAATCGCCCCATGAGTATCAATGTAGCGTATCTTGCCTAGGATCGTATATAAATCATTTCGGATTCGCAGCGTCTCGCCATAGTTAAATTTCATAAAATTCTCTCATACTAAAATCAATATATTATTAATTACTATGATTGTACATATAATATGAAATTCTGCCTAGATGGATATAGCAAAAAAGGTAGCAACATATATGTTGCTACCTTTTATTGTTTTATGATCAACCTTGTTGGCAGAAATATATTATGTAGTTTTTATCAGGACTAACTGCAGCACCTAGAGAATATGGATGATTCCGACTTCCCCCAAAATCATATACATACAATACATAATTGTCTGGTATTTCTATGGAATCTTCATTATATGACAATCTATGCAAATATTGTTTTTGAAGCTTTTGATTTTCCTTTTCAGTATAAATTGGATACACTTTATCTTTAGAACGCTTATTTTCATAATCCGGTTTAGGCTTTAATGCGTCTCGCGCATCTTCTATTCGTTTACGAGTTTCAAAATATCTCTTATACTTTGCACTATTGTCTTCATCTGCAATCTGTACCTTATTGAATTCTGCTAATACTTGATTTTCCAACTCATATATTTCATCTACAGATTTATCAATTGGATGGTCTTGTCGCTCTTGTATAAATTTACCCATCGGCACAGTTGTATTTTTTACAGTCAATATCAACCTTGGAATTAATGCATATAGAGAATCTGCATAAGCCATATTCGAATCGATATATCGTTTAACATACACATTGGATATATCAGCTTTTAAAACAACTACTTTAGAATTTGAAAGCGCTTCATCAATATATGGCTTTAATTGTTCCGATGTGCCTCCAAATCCAAATTGTACATAAGCCCTACCTTGTAAAAAGCCTGGATTACTATGCATATGAATGTTTTTGGCAAAACTTGGCATATTTTTGGGGAAGCCTGGAATCGTAGGCATCCTTTTATAATCTTTTGGATTATTGATAGGATACTGAATCAATTCTATCGGTTTAAAAAATTCTTCCAAAGATTCTTTAATTTCAGCTTTAGATCTAGCCGTAAATAGATCATGCCCTTTTCCCTTATTTTTATCTAAATATTCTCGAATTTCCCTTTCATTTGCTGCATCCCGATCAGCACGAGTTCGATAATCTTTAGTATTAACAGGATTAGTTAGCTTAATTTCTCCTTGCCCATTCTTTTTCATATATGGACTCACAATGCGTAAAGGTTTATTGCGGCCTCCAATAAAGTAGCCTTCATTACGTGTTGATTCAGTATTATAGTGTTTAATTTCTTTTAACGCTTTTTCATCCTTATCATTGTAAAGTGGATCAAACGTTTTGTATTCACTTCCAAAATCGGGATTTCCTGATGTTTTTAATCGTTGAGAACCGTGCTCCTTCTCCATCCGCTCTAATATAATTTCATCGCCAATTGAAAGTGCCTTCGTATCTATCGATTTATCTTTTATAACAGCTTTAAAAGCACCAGGAATAACCTCAACAAAATCTACTTTTACTGGGCCTTTTGTTTGTACAAACTGTTTTAACTTTGTATTATTTTTTTGTTCAATACTTATATTTTGATTCTGACTATCTACTACTTCTGCTGCAAAACTAGACTGACTATATAATGCTAGTGAAAGCATCATCAGCACAAAATATTTCTTATTCATTTCTCTCTCCTATATACATCTACAACTTTTAATGTTATAGCAAAAAGGACCTACAGTAATCTGTAGGTCCTTATATATTTGGTGCGGTTGGAGGGACTTGAACCCTCACGAGCGTACGCTCACCACCCCCTCA
>NZ_CAJLUB010000115.1 GCF_905209685.1 uncultured Veillonella sp. | reverse complement strand
TTCACACTTTTGGTATTGCCGATACTGTTTTTGTGGTTGAAAGAAAAATTTCCTAGTAGAATTTAGTTTAATAATAAGAATAGATATTGAATACATAAGACTTGTGTAGTATACTATAGACATATAAAAAGAGAGATTCCTAAAGCGAAATATAACTTTGCAAAGAAGCTTTCTATATAATATCAGAAGAGAAACTTGCGCCTTTGCTGATTATAAAAGCAAGGGCGCTTTTTTATAGCTATATTGCCCTATAGCTTACAATTTTGCTTGATGCGCTTGGTAGCCCGTAGCCATGCAAGACTGGGCGGGGGAAGAGTGGTCAAAATATATTTTTTAGGAGTATGAGTAAACATGAAGAGCAATTTTTCCAAGGGTTTATTGATGACGGCCCTCATTACTGGTAGTGTAATGTGGGGGGGCACAAACGTATTTGCTGAAGAGCTGCAGGAGTATACGCTGGACCAGATGGTTGTAACGGCGACGAGAACGGAAAAGAAAATTATTGATGTTCCCGCAAGTGTTGAGGTACTTACTGCAAAGGATATTGAGAAATCTGGGGCAACATATATTGATGATGCTTTGAAGAAGGTTACAGGTATTGCCGTATCTAGAACTGGTGGCTTAGCAAACTCTAAATCTGTTGTTACTATGCGTGGTGTAAAATCTGGCAGTGACGTCCTTGTATTAGTTGATGGACAACCGATGGTAAATGCTTATAGCGGTACTGTAAACTGGAATGATATTCCTGTTGAAAGCATTGAAAAAATTGAGGTTGTAAAAGGTCCTGGTTCTGCAATTTATGGCAGTAACGCTATGGCTGGTGTAATTAATATAACGACTAAAGATAGCGAAAAAATGCATGCTAAAACTTCCTTGACTTACGGCACTAACCATACATGGATTAAGAAAGTAAATGTTGGCGATAAGGTTGGTAAGTTTGGTTACGATTTGTACTATCAGGGAACCGATAGCCATACCTACAGCGATATGACATCTGCTAGTGTTAGCAAACGTAAAGAAGCTAATGAACCTGAAGGAGGTACTTTAAATAAATTTCCGTTGAGTCCGACTACTACAGGTGGTAAACAAGCTATAATCGGTAAAAAGGGTAATAAAATTTGGGATGAAGATAATTATAAAGGGAAATTTACTTATAAATTTGATGATTCGAAGACTTTAAGCTTAGGCTATATGAAAACTAAGAATGAATATACTTACGATTACCGCTCTCACGAAAGATGGATTGACAATGGAACTTACAATCTAACTGGTTCTACTGCGAAGAAGAGTGAATACTTTTCTGTTTCAGATAAGAGCTTTGATGCAGCTCCTGGTGGTGTAGATGAAAGAATTTACACCATAGGTTATGCTGATAAAGATGCAGGTTTGCATGTAAATGCAGGTTTGACTGATAACAGAAGTTGGAATGGCGGTGTATATTCTGGCGGTACATCTAAAACTGACTTATCTAAATATAATAGCAAACGTTATACTATGGGTGTGACGAAAGAAGTGCAACTTAGCAATAACGATCATGCTGTTTTTGGTCTTCAATATCAGCATGATAAAATGGATAAGGTAAAACTTAAGAGTAGCGATTTCAAAACTATTAGTCAAGCTGGTGAAGGAAAAACCGATATGTATGGTATTTTCTTCCAAGATGAGCATAAATTTAATGATAAAGTATCGTTGATTGGTGCGCTTAGGTATGACCATTGGACTGTTAAAGATGGTCACGTTTATGATGTTAATGGCATGGATGATAAACCGGATTCTAGAAGTGATTCTGCATTAAGTCCTAAATTGGCATTAAACTATAAGTTTGATGATACTCAAAGTGCATACGTTTCATGGGGAAGAGCTTTTTCTGCTCCTTCTTTGTATGATATGTTTTCTGGTACTGTTAATGGTAAAATTGCTGGTTCAGTTCAAAGTAGCAAAACGGTAGTCATTCCTAATCCTGGTTTGAAACCACAAATTATTACAACAACTGAAGCTGGTTATAAAAAAAGTATTAGTGATAAAACTAGCATACAAATGGCGGTGTTCCATAATAAAATTAAGAACATCAACTATCAAGGCGATACAGGTAGAAAACAGTATTTGGAAGATGATGATCATCTGTTTGATAGCAATGGTAGTATGTATGCGGAAAAGCAACTTACTTCTAATGGAGAAGGTAAGACGATTGGATTTGAAATTGGTTTAACGCATCAATTTGATGATAAGCTTTCTGCTTATGTGAATGCAACTATTCAAAATCCGCAAATTACAAAGGGTGCAAGTGCAAAGGAAAATGATAAGATTGTACGCACGACTCCGAAACGTTTGTTAAATATTGGTGTTGATTATGTTGACAATAAATTTAGCGCTGAATTAGCTGGTAATTACTATAGTAAAAAATACGGTAAAGCAGATAATAGCGATACTATTACCGATGTACCTGGTGCTTATGATCCTGTTTTCCTCATGAGTTTTACGTCTAAATACAACTTTGACAAACATCATGGTCTGGAATTCAGTGTATTCAACCTGTTAGACAGAGAATATTATAACTATTCCTTAGGCCAAGGTCGTAACTTCCTGTTGACTTATTCTTATACTTTCTAATTTAATCAAATAGCTGAGGCGGCGCGCTTGCGCCGCCTTTTAATATACCATTAAAATAAAAGCGGATTTTCAGAAAAATTTCTTAACTATTGTAACCTTCTCTGCTAATATAATAAGCACAAAGACTAGTCAGAAAAATCAGAAGAAAGGCTATAGAAAATAAATGGTAAAAGTAAAGCAAGATTTATTGAATTCCATTAAAGAATTTACTCTTATGGATGATCCTTTTATGACCAAGGTTTTTGAAGATGATATAGAGCGTACACAATTAATATTGCGGATTATCTTAGAAAATGATACAATCAAAGTAAAGAAAGCATCTACACAAAAACGTCTGAAAAATCTTCAGGGACGGGATTTACAGCTTGATATCTTAGCTGAAAAAGCTGATGGCACCAAGTTTAACGTCGAAGTACAGAATGAAAGCAGTGGTGCCATCCCTCAAAGAGCACGCTATCATATGAGCCTGTTGGATGCGAAAAGCTTGCCGAAAGGGGAGTATTTTGACAAAATCCCTGAGAACTATGTTATTTTCATTACGAAGGAAGACGTGCTTAAAGGACAGTTGCCAATTTATCATATTCATAGAACGATAGATGAGAACGGTAGCAGCTTTGCAGATGGCTCGCATATTATCTACGTTAACGCCAAAATTCATAATGACACTCCTTTAGGAATGCTGATGCATGACTTTTGCTGCAAGAATCCTGATGATATGCATTATAAAAAGCTTGCTGAAAAAATTAGATACTTTAAAGAAGAGAAGGAGGGCTTGGATAAAATGGGCGATGTAATGGAAAAGCTTATAGCAAAGCGTGAAAAAGAAGCTATGAGAAAAGCACAAAAGGAAGCACGTATCAGCGTGGCTAAAGAGATGCTGGCCGATAATGAATGCATAGATAAGATTGTTAAGTACTCTAAGCTTTCAGTAAAGGAAGTACGTGCGCTGGCTGCTAAAATGAGCGCCTAGGGATACAAATTAATAAAAACATTGATCACCGCCATGATTGAAGACGAATCTGGCGGTGATTTTTTATTTGCAAAAATTTTTGCAAATATCTTGCCTATAAAGTAGCTATATAGTTTAAAATAAGATATAATATTAACTGGATGAGTTGATATACAGATATTTTTTGCCGATTGTAAAGCTTGTTGCATATGACCATGAAAGACTGGATATGCGAGGGCTTTTCAATAAATATTTTTGATAGGAGTATGAGAAAAATGAAGATGAAAAAAGGCTTATTGATGACGGCCCTCATTACTGGTAGTGTAATGTGGGGGGGTGCAAACGTATTTGCTGAAGAGCTGCAGGAGTACACGCTTGATCAGATGGTAGTTACTGCAACAAGAACAGAAAAAAAGGATTTGGATATTCCGGCTGTTGTTGAGGTTTATTCTGAAGAACAGATTGAAAAAAGCAGTGCTGCCAATGCTTACGATGTATTACAAAATACGTTAGGGGTTAATACACAATCTCAAGGTTTCAATGGTACTGGTATGGGTACAATGACAAGTAAGGTTATGATTCGTGCCGTTGAAAAGGGTACTTTGGTTTTGGTGAATGGTGTTCCTATGAACCAAGATGGCAAATATAACTTGGAAGATATTCCTACAGAGTCTATTGAAAAAATTGAAGTTGTAAAGGGTGGCGGTTCTGTTTTATATGGCAGTGAAGCTACTGGTGGTGTAATTAACATTATTACTAAAAAAACAATGAGCAATACTGTTAAAGTGGCAGCAGGCAATTTTGGCAGACAACGCTATAATGTGAGTGCTGGTGCAGATAAGTTTAATGTCGTTGCTGGATACGAGCATAGAGGGTTTGCTGATAAAATGAGTGGTCCGAGTCCTACTTCGACGTCCAGATCCATGTATGATTATGGTAAAGGTGAAAGAAAAAGCATTTTGTGGGATTGGAAGATGTTGGATGGTTTAACTTTTACTCATAGCTATTCCAATAACAAGCATCAATATTGGCAAAAGAACTATGATACAAAAGTTAGAACGCAAAACAATTATTATGAAGATACCGACAATATGTTTTTGTTACAGTATGATAAAGATGGCTTGAAAGCTAATTTGTCATATGGTACTCAAGAAAAATCCTATGATCAAGCTCGATTCACTAATGGTGTATTAGGAACTACTACACCTTATTCTTCAAGAAAAGGGCATAATACGAACTTTGATATTCAAAAGCAATTCGAATTAGGCGACAATACACTTTTGATTGGCGCAACATATCAAAAAGAGGATATGGATGCCTATGCTTCTAAGGTAACCTATCCTGGCAGCAGGAAAACTTTCAAAGCTAATTCTAATTATCAGAGAGATAACTACTCATTATATGCATCTTATGATTGGCACTTAACAGATAAGTCTAATTTGATTTTTAACGCACGCCAAACTTGGGCATGTGGTTCTGATGGTTCTCAGACAAATCTTGATAAAAATATTACCACAAATGTTTCAGCACAAAATATGAATAAGTTTACTCCTGAGATTCAATATGTATTGAACTTGACCGAGGATAGCAGTTTTTACGCTAAAGCTGGTAAATCTTTCAGATTGCCGAATTTAACGCAGATTTTTGGTACTGGTAATATTAATCCTGGTTTAGACTTAAGACCTGAACAAGGTACACATTATGAGGTTGGTTATAAGGCTAATATAGGTAAAGGTAATTTGCGTTTCGCATTATTCAATTTTAAAATAAAAGACTCTATTGATGCTGACGTAAAATACGATAATGCCGGTACTATCGAAGAAGTAAATTACTTCAACGAAGATGTGAAAAATACTGGCGTAGAATTATCTTACGCAATGAAACACGATGATAACTGGAGTACTCGTTGGGGAGCTACTTACCAGAATCCTAAGGCACAGAATAAACACACTTATGGTGATATGGGTTGGCATCATATCTACAACAATTATCAGTTACAAGGTGCTGTAGATTATGCATTTAGTAAATTTACTGCTAGTATGTCTGTAAATTTTGTGGGTGATAGAGTTTCTACAAGAGCGGCGTTTGATAAACCACAACGTGAACTCAAACCACAGTGCTTTACTGATTTGCATTTCACTTATGCCCCTGAGAAAAATCAAAAGGCATTTCTACACATTAATAATTTGTTTGATAGACTTGACATTACTACAAATAGTACAGCTAACTATTATTCCTTAGGCCGTAACTTCATGGTTGGCTATGAATACAGCTTCTAACATTTAACTCCACGGCGGCGCAAATGCGCCGCCACTTTTATATAGCTTTTTCTGAACTTGCAGATATGCTATAATACGT
>NZ_CAJLUB010000114.1 GCF_905209685.1 uncultured Veillonella sp. | reverse complement strand
ATTTAACTTCGCCACCCAATGTATGCGCCATAAATTGCATACCATAGCACATGCCTAGAACTGGAATACCAAGTTCAAAAATCTCTTTTTCGATTTTTGGAGAGTTTTCTTCATACACGCTGTTAGGGCCACCTGTGAAGATGATACCTTGCGGTTTTAATTCTTTAATTTTGTCCAGCGCTTTGTTGTATGGATATACTTCGCAGTATACGTGATTTTCACGAACACGGCGCGCGATCAATTGATTATATTGACCACCAAAGTCAACAACAATAACAAATTCCTTGTTTTCCATGCCTTCCTCCATATGCATCTATTTGTGAAAGTATATTCACTATTTTTTAATACCCTTACATTTCTGTACTGGCGGTGCGTTTTCTCGAACAAAACGCTAAATTTCATTACATTTCATTATACCATACGAAGTATATGGACTCCATATATTCCGTATGAAATTTATGATTAATATTTTAATGTTCGGATTTTAGTTTTACTCTATACAACGCTCAATACAGTGAGATGCCCTGTAAGAGACTCTACCCTTTCAAGAGACTATTCTTTCTCAGGCTCACGTTTAGACATCTTTACAGCTCCTACAGGACAGATGGAATAACAATCGCCACAACCGATACAGCCTTTACCTATATTAAACCGAGTCTCTCCTTGGGTGATGCATTGAACAGGACAATCTACGGCACACGCACCGCACTTAACACAAGTATCATCTATATTAAACTTTAGATTTCCCATTCTACATCACCTCCTACAGGTTTAATCAAACTAACTTAACATTCGCTCTAACAGCAGCTAAAGCAATGTATTACCTGTAATACACTTTCGAGCAATGCCTCACTATAAAACCGACTGGAATACAAACCGACAAACAAATATATATAGTTTTTTCAGATACTACCAGTTAAAAGTATTTATTTTTAACTGGTAGTATCTCAGATTTGCACATATCGAGCACAATCCAAATTAGAAAGATTTACTTTTAACTGGTAGTATCTCAAATTTACACATATCGAGCACAATCCAGATTAGAAAGATTTACTTTTAACTGGTAGTATTTCTAATTTGAGGTATGATTACTGTTTTTTTAGTAATTCATTATTGTACGCAATAGCTGAATAGATTGCTTTAGCCACGCCATGATGGTTATTATCCGTCGTCACATAACGCGCTGCTTCTTTAATATTCGGTTTACCATTGCCCATAGCAACGCTAGCGCCAGCAAAGCGTAGCATAGATAGATCGTTTTCACTATCGCCCAGTGACATAACTTCATCTGGACTAAAGCCCCAGTGATTTGCTAAGGCCTCAACAGCTGTCCCCTTTGTGGTATGTGGTAATACGAACTCTAAGTTACCTTCACTAGAGAGTAATACATCATAAAAACGTTCACGGCCTGTACCATCGTGAGACATACCTTGGTATTCATCGCGTAAGTCTTGTAAGATGCGTTGGCGCATAGGCTCGTCACCGTAAAAGATTTGCATCTTTTCAGGGCCTTCGTCTAAGGCTTCCATATGAGCTAGTAAATCAGGCACCATCGTACGTGTTGCCAAGATAAATGGGCGAATATTAGGTCTAAAAAAGAAATTAGACTGTTCCACTTCACACTCAGACATATTTATATTCGCTGCTTCATCACCTTCGGCTAAGGCATAGTGATCATGGGTTTCACCAGGCAGATGACCTTCTGTATCAGCAGAAATATGATTATTCATTACGCTATGAGAACTCTTTGTGTTACTGTCATCGCCCTCATTACGTTCATCTGCACAGGCACATAAACGTTCCGGCGTAATACAACGAGATGGCGGATACATGCCGTAGATTTTATCTTTCACATAGGCCTCTACATAAACGCCATAGGTTAAGAGTTTACGCAATAAATATAAGGCCTGTTCTTTATCAAATGTTACATGGAATAAAGTGCGTTTTTCATCTTTATCCATTACATAGGCACCATTGGTACACATAAAATAGCGTAAGCATGGCAACTTCTCGATGACATCGTTCATTTCATTCCAAGCACGACCAGAAGCGATGGCTACACGAATGCCACTTTCACGAGCGGCACGAATCGCCTCGATAGCCTCATTAGGAATTGCTTTCGCATCATTAACCAAGGTTCCATCTACGTCGGATGCAATGAATCGGATGGGTTTATCACCGGTGAGACCTATATAATTTTTAATTTGTAAGGTTTCAGTTGAGGACATGATGTCTCCTTTAATACGGTATATAAATGGATAGATATTATTTTCAATCAGTAGTACAGTAATAGTTACAAATATATCTGTTAAAAGAATACACAGATAGTATGTAAGACATAGATAGTATATAAGGCATAGATAGGAAGTGAAATCATATGCGTATCATAATTGATCGAGATGCAGTTTGTGCAGGCGATGATATGAATCATCATCGGGAGGAATTTGTCGTTCCAGATGATATCACTATCGCTGGTTTATTTGAATTCCTTGAGTTTAAGTACATTCCAGTCATCGCGGGAAATAACGTGGTCTGGACGCTCTATTATCACGACCGTGAGTTAGGTGCCTATTTCACCAAAATTCAGAGCTTTATAAACGGAAACATCTCATTATCATCCATCATTAATAAATCTGAAAAAGACCACGAATTCTACCTACACTATTACAGCCATCCTGATAGATATAGAAAACGCTTTATTTAGTTGCATTAAATTCAGCAACGATTTCTTCTAATACAGCTGGATTTTCTACCAATCGTAACAAGGTGCGGCCTATAATATTGGCTCCATCCACAATTGTTTGTTCAATAGTAGATTCTAGCATAGCTGCAGCGAATTCTTTAGAGTGGCACACCTTATCTTCCCCAGCAAGGCGCAATTTAGGATGTAATGCAGCACATTGATAGCTAACATTACCAATGTCTGAGCTGCCCCCGATATCTGCTGGGCCTGGCTTGAAATCAATGCCCATATCAGACATTACGTCTTCAATGAGAGCTGTTCCTCTATGGTTTTGGTTCATATCATCATAAGGATTGCCATAGAACTCTACATCTACAGTAGTGCTAGTACAGAGAGCGGCCCCTTCAAAGATGTTCTTAATCTGTTCAGATAGACCATTCAAATATTCACGTTCAGTATGACGTACGGTTACCTCTAATTCGCCAAATTCAGGAATGACATTGGATGCAGTACCACCAGCAATGATCCACGTACCAATACGACTTTCTGGTCGTACTTGTTGACGCATCATATCCATAGCATGGATGGCGAGTTGCACCCCATTCACCGCATTAATACCATTCCAAGGCTCACCAGCTGCATGAGCTGGTTTACCATGATAACGAGCGCGGAAACAGTCCAGCGCCAAGAATTGTGAATTAGGTCGTGTTTCTTCCCCATCAAGGTGAACCATGATAGCAAAATCATAATCTTTAAACACCCCTGCGTTACACATATCCACCTTACAGCCGGTGGCTTCTTCATCAGGTGTACCGATAATATCAATGTCCATATTGAAAGCAACGCCGTCTTGTTGCATTTTATGTAGTGTTAATGCTGCCAGAACACTCATAGAGCCACTGGCAGAGTGACCACATGCATGGCCTACTTCAGGGAGTGCATCGTATTCACATAAAATTGCCAAACGACCTTTTGGATGATCTACTTTCACAACAGAAGCCTTGAACGCTGTCGGCAAATTACAGAATTCATAGGTAACATCCATGCCATGTTTTTCAAGAACAGCGCCGATCGTTTTAACGGACTCAAATTCATGACTCGACAGTTCAGGGTTCTTAGCTAATGTATAATTGATAGCAAACGCATCAGGTGCGAAGCTTTTACAAAGATCAGAAAATGTATTGATAAGGGACATAGTGCCTCCATATATACGTCAATGATTGTAAAGAATGAAGATGCTCTACAACCTAAAATGGAAAATGTTATATTACTATAAAATATGGCCTAAGAGAGAGCCATCTTAAATAAAAATTTTAAATATAATGATAAATATAAAACTCATTTACTCTTAATTATACAATGTTATTGCCTATTATTGTAAAATTCCGTACAATATAAACAGAATTTGATAAACCATGTATATGGATGTTTGAGGAGGTTTCTATGTTTAAGTTCAAAAAATTGACAGCCATCGCCCTCGTAGCGGTAGCAGCAATGAGTTTATTGGCTGGTTGTGGCAATGACAAACCAAAAATGACACAACAAGAAGGTGTATTGCGTGTAGGTTCTGAAACTACATTCCCACCATTCGAATTCACTGAAGGCGACAAATACGTTGGTTTCGACGTTGATTTGTCCGAAGCAATTGCGAAAAAATTAGGTTTAAAAATGGAATTCAAATCCATGGGCTTCGATGCTTTGATTCCAGCAGTTCAATCTGGCGATATCGATATGATCGCAGCAGGTATCAACGCTACACCTGAACGTGAAAAAGCATTGGACTTCTCCGATGTATACTTCGACCAAGGCGGTTTCATCACAGTTGTTCGTAAAGACAACACAACAATCCACAACATGGATGAATTAGCAGGTAAAACTGTAGGTGCTCAAATCGGTACAATCCCTGTTGAAATGGCTCAAAAAATTCCTGGTACAACAGTAAAACAAATCGATTCCAATGCTAATATCTTCATGGAATTGAAAGCTGGTACAATCGACGGTGCTATCATCGATAATGCAGTGGCTATGTACTACCTCAAACAAGGTGCTGATCAAGACCTTAAACTCGTAGGCGAACCTACTAAAGCTGAAGGTACAGTTCTTGGCGTTAAAAAAGGCAACAAAGCTTTACAAGAAGCTGTTAACAAAGCTCTTAAAGAACTTAAAGAAGACGGCACTTACCAAAAAATCTACGACAAATGGTTCGGCGATTACAACAAAAAATAATATCTATCCCTATGAACTAGGATAAATATGACCCCTCTGAAAGACTACAGAACCCACAGTATTGTGATTTCAAAGTTTTTTCAGAGGGGATTTTTTATTCTATCCCTCTTTTACGGTCCCTTGCGTTCGTTATATAATAAATACGTATTCTATAGTAAATGTAACTAATTAAAGGAGGCCTTATGGCACAGTACTTTACGGAACGCCTACAAAAGGTCTTCCACATGATTTTTACATCTTATAATCAAAAAGCGGCCCAAGAGGGTTTGCGTCAGCTTGAACTGATTGTTAACAATCAGCAAGATGCAGTGTCAACTAATCATCGAGCCTTACGAAATGATATGTCTACCCTTCTTGAAAGCGAAATTAAAAGCAAAGAGGATGTGCTTAAAATCGCTAATGATCCAGAAGCACGCGAGCTAGGTGATGCATATGCCCTTTTAGCACGCGTTTATGCTGGCCCCCGCTTTACGTGGGAGGAATCTAATTTCCCAGAGGACAATATGCGCACCTATCAATGCTTACACGATAGTATTCGCCGTTGTAGTCCTATTGGTAACTTACAAGCATTGCGCATTAAAGGCTCTATTACACCTACTGTGGAAAAGGATATGCAAATCTCCTTTGACGATGCATTCCGCATTGTCCACCATTATGCAGAGCAAGACGACGCCTATTGCCAGTATGTAATTGGCAATGTATTTTTCTGGCGCGACGACAATCGCATTGAATCAGCAAAAGATATGATTACGCCACCGCCTCTAAGTTGGGCTAAACGCTTCCAACAAAGTCTACAAGGCGGTTCCATACACGATCGGATTGCAGCCTTACAAGGGACAACATCAGACGAGAAATTGCAAGAAAACGCATCGGATTTGGCGAAAAGATGGCTTAATAAAGCGCTCTATAATGGGCTTGCCATGTTCCAAGGAAATTTGCGCAATATCTATATCGACGAAGGGGACTTTGAGAACGCCCGCCGCGTAGCTAGAAGGGCAGCAAACCTTGGCAATCCAGCCATGAT
>NZ_CAJLUB010000113.1 GCF_905209685.1 uncultured Veillonella sp. | reverse complement strand
TTTTTACTATTCTTCATAGAAATGTTATAATATTCTGTATATAATTGTGTTCTGATAGAGGAGGACCTATGAAACGGATTCCGTTAGTAACACTATTAGTTGTGGCCTTGGCAATGCTGGTGGCAGGTTGTGGATTGCTTTCACAAAAAACAGAGCCCACTAGTTCAGCGCCACCAGCAAAAGAAGTTAAGATGGTACATCCATCGGGCATTCCTGTCCTTATGTATCATAAAATTGGCGACGATAAAGATAATGATGCGGTTATTCGTGAGGATTTATTCAGAGAACAAATGAAGTTCCTCAAGGATAATGGCTATAATCCATTGACGATGGACCAATTGTATGAATACGTTGTAAATGGTGCTGCAGTGCCAGAGAAACCAGTTGTATTAACCTTTGATGACGGATATGCTGATACGTATTCTATCGTATATCCACTTATGAAAGAATATGGTTTTGCAGCTACTGTGTTTATCAATCCTGGCGATGTAGGCACTCGGTTAACTTGGGATCAAATTCGTGAAATGCATAAGAATGGTATCACCATTTCTAATCACGGGTTCCAACATATCGAAATGGGACAATTGTCTGAAGCTAAGCAAATAGAAAATATTACGAAGGCTCAAGAAGCTCTTGCAAAAGAAGTAGGTATCAAGGATAATCCTTGGTTCTGTTACCCTTATGGAGATAAAAATGAATTTACCGATGCGGCTACTAAGAAAGCAGGCATTAAAATGAGCATGGCCATGAAATCTGGCTGGGCCCATACTGGTGATAATCCATATAATATTTTGCGTGTTTGGGTCGGTAATGCGGTAGATATCAAGCATTTTGAAGAACGCATTAGCACCGAGCATTTCACTGATTTATAAGGAGAAATACATTGTTCAAAAAGAATTGGGTAAAGTTCATCATCATGGTGTTCTTATTTACCGTTGTGACCTCACCGTTCGTGGTGCTCTTTGGACCATTTAATAATGTAAAGCGCGCTGTTATCGGTGCTATATTGCAATCTCGCCATCCTCATTACATTACGTGGCTATTTAATGAAGAAGAACTACAATCTATTTTAGGTACTGTTGGCGTGGTGAAAAGCCAAGATTTATTCAAGTTTAATGCCCGTGAAGACAAGTCTTTGAACCTTGAAAAGATTCAGTCTGCTCGTTATGTAGGCTATATCTTAGAAATTCCAGATCCTCGTCGTATCCAAGTAGGTACTGCGGCTAACATTCAAGAAAAGGGCGATACTACAAGTAATATTGCTAAAATGAATAATGCGGTAGCTGCTATCAACGGCGGTGGTTTCCACGATCCTAATGGTACTGGTACAGGTCGCTTGCCTTATGGCTTTATCTTGCATGATGGAGAATATGTTATCGGTAAGGATGTAGGTCCTGATGAAGCAGTAGACTTCGTAGGTTTCTCTAAATCTGGTAACCTTATTGCTGGTAATTATGATAAAACTCAACTTGGTGATATGAAAGCCATGGAAGGTATTACCTTTGGTCCGCCTCTTATCGTAGATGGTAAGAAGATGATTACTGAAGGTGATGGCGGATGGGGTGTTGGCCCACGTACTGCTATCGGTCAAAAGAAAGACGGTACAGTGTTATTCCTCGTAATCGATGGTCGTCAACCAGGGTACTCTATTGGAGCTACCTTGCGTGATGTGCAAGATATTTTATATGAAAAAGGCTGTTATATTGCAGCGAATTTAGATGGTGGTTCTAGTTCTACCCTATACCTCAATGGTAAAGTAGTAAACAAACCAGCCGATTTGTTAGGGGAACGCATGATCCCAACGGCGTTTATCGTGAAATAGGAGGACACATGAAACCTTTTACGCGTGTACTGAGCGCCTTTGCGGTAGGTATTCTTCTGCAAGGTGGGGTGTACCTATACCTTGATCAATATATGTTTGCACCGACTACGGATTTTAATGTAGCCGGCGCGTCTAAGGATGATACTAAGAACTTTCCTGATGTAAAGGAAGGGACTAAATATGTATCTTATGACCGTCAGTTCATGGCGGTTGTTACTGAAAGCTCTTTAAAAATTTATAAGGCTAATGAAAGCAAGCCTACAACGATTGATTTGAAGGGCCGTTCTATTAGTTACTTCAGCTGGATGCCTGACCGTAACTATGCTATCATGGGTCTATATGACTCTAGAGAGGTTGTTATGGCCCGTCTAAATGCGGACGATCCTGAACATGAAGTAGATACAAAACTTGAAGATTTGCCTCGTAACAGTAAAATCGTAGATGCTGCATATTCCGAAGCGACAAACGTTGTTTACATGAAGGTAAAGGTTCAAGAAAACGCATATCGCATTTATCGTACCGATGCTAACTATGATACGCGTCGCGTTTATATGCAAGCTACAGATATTGGTCATATCGGCGTATTCTATGATGAAGATAGATTCTTCTATGATAATGTCAAGACTGGGGATATCTTCATGTTTAATGGTATTGAAGGTGGTTGGCGTGTTATCAATCCACCAGGACGATTCCGCTTAATCGGTGTTGATATGGATAAAACTATCTATATTGCTCGTGTTGATGAGGATAACAATGCCTTAACTGTTTACACTGGTAAACTCGGTGTAGGCTTCAAACCAGTTTATAAATACAATCATCCAACAACATTCAATGAATTAACATTGTCTGATGTAAAAACTATCATTAAGGATGGTAGTGACGAAACTACGAAGGTAACAGAAGATGATACATCTTCTAAATCTTCTAGTGATAGCAAAAAGAAATCTTAAGAAAAAGCCTTTATAATGATTCATTATAAAGGCTTTATTCCTATACTAGTTTGTACTAAAAGGATATATATGAATATATTATTTGTACGACTCAGCTACATAGGCGATATACTACATGCTACACCTGCAGCACGCTGGATTAAAGAGCACTATCCAGAGGCAAAGCTCCATTGGATTGTAACACCTAGTATGGTAGAACTTTTAAAAAACAATCCCTATGTAGATGAAATCATTCCATGGGAACGGGATGAATACGAAGCACATTCTAAAAAACTACATATTCCAACGATGTGGCGCATGTGGTGGGAACTTAGAGATAAGTTGAAACCATATAAATTTGATGTGGCTGTCGATGTACAAGGGCGACTAATAACAGGGCTCGTTTTATTAGCATCAGGTGCACCTATTCGCCTTGGCCTTGGTGGTACAAAAGAACTAAATTGGCTGTTTACAAACTACAAAGCAAAGCCAAGTACGGATCATGTTATCAAGCGATATATAGAGGTAGCAGAATTACTGAATATTGCCGTTACAGAGCATAGTGACCTAAATGTATCCAGTGCTGTTTCTGAGGATAATGTAAAACCTTGTATAACAAATGGGGCAGCTGGTAAAAAGCTATACCACATGGACTTTTTTGTGCCATCTGATTTGCAAGTTTGGGCAGAAGAACAGTGGAAATCAATTAGTTATGACACATCTTTGGAGCGTAGCAAAGTTGAAAAGCCACTACGTGTAGGTCTTGTGTTGGGCACGTCCTGGGTGACGAAAGAGTGGCCTCAAGAGAAATGGTATTCTCTTATTAAATCCTTTCAGTATAGAGCTAATTTTGTTTGTCTAGGTGGTCCAAAGGAGGCTACTCAATACAAACCATTGATGGATTCCTTAACAGCTGATGGCCTTGATAAAATTATGCTAAATATGCTGGGTAAAACCACACTTCAAGAGGTAGGGGCTTTAATTGAAAGTTGCGATGTAATAGTGACTGCTGATACAGGATCATTACATATTGCATTGGCTTTAAATAAACCAGTAGTAGCATTATTTGGCCCTACGGATCCTAAACTGTGGGGTCCATTAACGGGAAACTTTAAGGTTCTTGTTAATGATGAGTTAGATTGCTTAGGTTGTCGTAAACGACGTTGTCCTAAGCCTGATCAATATTGTATGTCTGGTATTGACTCAGTACGAGTGAAAAAGGCGATTTTCGAATTGATAGGAGATAAACATGGCAAAGTTTAAAATTCAAAAAGGTTTATCCGATGCGGATATGATGAAAAACTTTAAAGATACTGAAAATTTTGAAGATACTATGCTAGATATGGAACGTTCTGCAAAGAAACCTGTAGTACATCAAAGTACAAAACAAAAGGAAGATGCATTTTATCGTGAATTCCTTACAGATAAGGTAGAAACATTAATTGGTAAAATGTTGCTCGACATTAAGATGGAATACTTTAAAGAAGGGGAAGGGGACTTCTCTATCCAAGTCAAAAGAGATGGTAAAAATATTGTTCTTGAAACAGCACCTAAAAAGGTAAAACCTGAAAAATAACATGATAAAGAGCATTTAGTAAAAGAATCTACCTATAAAAGGTAGGTTCTTTTGTATATTTATAAAATGTAGAAGTAAGGGGGTTATTATCAATAAAATTGATAAGGTTATAAGTGTACCGATGATTGTCGAATTACTAGATTTATAAATACCGATATATTTTGAAAGCTGATAAATAATAACTAAAAATTATTACGAAATAAATTTTTGTTTCTCATTAAAAAGAGCAATTAATAAGAAGAAGATTTGATTAAAAATACACGTTAAACTCTAGCTTTTTAGCACTTTATTGTGAGTTCCATCACGAAAAAATCATAAAAGAATACATGAAATCATGAGTAAATTGCATAATGTGGTTGTTGACAAAGAATTCTATAAGTAGTCTAATATAAGTATGTCTTAACGATTTGTAGAGTATTTGCCTGTGTGAGCAAGTTCTACAAAAATCGTAAAAAAATAGGTATGAGATAGTTGTGTGGTGGATGTATAAAATTACATACACAAAACTATTTCGATTTGGAGGATTAACATGGCTAAAAAATTAAGAATCTGCGAAACCGTTCTTCGTGACGGTCATCAATCTATTTTGGCAACTCGCATGCGTTATGAACAAATGGAACCAGTGCTTGGCCTTTTAGATGAAATTGGTTATGAAGCTCTTGAATGTTGGGGCGGCGCTACTTATGATAGCTGTCTTCGTTTCTTGAATGAAGATCCATGGGAACGCCTTCGCAAATTAAAAGCTAATGTAAAAAATACACCACTACAAATGTTACTTCGTGGTCAAAACTTGTTGGGCTACAAACATTACTCTGATGATGTAGTGGAAGCATTCTGTAAAGCTGCTGTAAAAAATGGTATTGACCGTATCCGTATTTTCGACGCATTGAACGACCCTCGTAACATGGAAGCTGCTATTAAATATTCCAAAAAAGCAGGCGCACACGTTCAATCCGCAATGGTATATACTATTTCTCCAGTTCATACAACTGAAAGCTTCTTGAAAGTAGCTGAAACATTGGTAGAAATGGGTACTGATTCCCTTTGTATCAAAGATATGTCCGGTTTGTTAGGACCTGCTGATGCATATGATTTAGTTTCCACATTCAAAAAACGTTTTGGTGAATTGCCAATCGACTTGCACAGCCATTTCACTTGCGGTCTTGCAAGCACTACATACTGGGAAGCTGCTAAAGCTGGTGTAGATATCATCGATACTGCTATCTCCCCATTTGCTCATGCAACTAGCCAACCAGCTACTGAAACTATGATCGAAATGTTCAAAGGTACTGAATGGGATCTTGGCCTTGACCTTGATAAATACATTCCATTAGTTGACCACTTCCGTAAAGTAAAACAACAAATCGCTGAAGAATTCAACTTGAAACCAGCTAGCGATGTAATCCCAGCTGTTCGTCGTTACCAAATTCCTGGCGGTATGTTGTCCAATACTCAAAACCAATTGAACGAAATGGGTATGGGCGATCGCTTCTTCGACGTTATGGATGAAATGCCACGCGTTCGTGAAGACTTGGGTTACCCTCCATTGGTAACTCCAACATCCCAAATCGTTGGTACAATGGCTATGATGAACGTTATGATGGGCGACCGTTA
>NZ_CAJLUB010000112.1 GCF_905209685.1 uncultured Veillonella sp. | reverse complement strand
TGGTGGGCATGGTTATGCTTGCTACATCTAGATAATTACATAGTATGAAAAATATGAAAGCAAGGTATGAATATACCTTGCTTTTGTGTTATAATGATGAACAGAGTATGAATTAAAAATAAAATAATTGTTATAAATTCGTAATCGTTGTGTTGTGTGATGCATCATTCTATATAGAATGGTGCTATTCTTGTTGTGTAAAAGGTGGTGAGAGGCATGATGGGAGGTTTATTAGAGTTCGTTTATCGCTTATTAAACCCCATTGAAGAAAAACATCCGCGCATGTACCACTATGATGTTACCTATGGACAGCTTGCATGGATGTTGGTATTGGCCCTCATATGTTATCAATTTACCATCGTTGGTGAAAGCGTCTATTTAGATGCTATACGAGCATTTATACGTAATTCATCGCTTTTGGTAAAGTGGCAATTGTTTTCGCTTCCCGTAGGGCAGCATGAAATACAAGTCTTTTTTGAGCAGCTAAGTAAGCCTCGTGAGTTTTGGAATGTAGGTCGCTTTACGTGGGTAATTTTAAAAGCGGCGCTTATGTCCGGTATCTTGTTAGGTTACGCTATGTTGCAAAAGCGTAAGTTCTACATTCGTGGCGTAGTTACCGGTGTATTACATATGATGGCCTTTGCTCAACTAGTAGTAGCTATGATTACGCTTACGGCAGGTATTATGTTGATTCTTACATCCATACCGATTATATTGCAAGCCATTATTGGCTTTTGCATGATTGTTTTATGCATTCTTAGTACTGTATTGCTACTACAGACCATGGGGCGTATAGCCGGAGCATGTATTAATGGCAGTTTTTATGAAGGACTAAGCATTATGTTAATTGCTATTTTAGCATCACTATTATGTGAAGTGCTATATACATTAACTCGATAATATATAAGGAGTATTATGACTTGGTATAAGGACATATTACATTTATTTACAAAATTGAGTGACAGATCCTTTCAAAATATTATTAGAAATGGAACCTATACTCGAGCTATACTAAATCTTATAATATCTACAATTGTATTATATGTAACGACCTATGCTTTGCCGTTCATAGTGAAAGCTGTGTCTCCCGCATTAGGCATAAAACGCATGACTGGTCTCACACATTTTGATCTGGTTAGTGCTTTGGCAAATGCATCCTTTTTAATTTTTCAAATTATCATAGGTGCCTTTGTTATATGGCGATTACTAGTATTGCTAGGTGGTACTGGGACCTATAGGGGCGTGATGCGAAACTATATCTATGGCTTAGCTTATACGAATGCACTGCGTACCGTAGTATTAGTGTTGATCCATATAGTGGGGCTCATATTATTTTATCTATCTATGCCGAAATATGTAGGGGATATGGCCTATCTTGTAACCATGTTTAGTCAATATTATGCTGTCTTTATTGGGGCTCAGCTCATGCGCCGCTATGTTGAATTAGGTATCGTAAAAACATATATTATTATGTTTATTGTGGCGTTGCTATCAGTGTCGGTATTGCCTCAATGGATCCGATTTGTACATACCCTAGTTAAATAATATAAGATAATAATGTAGTATAACCGCAAGATGAAAGTCTTGCGGTATTTCTTTGTTTTAATTTATATTAAAATTAATTATACATAATTTAAATTTGGAAATTTATGATATAATTAAATTTATAGTATAGTTGAGAGCGGAGTTAGTTATGGATACGACATTTTTACGAGAAATATCCCTGCTGGTGCGTTCACCGAAGAAGGGAATCGATGAAATCTTCTGGTTTGGTACCCTTGAAAAGGGTATTAAAGCTGGCCTTGCCGGTTGGTGTGCCACTCATATTTTAGGCTTTGCCTTAGGTATTGTATTATTACCGCTAGCCATGACCTTTGGAGGTTTTTTATTTGGCTTTATACCGGCTGTATATGGCATATTTTCTATATTGAGAGAGATTTTAGGCCTTGGAATCTATTGGTTTGTAGGTAGCTTTATACTTTGGAAATTACTGAGCGTTCTTTTAGAACGTGAGTTTGATTTTAAGCAAGTATTAATGGGTACTGCCTATGTGGAGGGCTATACAGGCGCACTTGGGCTAGCATTAATTTTGGTATCTATTATTTGCATTTATATTACGCCATTTTTAATGATTCTATTAGTTCCCTTAGCATTAGCTTACGTTGGTGCCGTTATCTACGTAGCCGTCATGCTTTTATCTCGGATTATGAAAGTAGAGCCTATCACTGTAGGCGCTGTATATATAGTTCTATATATTATTAACCTTTTATATAACTGGATTATGCGCATACTCTTTGCGTAAATACATAAAACCTCCTAGTTTTATACTAGGAGGTTTTTATTGCTTTGAATGAAATTTTAGTAAAAGTAGTTTGTCATTATTGAAGAGAATCATAATGTTGTAATAGTAGTTCTACATTGTCTTCATCGTATTCGATTTGTTGGGACCATCTTGCGACTTGTTTAAGCGGTGAACCCTCTATAGCACTTGTGATTAGTATGTATTCTACACCATCTCTTGCGTAGGAGAGGATAGATTCCAAAGAATAGTCTGCTAGCATATCGATTTGACGATATAAGATGTATTGGAACACCTTGTTGAATAGCCCCATATCGTGATTTGCTATATAGCTTTGTACAGCGGTAATAAGTTTTTCTATGTCATGAGATAATGTATTAATTTGTACAGTCCATTCTTCATCGATAGGCTCTGTTGTATCGTATAAATCTAACAGTTTCGCATAATACTGTACATCAGGATTTGGGCTGTATTGAAAGTATGATGAATCTATATCAAGGGCTAATAGTTCAAATATATTCTGAATAGTTAAACGCTCGTCAGGACTAAACTCGCTATCATCGTCTTCAATGGTAAAGATTACCTGATCAGATTGAGTATCCTCTGCGAGTAGTTCAACCGATGCTTCGCAGGATAGACCAACCCCACATAGTTCGAGATCTTCAATATATTTATAAAAACGCGGGTGCATATGGCACGTATCGCATAAGCCTTCTTCTCCGAGTTCGAGCACAACCTTACATAGTCCTTGTTCGTTGAGCAATGGACACATTGGTTGTTCCTTAGAAAATACGAAATGGCTGCCCTCATCATCGACAGTGATAGCTTGGCGTAAGCTTTCACCAAGAGGGCCTGTCATGGTGTGATAGCGTTCAGCAATAGTCTCGTCGATATCGATGGTCCAAAGTTGACAACATGTATTTTCACATCGATCTGCTTTGCATTGAAATGTGTGATATATAGTAGGATATAATGAAATCATAATCGTCTCACTTGTAGTAAAAAATATTCTACGTGCATTGTATCATAGGGGAGTTGTCTATGCATTAATATTATAAATAAAGATTAATAAATCGTATCGATTTAGTGTATAATTGTATATATACACACTATGGTCCTGTTTGAGAGATGGAGGAGCCTATGAAATCCTTATTTGTAAAAGGTAGCCTTGTATTAGCCTTGGCAGCAGTGTTTGGTATGCCAAATGCAAGTGCAGCCCATTTAGTAGCGGTAGAACCAACTGTTGCCGTTGTTGATGGAAACCATGCAGCGATTGTAGGTGCCAATGGTTTATTAAATGCATTTATTCAGAATCATCCAAATGCAGCTATCACAGAAATCGCCTTTGATGCGGATGGTGGGCAAATTAGATATGATGTAGACGGTTTTGATGAAAGTGGCAAATATGAGCTTACGTATATCTATGCCACAAATCAAATCTTTGAAAAACGTGAAGGGGACTTCCATAAATCGTTAAAGAAAAAATCCTTTGATCCTCGTGAAATCTTACCGCCAGCAGCGGTAGTTAATTTTGCGTATGCTCAAACGCAAGGCAAAGCGACAAGCCTTAATGGGTGGTCTGTACAGTATGATAAAGGTAAAATAGTATACAAAGTTAGCTTCGGAACAGAAGGTGACAAAGAGGTAGATGTACGAATTGATGCTATGAATGGTACTTTATTATCTGTTAAATTTGATGATTAAACCTCATTGTAATTAGTAAATATAACTTAATAGTCAAAGGCTTATTATTTTAAATATAAGAATTAAACTCCTTAAAACTGTCTTTTTTGTAGTAAATGATAGTTTTAAGGAGTTTTTTTGTGAAAGTTTGCTCATGAAATGGGATGTTTAGATTATGAAAATTACAATGAGAGGCCATGATTCCTTTAGACATGGGATATATAGCTTTTTAGATTTGATTCATAGAATACTTAATTGCAAATCGAATACTATAGAATTTCATTTAAATTACATATAAATTCATTTTAGACTCACGCCAAAATAAGCTAGACCAATGGGTTCTACATTTTTATTTCATAGATTATGGATAATATGTGTCCAGTCAAAAGACAGAACTCAAATATATCGGGAATTTCCAGACTATATATCTACAGTCCACGCTAGATATATGTTTTGGAACTATAACGATAACACCGAGTTGGTTAAAAATATATATGCGTAGTTTTGCATATATATGGATTATCAAGGAGGATATTATGAAAAAATCTATTTTGAAAAGTAGTATTGCTTTAGCAGTAGCTGGCGTATTTGGTGCTACTGTAGCAGTAACAGCAGCTGAACAAGCAACACCAGTTCCTGTAACTCAAGAGGTAGCAGCTACTACAGCTCCTGTCGCAGAACCTGCTACTCATCAAGTGGTTCCTACAATTCAAGTAACTCCAGCAGCTAAAGTAGAAGCAGCTCCAGCAGCAGCTAAAACAGAAGTAGCTCCTGCAACAGCTAAAGTAGAAGTAACTCCAGCAGTTAAAGTTGTACCAACAGCGGCTAAAGTTGAAGTGGCTCCAGTTGCACCAGTAGCTCAAGATACTACACCAGTTCCAACAGCAACTCAAGACGTAAAAGCTCCAGTAGCTCAAGACACTGTAGTTCCAGCAGCAGCTAATCCTGCAGCAGCAACTCCTACAATTGAAACTGCAGCTGTGGCAAAAGCTCCTAGCGAAGCTAAAGTAGTGCGTGCAGCAGATAAAAAAGTAGAAGCTAATAAAGAAGAAAAAAATACTAAAAAAGCGCAAGCACACAAAGCGCCTAAAGTAAAAGCTGACAAAGCAGTTAAAGCTGATAAAGCTGTAAAAGAAACTAAAGAAGTAAAAGCAGATAAAAAAGCTGACAAAAAAGAAACTACTAAAGAGGAAAAAAAAACTCTAAAAGTGGAAAATCACAACCTAGCACAACAAGTAAGCAAGCAGGCGTAGTCGATCAAAATAGTATTTTCGTAATTGGTGCGAATTATTTAATCGACCAATTTGAAAATAAATATGGCGACTCTAAGATTACTAATGTATCCTTCAAAGCTGCCGATAAAACTGCTATCTATGAAGTAGACGGTTTCAATACTAGTGGTGCCCATTCCATGACTCTAGATGTGGCATCTGGTAATGTAACTGAAGGTACTCCTAAAGCATATGATGCATCTATGGAAGCTAGTGCTATTGATGCTGGTACTGTGTTACCTCCACATGTGGCGATCAATGCAGCCTTCGCACAAACTGGCAACGTAGCAACTGGTATTAACTCTTGGTCTGTAGCAAACCAAAACGGTAAACCTATTTATACTGTAGAGTTCCATGATGCACAAAATAAACCTGTATCCATCGTGTTGGATGCAAAAACAGGTATGGCAGTAAAATAAGTTAATCCATATCCTATGCCACTGTAAAGCAAACCCCTTTAATACACGAACACTAAACACACAAAACTATACACACATACTTACACACATACACAATACACTTACACACAATAAACAATTACACACGCAGCCCTCTGGATTGGATAGACAAACATTGACTCTCTCCTATGCCGTCTGTCGTTCAGGGGGCCCCTTATGCATTGTGGTTCCCTCCCAATCATAAGATTATATACTTGGTATATAATACTCTCTCTCACAATAAGAACGTAACTGCTTTACAGTACGCTAGGTATAGGGGAGCAGGAAAGCCCGTAATACATGTAGACCGCTGCATGT
>NZ_CAJLUB010000111.1 GCF_905209685.1 uncultured Veillonella sp. | reverse complement strand
AAGTGTTATGTCAGGATGATTGCAAAGGATTGTGCGTTCATTGCGGAGCAAATTTAAATGTTTCACCTTGTTCTTGTGAATCCTTTGTGGTGGATCCTCGATTTGCAGAGTTACGTGCTTTGCTTGATGAGAAAGATGATAGATTGTCCTAATGATTGTACTAAGGAGGTGCAGATAATGGCAGTACCTAAGCGTAGATTGTCTAAATGCCGTCGCGATCGCCGTCGTGCTAATTGGAAATTAGAAGCTCCTGGTTATGTAGCATGTCCACAATGCCACGAACCTAAGATGCCTCATCGTGTTTGCCCTACATGTGGTCACTATAAAGGTGAGCAAGTAGTAGCTAATGCTTAATATGTGAGCGGAAAAAAGACGCCTACTGTAGTAGTAGGCGTCTTTTTTGTATGCTTTTGTATACTTTTAGTAATATATATAACTTAATATACTTCATATGCATTAGTCAGTGCCGCTATTTTATAGTAATATAAAGCTGTAGAATAGTGGCATTTTTTTATACTTTTATAAACAAAACGATACTTAAATATAAAATAATATCTATATTTAGTATATATGAGGAAAATCTGTTACTATATGTATGAAAAGCCTTGCCAATAGGGGAATTATTGTATATACTTAGGATGTAATATTAATACTAGGTCATAAAAGGTGGTCCCATGAGTCGGTTAAAGAAGCAAGAGCGCCAAAAGCAGTTACAAGAAAAACTGAATATTACGCCATTTCTTACTGATGAAGAATTGGCAACACACTTTAATGTAAGTGTGCCAACTATTCGTCTTGATCGGCTAGAGTTGGGGATTCCTGAATTGCGTGAACGCATACGCGTCATGGCTACAGGTCAGTCACAAGAAACGGTAGAACATGTACCGTACGAAGTGGTTGGTGAATTGATTGATGTCACGGAAGGGCAACAAGCATTATCGATGTTGCGCACTACTGCAGACATGGAAGATCGATTTGGATATGTAGAACCACAGTATTTATATGCTCAAGCGAATTCCCTCGCAAAGGTAGTCATGGGGACTACTGTTTGTTCTGCGGAGGTTGGAAATATAAAATATAAAAACCCAGTAGGAGCTGGTACTAATTTGGTGGCAAAAGCAGAAATTGTGCGTCGCCGTGGTAATAAGTTCTTTATTTGGGTCATTATAAGAGATAAAATAAAAGAAGTATTTCGCGCAAAATTTATTATGGAATCCGTAGAGAATAGGGTGTAGATTATGAAAATTGCAATAGACGCCATGGGTGGCGACTTTGCTCCATTGGAGACTGTACTAGGATCCATTGAAGCCGTACGAGCAAATGAACACATTGAAGTGGTGCTCGTCGGCGATGAGCAGCAAATTTTTAATATATTAGAAGCTAATAATGAAGCTAAGAATCCACGCATTTCTGTACATCATGCCAGTCAAGTCATCGGTATGGATGAGCATCCAGGACAAGCATTGCGTAAGAAAAAGGACGCATCTGTTGTGGTAGCGACATCTTTAGTTCGTGATAATATTTGCGATGCCGTAATTGCTCCTGGTAGCACAGGTGCTGCTGTAGCAGCTGCATTGTTTGGACTCGGTCGCATTAAAGGGGTCGATCGCCCAGTTATTGCTACTCCGATGCCAACAGTGAGTGGTATTACTGTTATGTTAGACTCAGGTGCTAACTCCAATAGTAAACCAAAACATCTTGTACAAGGTGCTTTGATGGGCTCTGAATATGCAAAACTTTTATTAGGTAAAGAGAATCCTACAGTAGGATTGTTAAATATTGGCGAAGAAGCCACAAAAGGGAACGATGTCGTTCTAGCCACATATCCAATTTTGGAACGTATGAAAACCATCAATTTTAAAGGTAATATTGAAGGCCGTGATATTCCTAAAGGGGCCGTAGATGTTGTTGTATGCGATGGCTTTGTAGGTAATGTGGTACTTAAATTTGCGGAAGGTCTAGTAACAGGTCTTGCACAATTAGTAAAGGATAGCATCATGGCAGGGAGTATCTTTGCTAAGATTGGTGCTATGCTCGTAAAGCCAGCTTTGAAGAAGATGGCTAAACGCTTAGATCACACAGAAAATGGTGGTGCTCCACTCTTAGGGGTTAATGGGGTCTTTATGATTGCCCATGGTAGCTCTAAATCAAAAGAGATAAAGACTGCTATTGAAATTGCTGGAGATTTAGTAGAGCGTAAGATTATTCAACACATAAGAGAAACAATGGATATTGAAGGAGCCTTGAAGTATGACTATGATGAGTAAACCGGTTGGAATCATTGGTACTGGGAGCTTCCTTCCTGACAATGTAGTAACAAACTTTGATCTAGAAAAAATGGTTGATACCAATGACCAATGGATTAGAGAACGTACTGGTATTGAGGAACGACGCATTGCACCGGAAGGTATGAATACATCCTATATGGCGACTGAGGCAGCAAAAAAAGCTATGCAAATGGCTAAGGTTAGTGCTGAAGATATAGACGTGATTATTTTTGCTACCTTAACACCGGATATGATTATTCCTTCAGCCGCTTGTGTATTACAAGCGAATTTAGGCGCTAAGAATGCAGCGGCCTATGATTTACAAGCTGCATGCTCTGGCTTTGTATATGGATTGATTACTGCAGCTAGCTATATTAGCTCCGGTTTATACAAAAAGGTGCTCGTTGTGGGCGCTGAAATTCTCTCCCGTCGAGTAAATTGGAACGATCGTAGTACAAGTATCCTCTTTGGTGATGGCGCTGGTGCCGCAGTAGTATCTGAAGTCCCTGAAGGTTATGGCATTAAAGGTGTTGATATGGGTGCCGACGGTACTGGTGGTCCATCTCTTTGTATTCCTGCAGGTGGTACAGCCGTAGTTGCCAATGACCAACGCATTGAAGAAGGTTTAACATTCATTCATATGGATGGTTCTGAAGTATATAAATTTGCTGTTAAAACGATGGGGCGTACTGTTTTAAAATCTTTAGAACGAGCTGGAATGGAACTTAATGAGTTGGATTTCTTTATTCCACATCAAGCAAATATTCGTATTATTGATTCGGCTGCAAAACGCTTACATATGCCGATGGAAAAAGTATTTGTTAATTTACATAAGTATGGTAATACATCTGCCGCGTCTGTAGCGATAGCTTTGGACGAAGCTAATCGTGAAGGGCGTTTCAAACGCGGCGATAATGTTGCGTTTGCAGGATTTGGTGCAGGCCTTACATGGGCTAGCCTTGTCTTGAAATGGTATTAAGGAGGACACATCAAGATGATTAAGACTGACATTTGTGATTTATTGCAGATTGAGTACCCAATCTTACAAGGTGGTATGGCTTGGCTCGGTACTGCAGAATTAGCGGCAGCTGTTTCCGAAGCGGGTGGCCTTGGTATCATTGGGGCTGGTCATATGCCTCCTGATATTTTCCGTAATGAAATTCACAAATTAAAAGAGCGCACAAACAAACCATTTGGTTGTAATATTATGCTCATGTCTCCATTTGTTAAAGAAGTTATGGAAGTAGTTGTGGAAGAACGCGTTCCTGTTATTACAACAGGTGCTGGTAATCCTGGCGTGTATATTCCAGCTTTAAAAGAAATCGGTACTAAAGTAATTCCTGTAGTTGCTTCCGTATTACTTGCAAAACGCTTGTTGCGCGGTGGTATTGATGCAATTATCGCAGAAGGTACAGAATCTGGTGGTCACGTAGGCGATATTACTACTATGGCATTGATTCCACAAGTAGTAGATGCTGTAGATGTTCCAGTTATCGCAGCTGGTGGTATTGCTGATGGCCGTGGTATGGCTGCAGCCTTTGCATTAGGCGCTCAAGCAGTACAAATGGGTACGCGATTCGTATTATCCGAAGAATGTATTGCTCATGAAAACTATAAAAATGCAGTATTGAAAGCAAAAGATCGTGCCACTGTTATGACTGGTTTAACAACAGGTCACCCTGTACGTATCATTGATAATGCATTAGCTCATAAATATAAATCCCTTGAATTTAGCGGTGGTTCCAAAGAAGATTTAGAAAACTTAGGTGCAGGCACACTTCGTAAAGCTGCTATTGAAGGTGATGTAAAAGAAGGCTCTGTAATGATTGGTCAAATCTCTGGCATGTTAACAGATGTTAAACCATGTGCAACTATTATCAAAGATATCATGGCTGAAACTGAAACTGTAATTAAAAATCTTCAAGGTCTTGGTAAATAAGGAGGCCCTTATGAAAACGGCATTTGTTTTTCCTGGTCAAGGTTCCCAAAAAGTAGGCATGTTACAAGATTTGTACAATGCATATCCTATTGTGAAACAACGTTTTGAAGAAGCTGACGAAGCGCTTGGTTATTCTATTTCCAAATTGTGCTTTGAAGGCCCTGATACTGAACTTGTTAAAACTGCTAATACACAACCGGCTATCTTAACTGCATCTGTAGCTTGCTATGAAGTTCTTAAAGAACAAGGCTTTACACCTGATATCGTAGGTGGTCATAGTCTTGGTGAATACAGTGCTCTTGTAGCGGCAGGTGTATTGAATTTTAAAGATGCTGTGTATGTTGTTCATAAACGCGGTGAATATATGCAAGAAGCTGTGCCATTGGGCAAAGGTGCTATGGCAGCAATTCTAGCTTTACCTCGTGAACAAGTTGTAGAAATTTGTAAAGAGGTTAACGATTCTGTTGGTTCTGTGCAAGCAGTTAACTTCAACTGCCCAGGTCAAATTGTTATTGCTGGTGAAACAGCAGCGGTAGAAACTGCAGCAGAAAAGATGAAAGAAGCCGGTGCAAAACGTGCTGTTATGCTTCCTGTAAGTGCTCCATTCCACAGCCGTTTGATGGAACCTGCAGCTCTACGTTTAAAAGAAGAGTTGGATAAAATCCAAGTGAGCGATGCTCAAATTCCTGTAGTGGCAAATGTGACAGGTAAAATTTTGACTAATGCAAACGATATTAAAGAATCCTTAGTTACACAAGCTGCAAATCCTGTATTGTGGGAAGATTGCGTAGCTGAAATGGTTAACTTTGGTGTAACTCGATTCGTTGAAGTAGGTCCTGGTAAAGTACTTACTGGCTTTACTAAAAAAATCAATAAAGATATGGAATTAGCCAATGTTGAAGACATTGCATCCTTAGAGAAAACGCTTGAATTTTTGAAAGGGGTTCGATAAAATGCATTTAGAGGGTAAAGTAGCCATTGTAACTGGCGCATCCCGTGGCATTGGTCGCGCTGTAGCTATCAATTTAGCACAATCTGGTGCTGATGTGGTCGTTAACTATAGCGGTAGCGAAGGTGCAGCTCAAGAAACTGTTGAAGCTGTACAAGCTTTAGGCCGTAAAGCCATTAAAATTAAAGCCAATGTAGCTAATGCTGATGAAGTTGCAGCTATGGTGGAAGAAGCTCATAAAGAGTTTGGTCACATTGATATTCTCGTAAATAATGCGGGGATTACGCGTGATGGTTTATTGATGCGTATGAAAGACGAAGATTTTGATGCTGTTATAGATATCAACCTTAAAGGTGTATATTTAGTAACTAAAGCAGTATCTAAAATCATGATGAAACAACGTTCTGGTCATATTATCAATATGACATCTGTTGTAGGCGTTATGGGTAATGCGGGTCAAACTAACTATGCAGCATCTAAAGCTGGTGTAATTGGTTTTACTAAATCCTGTGCTAAAGAATTAGCAAGTCGTGGCATTACTGTTAATGCTATTGCACCAGGATTTATCAATACTGATATGACTGATGTATTACCAGAAAAAGTTAAAGAAGCTATGGTTGCAGAAATTCCATTGGGTCGTATGGCTAATGCTGAAGAAGTAGCAACAGTAGCAACATTCCTTGCTAGCGATTTTGCTAACTATATTACAGGCCAAGTCATCAATGTAGATGGCGGTATGGTGATGTAGTTTCAAAATTAGACTATATATAAATACACTTTGAAAGGAGGTGAACCACCAATGAACACTTTCGATAAAGTAAAAGCAATCGTTGTGGAACAATTAGGCGTTGATGAAGCTGAAGTTACCATTGATT